>NZ_JAKEIP010000028.1 GCF_021474425.1 Streptomyces muensis | reverse complement strand
CCCACCCGCTCCCCGCCACCGAAGCCCCGCACCGCCGGCCCCCACCCCGCGACCACGCCGACCACCTCGTGCCCGGGCGTCACGCCCGGCCGGTGGACCGGAAGATCACCCTCGGTGACATGCAGATCGGTACGGCACACCCCGCACGTCCGCACCCGCACCAGCAGCTCGTCGTCCCCCGGCACCGGAACCGGCTTCTCCACCAGCCGCAGCGCCCCCGTCCCGACCGGCCCCGGCTCGATCACCGACCACGCGCGCATCGTCCCGTCCGCCATACCGTGTCCCGTCCGCCGGCCGGCCGCCCTCCACCCCAGTCTGGAACGGAACCGGGCATTCGGCGCGCGACCCGACTCCCCGGTGACTAGCGTATGAATCCGGACAACTCACCGATCCGGGAGAGGGCCGCAGCCATGGCCGTGAAACCTGAAGGAACCCCCGTCTGGGCCGACGCGATGTTCACCGACCTGGAGGGCGCCAAGAGCTTCTACGGCGACGTCCTCGGCTGGACCTTCGGCGAGGAGTCGTCGGAGTACGGCAACTACACGCAGGCCTACGCGAACGGCAAGGCGGCGGCCGCCGTCGTCCCGCCCATGCCGGGCCAGGAGGGACAGTCGCAGTGGTGCCTCTACCTCGCGTCCCCCGACGCCGCCGCGACCGCCGCCAGGATCCGTGAGAACGGTGGCGAGATCCTGATGGAGCCGATGGAGGTCGGAGACTTCGGCAGCATGTGCCTGGCCCGCGACCCCGGCGGCGTCGTCTTCGGGGTGTGGCAGGCCGGCACCCACGAGGGCTTCGACGCCGACGTGCGGGAACCCGGAGCCTTCTGCTGGGCGGAGGTCTTCACTCGCGCACCGGAGAAGTCCGACACCTTCTTCCCCGCCGTCTTCGGCTACGGGCAGCGGCAGATGCAGGACGACATGATCGACTTCCGGCTCTACACCCTCGGCGAGACCATGGCCCTGGGCCGGATGAGGATGACCGACGACTTCCCGCCCGAGGTCCCGCCCTACATCAACGTCTACTTCAACGTCCCCGACTGCGACGACACCGTCGCCAAGGCCACCAAGCTCGGCGCCGTCCTGCGCTTCGGCCCGATGAGCAGCCCCTTCGGCCGGTTCGCCGCGCTGAGCGACCCCCAGGGCGCGAACTTCTCCGTGATCGACACCAGCACCACCGAGGGCGACATGCCGGAGCTCACCGACGTCTCCTGACCGGCTCCGTGACTCCGCGAGAGGCGCACGGCCCACGCATGGCATGATCGGCACATGCTGGAACGTGTTGTGGCCGCGTGCGACGGGGCTTCGAAGGGAAACCCCGGGCCCGCGGCCTGGGCCTGGGTCATCGCCGACGAGACGGAGACCCCGGCCCGCTGGGAGGCGGGGCCGCTCGGCAGGGCCACCAACAACGTCGCGGAACTCACCGCACTGGAACGCCTGCTCACGGCGACCGACCCCGGCGTACCGCTGGAGATCCGCATGGACTCGCAGTACGCCATGAAGGCCGTCACCACCTGGCTGCCCGGCTGGAAGCGCAACGGCTGGAAGACGTCGGCCGGCAAGCCGGTCGCCAACCAGGACCTGGTCGTGCGGATCGACGAACTGCTCGACGGTCGCACCGTCGAGTTCCGCTACGTTCCCGCCCACCAGGTCGACGGCGACCCGCTCAACGACTTCGCCGACCGCGCCGCCAGCCAGGCCGCCGTCGTCCAGGAGCCCGCGGGCAGCGGCCTCGGCTCCCCGCAGCCGCCGCCCTCCCCGGACACCCCGTCGGCCAAGGCCCCGCGCCGCAAGTCCGCGGCGCCCCGGAAGAACGGCAGCTCCTCGCGCACCATCAAGGCCAAGTTCCCCGGCCGCTGCCTGTGCGGCCGCGGCTACGCGGCGGGCGAGCCCATCGCCAAGAACCCCAAGGGCTGGGGTCACCCGGAGTGCCGTACCGCGGAGGCCTGACCGGCGAGCCCTACGCGGCTCAGGCCGCGTCGAACGTGTAGTGCGCGGTGTGGTCCAGCAGGTCGGCCGGGCGCACGTCGTTCCACGGCTTCAACGTGTCGCCCAGATCGACCACGTTCGGCGTCCCGGCCGCCGGCAGATAGCCGGAGCCGGGGTGCCGTCTCTGCCAGTCCGCCCACAGCTTGTCGATGTAGGCGTGGTGCAGCCAGAACACCGGGTCGTTCGGCGACACGCCGGTCGCCATCTGTCCGCCGACCCAGACATGGACCCGGTTGTGCAGATTGACGCCGCGCCAGCCTTCGAGGTGGTTGCGGAAGCCGTCCGACCCGCTGTTCCAGGGCGCCATGTCGTAGACCGGCATGGCGAGCACGGACTCCACCTCGGCCCGGGTCGGCAACTCCCGTACGGCGGCACCGAGCGAGCGGCGCAGGAACGTACGGCCGTCGACGCGCACATTGATCGGCCAGTTGCCGGCCGACGCCGCGAACGGCCCGTCCATCACCTGTCCGTCGCGGCTGCGTCCGGTGCCGCCGAGGAAGTCGGGCGCCCACAGCGAGGACCGTATGGAGCGGTCGGTGCTCCAGTCCCAGTACGGCAGCGCCACCGAGGCGTCCACCGCCTGCAAGGCGCGCTCGAACTCCAGCAGGAATCTGCGGTGCCAGGGCAGGAAGGACGGTGAGCGGTGGCCGACGCGCTCACCGTTGTCGGTGTCACCGACGATGAAGGCGTTGTGCGTGGTGACGAACGCGTCGTAGCGGCCGCTGCGCTTCAGCTCCAGAAGGGCGGCGACGAACCGGCGCTTCTCGTCGGGGGTCAGCAGGGCCTGGTTCTTGCGGACGGTCATGGTAGAGCGTGCTCCAAGGTGCGGGTGCGGAAGGTCAGTTGGCGGGGAAGGGCAGCAGCTCGGCGCCCTGTAGCTCGTCCACGGCGGCACGGGCCGCGGCGCGCGGGGTGGGGACCGGGTCGTAGTGGCTGACGACGCTGATCCAGCTGCCGTCGGCGTTGCGCATCACATGCAGCTCCACCCCGTCGACGAACACCGCGTATCCGCCACCGTGATGGTGGTGTCCGCCGCCCGAGGACGGCCCGCCCTTTATCCGGCGGCCCTTGTAGACCTCGTCGAAGGACGGCAGGGCGTGGTGGTCGGGTGCCGCCGCGGACGCGGTGAGGGCGGTGACCGCGGGGACACCGGCGGCGGTGGCGAGGACGGCCGCGGCGGTGAGGGCGCTGCGACGGCTGAGTTCCGGCATGCGGACCTCCTGGGTTCGTTCGGTTGACGACTCCGCATGCCTATCCGGCCGGATGAGAGGGGGAGAAATCGGTCGGGAGTGGTTGGCTCCGATCCGGACAAGTGCTCACATGTCATGCAAGATTGAACCAAGATGATCTTGCTGGGTGCGGCGACCGTGAACCACCGGAACGGGGAATTCCTTCTCCTGGCGATGGCGTTTCGGCTGATCCTTCGCGGACGGGCGGGGAGTGAGTGGTCCGTCTCACCGGGCGAAACTGGCGCGATCCCGAATGTCGCGGCCGCAGGCCTCCGCCTTGCTACTCTGCGGAGTGATATGACCGTTTTAGACCATTTCTAGGGGTGCGTGTGAAGGTCGCCTGCATCGGTGGCGGGCCCGCCGGCCTGTATCTCTCGATCCTGCTGAAGCTGCGGGATCCGTCCCACGACATCACCGTCTACGAACGCGGCCCGGAGGGCTCCACCTACGGCTGGGGCGTCACCTACTGGCGCGGACTGCTCGACAAGCTGTGCGAACACGACCCCGTGTCCGCCCGCACCATCGAGGACAGCTCGGTCCGCTGGAGCGAGGGCGTCGCCCATGTCCGGGGCCGCACGACCCGCCGGCCCGGCGACGCGGGCTACGGCATCGGCCGCCACCGGCTGCTGGAGATCCTCGCCGAACGCGCCCGCTCACTGGACGTACGGCTGAGGTTCGAGCAGGAGATCACACCGGGGAACCTGCCCACCGCCGACCTGATCGTGGCCAGCGACGGCGTCCACAGCGCCCTGCGCACCCGGTACGCCGACCACTTCGGTACGGACAGCAGATCCGGCCGCAACCGCTACATCTGGCTCGGCACCACCAAGAACTTCGAGGCCTTCACCTTCTCCTTCGTCGAGTCCGGCCACGGCTGGATCTGGTGCTACGGCTACGGCTTCGGCCCCGACGCCGGCACCTTCGTCGTCGAATGCGCCCCCGAGACCTGGACCGGCCTCGGCTTCGACACCGCCTCCGAGGCCGAAGCCCTGGCCGTGCTGGAGAAGGTCTTCGCCGGCGTCCTCGACGGCCACCCCCTCATGGGCCGCTCCGGCGCCGACGGCAAGGCGCAGTGGCAGACCTTCCGCACCCTGACCAACCGCACCTGGTACCGAGACAACCTCGTCCTGCTGGGCGACGCCGCCCACACCACCCACTACTCCATCGGTGCCGGCACCACCCTCGCCGTGGAGGACGCCGCCGCCCTCGCCGGAGCGCTGCACGAGCACGCCACCCTCCCGCAGGCCCTCGCCCACTACCAACAGCGGCGCCAGCAGGAGCTGTTGGCCATCCAGAGCGCGGCCCACTACAGCGCCCGCTGGTACGAGGACCTGCCGCGCTACATCCATCTGCCCCCGCAGCAGATGTTCGCCCTGCTCGGCCAGCGCCACTCGCCCCTGCTGCCCCATGTCCCGCCGCAGCTGTACTACCGGCTCGACCGGGCGGCCGGACAGTCGCAGGCCTGGCGGCGCCTGAAGCAGTGGATCGGGGTGAAGGTGGCGCGCACCGTGCATGCCAGGACCCTGGCCGCCCGCGAGTGAGCGCACCTCACCGCAGCAGACGGTCGAGGAACGCGTTGCCGAACACGCCGTGCGGGTCGAGCCGGTCCAGCACCGCACGGGCCTCGCCCCACGCCTCCTCCCCGAAGGTGCCGGGCACCACCGCGCCCAGCACCTCGCCGTCGCTCCAGGCCGCCGCCCGCGTATAGGCCCAGCCCTTGGACCATTCGACCCGCGTCATGGCGTACTCGCCGTCGAAGGTGCGCAGCAGGAACCGCTCCATCTGGCTGAGGAACGCCTCCGCGTGCGGTGTGCCCGGCAGCGTCAGGATGTTCAGCCACACGGCGGTGTCCCACTCCGGCCGGTCACCGCGCGGCGCGAGCGCCGACAGCAGCGGGGGCCGCGCCCCCTCCACACCGACGTCCGCCGGCTCGTCGAGCCCCGTCACCCGGATCTCCACCGACCCGTTGACCGGGAACTGCCCCCGGTCGGCGTACGCCGAGAGCCGCTCCCGGTAGAAGGCCGTGAACTCGGCGACCACCCGCTGCACCTGATCCCGGCCGGTCAGCACCGAGTAGCCGTTCGTGGCGATCCTCAGCGTCGTCGGCCGCAGATACAGCAGCGTGTTCTTCGACGGCCCCCAGATGTCCGCCGACAGCGTCGCCACCAGCCCGAGCGCGGCCACGTCGTACTGCGCGTTGCCCAGCACCGGCGCCAGATACCACGCCCCGTCCGACACCATCCGTCCCACCAGATCCGCGACCGGCGTCGGGACGCTGTCGGAGAACGGATAGTTGTACGGCGTCCTGACATGCCGTGAGGTCAGCGGCCGGGTGGGGGAGACGCTCCACACCTTCAACCAGGGGAACTCGGTGAAGGCGAACCAGATCGCCTCGACACGCCCGGCCCGGTCGAGGAAGCCCGCGAGGGTGCGTCCCTCGGCGCCGGGCGCGGCGAAGAGCTCGTCGGCCGGGATGTCCGTACGGCTGACACACCTCAGGTTGCTGTTCGCGCCCACCCGCAGCACCACCTCGGTGACCAGGGCGCGGCCCAGATGGGTGAGCAGCGCGGCGCAGTCCGCCTCGTCACGGTCGTACGTCCGCAGCACGTACGCGCCACCGCCCTCGTCCCAGACGACGGCCGTCAGCGACAGCACGAGATTGCTCAGCGAGCCGTACGTGTGCCCGGCCGGCCGCTCCTCGCCCCGCGCCGGTACGGCGGTGCCGTGCGCGTCGACGGCCAGGGCGCCGCCCAGGGTGAGGTTGCCGGGCGCGGGCGCGGCGGTGACACCCAGGCCCCGCTCCTCCAGATAGGTGAGCAGGGCCTCCAGGGTGACGCCGGTGCCGGCGCGCACGGAGGTCGGCGACTCCTGGGACAGGCCGGTCAGACCGGAGGCGGTGTCGACGAGGAGAACCGGCGCGTCAGACGCCGTGTCCGGCGTGATCGTCAGCGGTGACCAGCCGTGCGAGGAACCCCGCGCACGGACTCTCCGACCGTGCCGCCACGCCCAGTTGACGACGTCCAGTACCTGCTCCGGGCCGTCCGGGGCGCAGGCCCACAGGCCGTCGGCGGTGATCTCGCCGACCCAGTTGCGATACGCGGAGCGGTACAACGCCACGTCCGTCGGGAAGTCCGGCAACTCCTCGGCGGCGACGGCCGGATCCGCCGGGAGAAGAGTCGGTGCGGCAGCCAGGGCGGCGGCACGGAGGAAGCCCCTGCGGCTGAAGTCGTCGTTCACGGGCTCACGCTAGGGACCGGCTTGACAGCCGCCGTGGGCCCGTCGACACGATTCACCCGTGTGAGTGATGGATTCACAGGTAACGCGGCGGAGGGGGCCGTTCCGCGCACGGGGATGAGCAATGACACACTGACGCCATGGACGAGCGTGTAATCGGTAGGTCGGGTCAGCGGGCATCCGTCGTCGGTCTGGGGACGTGGCAGCTGGGAGCCGACTGGGGAGACGTCGACGACAAGGAAGCCCAGGCGGTGCTGGAGGCCGCGGTCGAGTCGGGGGTGACCTTCTTCGACACCGCCGACGTGTACGGCGACGGGCGCAGCGAGCAGACCATCGCCGCCTTCCTGCGTGGCAGGCCCGAGCTGGACATCTTCGTGGCGACCAAGATGGGCCGCCGCGTCGACCAGATCCCCGAGAACTACGTTCTCGACAACTTCCGCGCCTGGAACGACCGTTCGCGGCGCAACCTCGGCGTGGACCGCCTCGACCTGGTCCAGCTGCACTGCCCGCCGACGCCCGTCTACTCCACGGACGAGGTGTTCGACGCCCTGGACACCCTGGTCGCGGAGGAGCGCATCGCCCACTACGGCGTCAGCGTGGAGACGTGCGAGGAGGCGCTGACCGCGATCAGCCGGCCGGGTGTCGCGAGCGTGCAGATCATCCTCAACCCGTTCCGCATGAAGCCGCTGCACGAGGTGCTGCCCGCCGCCGAGAAGGCGGGCGTCGGCATCATCGCGCGCGTGCCGCTGGCCTCCGGCCTGCTGTCGGGCAAGTACACCAAGGACACCGTCTTCCCCGCGAACGACCACCGCACCTACAACCGGCACGGCGAGTCCTTCGACCAGGGCGAGACCTTCTCCGGCGTCGACTACGAGTCGGGCGTCGAGGCCGCCGTAGAGTTCGCCGCCCTCACCCCCGAGGGCTTCACACCGGCCCAGCTGGCGCTGCGCTGGATCATCCAGCAGCCCGGCGTGACCACCGTGATCCCGGGCGCCCGCTCGCCCGAGCAGGCCCGTGCCAACGCGGCCGCCGCGGCGCTGCCGCAGCTGTCCGAGGACACGCTCGCAGCCGTCCGGGACCTCTACGACCGGCGGATCAAGGACCAGGTGGAGAGCCGCTGGTAGTCGGGTACGGCGCCGGGGTGGTCCCCGGCGCCGCACAGTTTGGGCGGGACACGCCGGGGTTACCCGTAGCCGCATGACCGAGCGGGTGCGGCGGACGGGCCGTGACGAGAGCGAGGACGAGCGGGCCGACCGCATGTGGGGCGAGCTCCTCCAGGAGGTCCGCGTCGCCCAGATGGGCGTTCAGATCCTGTTCGGCTTCCTGCTCACGGTCGTCTTCACCCCGAAGTACGCCACCCTCGGCGACACGGACCAGACGATCTACATCGTGACGGTCGTGCTGGGTGCCACCGCCACCGGAGCCATGATCGGCCCGGTCTCCCTGCACCGACTGGTGTCCGGGCGGCGCATCAAGCCGCAGGCCGTGACGTGGGCCTCCCGGCTGACCCTCGTCGGGCTGATCCTGCTGCTGGCCACGACGGCGTCCTCGCTCCTGCTGATCCTCAGGGTCGCCACCCACGACGGCTACGTCCCCCTGCTCGTCACCGGCGTGGTCGCCTGGTACCTGCTGTGCTGGTTCGTGCTCCCGCTGTGGACGCGCCGCCGCTACACGGAGTGAGCGGCGGCGCGAACGAGGCATGAGCGGGGCTACTGCTCCCGTGCCGGGCCCGACTGCGCCCCGCGCAGCGCCGTGATGCACGTGGAGATGGCCTGCTGGAGCTCCTCCAGCCGCTGCACCATGTCGTCCTCGACGAACTCCTGCACATCGTCGAAGGTCAGCTCCTCGAAGACCTTCGTCGCCTTCTGCAGGCTGCTGTAGAACTTCGTCCGCCGCTCCTGCACCCGCAGCTCGGGGTCGGCCTCCACGGTCTCGGCGACGAGGGTCTTCATGGTGTCGTAGGCCTCGGTGGCCCACTCGCCGGTGTCCTCGTCGTCCTCCAGCTCCTCGATGAGGGACAGATGCCGCTCGGCCTCCTGGCGCACGTCCACCGGAGCGTCGAGGGTCTGCCCGGCCGGGGTCTTGATCTGGCCGGACTCGGCGATCTGCCGGACGTAGCCGATCCGGTCGGCCGCGCGGCTCTCCGTGGCGACGGCCTTCTTCAGGTCGTCGGTGCGTACGACGTCCCGCGCCAACTCGGCCTGGAGGTCCGGGTCCTCGCGGACGCGGTCGAGGAGCGCCTGGCGGGCCGCGCGGGCGGTGGAGGGGTCGGCGAGGATCGCGGCACGCAGCGCCGTGGGGTTCTCGGCGACCTCCAGGGCCTTCGTCGGGCGGATGCCCTCGGCCTCGGCGGCCTCCGAGATGGCGGTGCCCCGCTCGGAGGTGGCGCTGTTACGGGAGACGTAGTAGCCGAGCCACACGTCGGCGTCGGGCAGCTCCACCTCCTGGCCCGGCGCGAGGGCCTCGAAGTGCGGGACGAGACCGTCGTCGGCGGCCCGGTCCCAGGCCTTGTAGTAGCGCATGACACGGTCGGGCGAGCAGCCGGCGAGCTCGGCGAACTCCTTCGCCGACACCTTCGGCGTCTCGTCCGCGCCCTGCCCACCGGGCCGTACGCTGCGCGCCACCATCAGGCCGAAGGCCCACCCTCCGGTCCGCGCGTAGACCCCGAACTCGCGGGCGTCGCGGGCGACGAGGTCGGACAGCGGGGCCTGGGGCGAGGGGGACGTCTCGGGCGGGACGAACGCCAGTGTCACGGAAGACTCTCCTGTTGGGGCTGCTCGGACGGCAGAAGTGCAGACCCGCAGCTTATGGCACCCGCGCGGTCAGCCGAGCGCGTCCCGCAGCGCCGGCAGCAGCGTCTTCTCCGCCCAGTCGAGGTACGGCAGCTGGGTGTCGCCGCCGATCTGCACCAGGGCGATCTCGGTGAAGCCCGCCTCGGCGTACGGGCGTACGGCCTCGACGAAGGCGTCCGGGTCGTCGCCGCACGGAATCGAGCCGGCGACGTCGTCCGGGGTGACGAACTGGGTCGCCGCCTCGAAGGAGTCCGGGTGCGGCAGCTCCGAGTTGACCTTCCAGCCGCCGGCGAACCAGCGGAACTGGGAGTGGGCACGCTCGACCGCGGTGTCCCGGTCGGTGTCGAAGCACACCGGCAACTGCCCCACACGCGGCTTGCCCGCGCCGCCGTGCCGGTCGAACGCAGCCAGCAGCTGGGCCTTGGGTTCCGTGGCGATCACCAGGTCGCCGAGCCTGCCCGCGAGCTCGCACGACTGGTCACCGGAGACGGCGACTCCGACGGGCGGCGGCTGGTCCGGCAGATCCCACAGCTGGGCCGACTCCACGTCGAAGTGCGTGCCGCGACGGTTCACATGACCGCCCGCGAACAGCGCCCGGATGATCTCCAGCGCCTCCTGAAGCATCTCGTGCCGCACATCCACGGCCGGCCAACCGCCGCCCACCACATGCTCGTTGAGGTTCTCGCCCGAGCCGATCCCCAGCCGGAACCGGCCCTGCGACAGCAACTGCATCGTCGCCGCCTTCTGCGCGACGACGGCCGGGTGGTAGCGGAACGTCGGACACGTCACATAGGTCATCAGCGGAATCCGCGAGGTGGCCTGGGCCGCCGCGCCCAGCACACTCCACGCGTACGGCGAGTGACCCTGCGAACGCAGCCACGGAAAGTAGTGGTCCGAGGTCACGGAGAAGTCGAAACCGACCTCCTCGGCGCGGACCAGATGGTCCACCAGCTCACGGGGGCCGGCCTGCTCGGTCATCATCGTGTATCCGATCTGCACCATGGGGGCCGAGTCCCCGGACAAGGGTGGTGGAAACGGTACGCAAGGGACGGGAAGCCTCGGGCCGATCAGAACAGCCCTGGCTCCGTGCCGCGGAAAACCCCTCGGTCCCGCCCGGGGATCGGGAGAGGATGCCCGTATGTCTGCCCGTCCGCTGCCCTCCAGCGCCCCCGCCGCCCAGGGCGTCGACGCCTCCGGTGTCCTCGCCTTCCTCGACGCCCTCGACGCCGCCCCCGACATCGAGCCGCACAGCCTGATGATCCTGCGGCACGACCGTCTCGTCGCGTCCGGCTGGTGGGCGCCGTACACCCCCGAGCGCCCCCACCTGCTCTACTCGATCAGCAAGAGCTTCACCGCGACCGCCGCCGGGATCGCCGCCGGTGAGGGGCTGATACGGCTCGACGACCCGGTGATCTCGTACTTCCCGGAGTTCGAGGCCGACATCACCGATCCGCGCAGCCGCGCCATGCTGGTGCGGCACGTGGCGTCCATGGCCAGCGGGCACGAGAGCGACGCCCTCTTCGAGGCCCGCGACCGCGACCGCGAGGACCTCGTCCGCGGATTCCTGCTGGTACCGCCGCAGCGCGACCCGGGGACCGTCTTCGCCTACAACCAGCCCGCCACGCTCACCCTCGCCGCGATCGTCCAGCGCGCGAGCGGCCAGTCGCTCATCGAATATCTCCGGCCCCGTCTGCTGGACCCGCTCGGCATCGGCGAGGTCGCCTGGCTGCGCGACCGCAAGGGCCGCGAGCTCGGCTTCAGCGGGCTGCACGCCACCACCGACGCGCTCGCCCGGCTCGGCCTGCTGTATCTGCGCGGCGGAGTGTGGGAGGGCGAGCGGCTGCTGCCCGAGTGGTGGGTGGCCGAGGCCACGCGCCCCCAGATCCCGAACGCCGACGGCATGGTCGGCGACGACTGGCGGCAGGGGTACGGCTTCAAGTTCTGGATGTCCCGGCACGGCTACCGCGGTGACGGCGCGTACGGTCAGTTCTGTGTGGTGCTGCCCGAGCAGGACGCCGTGATCGCGACGACCGCGGACACCCCGGACATGCAGGCCCTGCTGAACCTGGTCTGGGAGCATCTGCTGCCCGCGTTCCGGCCCGCGCCCCTGCCCGGCGCCGAGGAGACGGACGCGGCCCTGGCGCAGCGGCTGGCAGGTCTCGCGCTGCCGCCCGCCACGGGCGAGGCCGCACCGCCCGAAGGGGCCGAGGCCTGGTCCGCCGCCGCGTTCACGCCGGACGGCGGAGTCTGCGGGCACCTCCCCAAGCTGACCGCGGTCGGCCTCACGCGGGACGCGGACGGCTGGGCCCTGACGCTCACCGAGGACGGGCACCCGCTGCGGCTGCCGCTCGGCGACACCGGCTGGAGCGTCACCGCAGAGCCGGTGCCCACGGCGGTGAGCGGCGGCTGGACCGACGCCGACACCCTCGTCGTGGACGTCGCCTTCCTGGAGACCCCGCACCACCTGGACGTGACGTGCTCGCTCAAGGACCGTACGTTCACGGCGCGTTGGCGCACGGAGCCGCTGCACAGCCGGCCGCTGCGGGCGATGTGCGCTCCGCGCGCCTCGGCGTGATCAGCTCTGGGAGACCTTGAAGGTCCGCAGGACGACGTCGAGGGCCTCGCGGTTGTCGGGGTCGTCCCAGTCGTCCTCCGGGGTCGTCCAGCGCAGGGAGTAGCCCCGGTGGTCCCCGATCAGGAAGCCCCGGCCGAGGGTACGCACATGGGTGCCGTCCTTCTCCGAGAGCCACTGCATGTCGGCGGCCTCGTACCCCTGGTACGTGGTCGCCTCGATGTCGCCGATCCGCTCGAACCCGGCCTGCTGCTCCAGCAGGGGCTGGACGTCGTCGCGCCAGACGGCGACCGGGTCCGGACCGAGGGCCTCGCTGTAGGTGACCGCGAGCTTGCGCGGATCGCCGTCGGCGCTGAAGGTCACCCGGTACGCCACGTCCCCGGCCCGCTGGGTGCGCACCGCCGTCCAGCCCTCGGGCAGGGCGACGGAGAAGCCGTCCGGTGACTTGTACGTCGTGTAGCCGGGAGGCAGATCCGCCGTGCCCGAGGGCGAGGCGGTGGGCGTCGCCGGCTCCGTCGGCTCCTTCGTGGGGGAGGCGCTCGGTGTGGTGGGAGTCGGTGTGGCGGGAGTCGGGGACTGGGCGGTCGGCGCCCCCGCGGAGGTGGACGGGCCCGGTGCCGTGCCCGCCGCCGAGGAACCCGAGTCGTCGGGGCGTTGGCTGGTGACCACGAGGACCGCCGCGGCGACCGTGACGACGGCCAGGGCGGTGCCGACGACCATGGCACGTCTGCTCCAGCCGGGCGCCACGACGCCCCGGCCCCGCAGCCGCGGCGTCGTGGGGAGCGGAGTCTCGGGGTCCTCGTTGAGGACGCGGACGAACGCGTCACGGACCACTGGCCGGCTCAGGCGCTCCCGGGAGTCCTTGCGCAGCAGCCCCTGCACGGCCTGGGTGAGCGGCCCGGCCCGCACCGGGGCGCGCAGCGGAAGCCGGTCCACGCCCTTCAACGTGGCCTCGGGCCGGTCACGTTCACGGTACGGCGGACGCCCCTCGACCATCGTGTAGAGGATCGCGCCGAGCGCCCACAGATCGGACGCCGGGCCGATGCGCTCGTCGCGGGCCTGTTCCGGTGCGGCGTACGACGGTGCTGCGACCCGGGGCGCGAGCGTGGCGCCGGCCAGCCCGAAGCCGGTGACCACGACCGAACCCTCGTCGCGCACGAACACCTGGCCCGGGCTCAGCTCGCCGTGCGTGATGCCCGCGACATGCGCGGCCTCCAGCACGTCGAGCAGTTCCAGGCCGATGCGGGCCGCCCGCACATGGTTGAACGCGCCCTGCTGGGTGAGGAGTTCACCGAGCGGGGTGCCGTCGATCCACTCGGTGACGATCCACAGGCTCCCGGCCTCCTCGATCGCGTCCACGACCCTGGCGACCGAGCCCGGGCGCAGCAGCCCGATCCGCTCGGACGTGCGCAGGATGCGCGAGGTGGCCCGGCGCCCGGCGTCCCCCGCGGCAGAGCCGCTGTCGGATGCGGCCGGGTCGTCGGGAAGCCCGATCTGGGTGAGCAGGCACGGGCGTTCGGTCTCCGTGTCCTCGCCGTAGTAGCTGACGCGATTGACCTCGCGATGGACGACATCGACGAGCCGATACCTTCCGGCGACCGACTCGGCTGTGGAGACGCGCGCCTTGACCATGGCCATCCCTCGCTGAACCCCCGGGTCTCATTTCTCACAGGAAGTACGAGAACCGAGACGGGAAGCGTTCAACGAAATCCCCAACCGAAGGGCGGTTCTTTTCATTTGCTTCTGACGCATGAGTAAGCTGACGAAAAGTTAAGGGAATTGAGCGAGAACGCTTCGACGAGGACCCGAGTTTTCACAGATCGCGTCGGACCAGGAAGTCGAGCAGCGACCGCAGGTCCCCGACGGCGCCCGCCTCCAACGGCACATCGGCCAGAGCCGCCTCCACGGCTGTCACCTGACGCCGTGCCTCCGCGAGCGCGGCCGAGCGACCGCCCGCCGCTTCGATCAGCGCGGCCACCTCACCGGGATCCGCGGCGCCCGACTCCAGCAGCCCGGCGAGCCGAAGCGCGGCCGGCGAGTCGAGCGCAGCCAGCACCGGGAACGTCTTCTTGCGCTCGCGCAGATCGCCGTACACCGGTTTGCCGGTGACCTCGGGATCGCCCCAGATCCCCAGCAGGTCGTCCACCACCTGGAAGGCGATGCCCAGATGCCGACCGGCACGGTCGAGGGCGGTGACCGTCGCGGGCGGCGCGCCGCCGAGCAGGGCGCCCAGCGCGGCGGCGCAGCCCAGCAGGGCGCCCGTCTTGTGCTCGGCCATCGCCCGGTACTCGTCCGGCCGCACACGCTCCGGTCCCGTCCAGGGACGCGTCGCGAACAGCAGGTCGTCGGCCTGTCCGCGCACCAGGTCCTGCAAGGCCACGGACAGCAGCCGTACCGCCCGCGGGTCCGCCGGGGCCGTCGCGAGCGTCTCGACGGCCAGCGCGAACAGCGCGTCACCCGCGAGGACGGCCGGCCCGGTGCCGTACGCCTGCCACACGGTGGGACGGCCACGCCGGGACGTGTCGCCGTCCATGATGTCGTCGTGCAGCAGGGAGAAGGCGTGCACCAGCTCCACCGCGACCGCCACGGGCACCGCGACCCGCCCGGGCGCCCCGGCCGCTTCGGCGCCGAGTACGGCCAGGGCCTGCCGGATGCCCTTCCCGCCGGAGGCGGCGGCCGGCGCGCCGCCCACCTCGCACCAGCCGAGGGAGTACGCGGCCATCTCGCCGACCCATGGATGGGTGCGGCCCACGGCCTCGCGCAGCGCGGGCCGCACCAGTGCGCGGCAGCGGTCGAGGACGTGGCGGGCGTCGGTAGGCGCCTGTACCGCCGGCGCCTGTACCGCGGAGGGGAACGTCGTCACCGTACGGCCACCGCCCCGGCACTCCCCACGGCGGTCGGCGCGGCGCCGAACTCCTGTTGCGCCCGCGCCACCATCTCCCGGGCGTGCCGCAGCCCGATCCGCTCCAACACTTCGGCCAGCTCGGCCAGTTCGGCGGCGGTCTCGGCACCGTCGCGCCCCAGCCGGGCCCGGGACTTGACCAGCCCCAGCCGGGACAGCGCCTCCCCGCGTGGCTCGCTCATGGCGCGGAACTCCGCGAGCGCCTGCTCGTACAGGTCCCGGGCCTCGACGTAACGCCCCGCGCGGTACAGGACGTTGCCGCGCATCTTGTGGTTGTAGGCCAGCGCGCTGGACAGCTTCATCGCACGGCAGCCGGTCTCCGCCTCGGACAGCAGCTGAAGCGCCCGCTCGGTGTCGCCGTCGCGCACGGAGACGATGTCGGCGAGCCCGCGCAGTGCCCAGGCGTGGCCACGCCGGTCCTCGGCGCGCGCGGCGATCTCGGCCGCCTCCTCGAACAGGGCGTACGCCGTGTCGTACGAGCCGGTGTTGCGATGGATCTGGGCGATGCCCTCCAGCGCCCACACGGTGTGCCGTGCCTCGCCGCGTCGCCGTGCCTCGGCCAGCAGTTGCTCGTGCAGCCGGCGGACGGCCTCGTAGTCACCCTGGATGCGGCCGGTCTCCGCCAGACCGGCCAGCGAGTAGCCGCGTACGACGATGTCGCCGCCGCGCTCGCCGAGGTCGGCCGCGAGCTGAAGCAGCCGCCTGGCCAGCGGGAACGCGCCGCGCTGCCGGGCCAGCGTGCCGCCGCTCCACAGGGCCCAGGCCATCGCCGCGGTGTCACCGGCCGCCCGGGCGGCGCGGTAGCTCGCCTTCCAGGCCCGCTCCGCGTCCCCGACCTGTCCGAGACGCCGGTGTGCCTCGGCGACCGCGAGCCCAGAGCGCGCCGCCTCGCCGTGCTGCCCGGCCCGCTCGGCCGCTCTCAACTGCTCGGTGCCGGCGGCCAGTACGTCGGTCAGCGAGGAGTTCACGGACAGCTTGGTCAGGGAGCCCTGGTACTCCGGGGCGAATGCCTTGCCGTACATCGATGCCTCTCGATCGATATACACGCCGTCTCTACTCTGTGTGTATAGATGGTGCGTATACGTCACGGGTATACGCGGCGTGTATAGAGCGTTGAAAACCGGCCCTGGCCGGAAAGCGCGGCCAGGGCTTCACCTGTTGTCGATCAAGACGTCGGCAGGGCGGGCAGGGTTGCCCGTGAGGCGCAGATCACCTCACGGGGATCGCATCAGTGCTGCTGGGCCTTCTGCGGCGTCGCCTCGCTAGGCCGTACGACCACATGGCCCTGACCCTCCAGCATCAGCTGCACGGCCTCCCCGGAACCGCCCCGCAGCATCGAGCCGAGGGACTGCGAACGGTGCAGCGAGGTGTTCAGCCCGGCGGTCCAGCCGACCACCGCGTCCGTGTCCACGTACACCGGGTACTGCGGCGAGACCGGGATGACGAGCGGGTTGCCCTCACACACCAGCCCGAGCTTGCCGTGCCCCGAGAAGACGCTGTTGAACAGACCGCCACCGGTGATGCCGGCGCCCTTCACCGTCGCTATCCGGTACGACAACGAGGCGTCGAAACACAGGACGTTGCGGCCGTTGACCGTGAACTCGTCGCCGGGGTCGACGTCGATGACGAAGCAGTTCTGCGCCTCGTGCGCGAACCAGGCCTCGCCCTGACCGCGCACCGCCATCAGCGGCAGCCCCTCACCGGTCACGGCCCGCTTGAGCATGCCGCCCACGCCCTGGCCCTTGCGCTCGAACTGGAGGTTGCCGCGGTAGGCGACCATCGCGCCCTGACGGGCGTGCATCTCGCCGTTCACCGCGTACTTGATGCATTTGGCGTTCTCGATCGTCATGCCCGGCGCCGTGGCGGGCTGGACCATGTGCTCGCTGGAAAAGAGGTCACCCTTCATGGGGGCATCCTGTCCCGGACTGTCCCCTTCCGCCTAGATCGCGGCGTGTCGCCGTCCATGAAGGGTCGGCCATGGCCGGTCAGCCGCCGAAGAGTTGGGTCCAGTAGGTGCCGGCCGGGCCGCCGCCCGCGAAGCCGATCCCTATGTGGGTGAAGTCGCGCTTGAGGATGTTGGCGCGATGGCCCGGGCTGTTCATCCAGCCCTCCACGACCTCGCCGGGGGAGCGCTGGCCGCACGCGATGTTCTCGCCGATCGCGCGCATCCGGGAGCCCGCGGCGGACGCCCGGTCCCAGGGCTGGGTGCCCTCGGGCGAGGTGTGGGAGTAGAAGGCGCGGGCCGCCATGTCGGCGCTGTAGGCCTGCGCGGCGGTGGTGAGCGTGGGGTCGACGGACAGGGGGTGCAGTCCGGCCCGGGCCCGCTCCCGGTTGGTGAGGTCGACGACCTCGGCCGCGGTGCGCGGCAGATCGCCCGGCGTGAGCGGCCTGGCCCACAGCGCCGTCCAGTACGTGTCTCCCGAGCGGCCGCCGGTGGCGTACGCGAGGGCGGCGTGGGTGAAGGCCGGGTCGTGCAGGGTGCGGCGGGGTTGTTCGGTGCGCAGGCAGTAGGCGATGAACTCGGCGGGGGTGCGGGGGCCGGAGACCAGGTGCTCGCCGACGGTGAGATACGCGTACCCCGCGCCGGTGATGCGCTGGTACACGGAGACACCGTCACTGCCCTCCACGCCGAGCCGTCCTGCCGCTGCCATGGCGGAGGCGTGGGCCTGGGCGGCGGAGGCGAGGCGGGCGTCGAGAGTGACGGGCGGTGAACCGGCGGCGGCACGGGCGGAGTTGGCCGGGCCGAGGAAGCCGTCGCGGTCGGGAAGCGGGGCGTGCGGGGCGTGCTGCGGGGCGGTGACGGCGGACAGGGTGTGCATCGTCGGCCGTGCGGTCGGCATCGGCGGAGCGCCGGGCACGGAGGCGACGGTGGGCGCGGCGGAACCCGAGGGCGGGGGAGGGGCCGGTGTCCGCCGGACCGGAGACGGCGTCGCGTCCTCGACGACGTCCACCCCGAAGTCGCGCGCGAGCCCCGCCAGCCCGTCCGCGTACCCCTGCCCGAGGGCGCGCAGCTTCCAGCCGCCGCCACGCCGGTAGAGCTCCGCGAGCAGCAGCACCGTCTCCTGCCGGGGGCGCGGCGGGGCGAACCGGGCGACGGGGCGGCCGCCGGAGCCGGAGACCTGGAGCACGGGGGCGGGCAGCCGGCCCAGGGGAGTGCCGGGGTCGGCGGGGCTGACCACCACCGTGACCCGCGTCGCGCCCGAGCGCAGGCGCGGCGGGTCGACGGTCAGCGTGTCGCCGTGCAGCCGGGCGCCCGGCGCGGACGGCTGGTTGTAGAACACGAAGTCGGCGTCGCCCCGGACCTTGCCGCTGTCGTCGGTGACGAGCGCGGACACGTCGAAGGGGCCGGGCACCCGGACGGTCACGCCGCCGCCCGGGAGGGGCAGATTGCCCCCGGGAACCAACTCGCTCATCGGGCCGCCCTGGTGGTGGTTCGAGATCCGGTTTCGACATCCCGTTTCGAGATCCGGTGACGATGTCCGCAGAACGCGTACCGGATCGCGAGGGTTCCCGGCCCGGGCGCGCCCTCAGTTCGTGTCGGTTTCCAGCGTGATTCCCGGTGCGACGTCCTCGTGGCCTTCGACGGGCGCGGGTGCCCGCCCCGACTTCTTCGCCCGCTTGCCGCAGAACGCCGACTCCAGCGTGGTCAGCATCGTGTTGTGCAGCGCGCCGTTGTTGGAGGCGTTGGCGAGCGCGGCCAGGCTGCGCTTGCCGTCCTTCGACGCGAACGCGTACGTGTAGTAGCCCTGGACGGCGCCCGTGTGGCCGTACACGGACACCCCGCACGACAGGTCCCGGCGCCGCAGCCCGAGCCCGTACGCCTGTGTGCTGCCCGCGGGCACCCACCGCTGCATCTGGGCCAACTGCGCCTTGGAGGTCAGCCGGCCGCCCAGCAGCGCCGAAAGGAACGTGTTGAGGTCCCGTGTGCTGGAGATGACGGCGCCCGCGCTCTGCGCCCAGGACACCGTCTGCTCGGTGGCGTCGACCAGCGCCGCGCCCGCCGCGTCCGGAGTGAGATAGCCGCGGGTGTGCCGACCGGGGATCTTCTTGCCGGGGTGCACGTAGAACGTGTCGGTCAGTTCCAGTGGTTCGATGATCCGGTTCCGGTACTCGGTCCGCACCGGGTGCCCGGTGAGCTTCTCGATGAGCATTCCGGCGACGACGAAGTTGGTGTTGGAGTAGGAGTACGCGCCGCCGGGCTTGGTGGTCCGTGGCTTGCCCAGGGACCGGTTGACCAGTTGCCGGTAGGTGAAGACCTTGCCGCGGACCGCCTCGAAGCCGGGAACCGTCCGCGCGAACATGTCGTTGGTGTAGTCGTACAGGCCGCTGCGGTGGCTGAGGACATGGCGCACCGTGATGCGGTCGTCCGGCAGCAGTCCCGGAAGGTAGCGGTTGACCGGGGCGTCGAGCTTCAGTTTCTTCTCGTCGGCCAGCTGCAGCAGGACGACCGCCGAGAAGACCTTGGTGACACTGCCGATGCGGAACCGGTCGGCGTTGCTGATCGCGCGCCGGGTCCTGCGGTCGGCCACACCGACGGCCGCCCAGTGGACCGAGCCGCGGTCGTCGAGGCGGGCGATGGCGCCGGGCGCGCCCTGTCGCCGCGCCGTGCGCAGGACGTTCCACACGCCGGTGACGTCGGGGGCGGGCAGGGCTCCCGCCTTGGCGTCGGACTGAGCGTCGGACTGGGCGTCGACCGCGGTGACGCCGGGTTTCCCGACCCCGGACACGGCGTGTGCGGGCGCTGTCAGGAGCGACACCAGGGCCGTCGCCACCGCCGTACCCCTGACCACCGTTGCTGAGACCATCCGGCTTCCTCCCGTTTCTGTCGGTCACCCCGTGCGGGGGCAACCTTCTCGCATCCCGTCACATCACCACGGACGACGCACAGTTGGACAGAAAATGATCACCGGGTAGGAGTCCTCGACGGCCGGATCGGACCCGTCGTGAACGAATCCTGCTTCTTTTATTGACGGCGGAAATTAAGAGTCATAGGTTCCGCACATGTCCTCGACCCGCCGCGCCGAGACGTTCCCCGCGAACACGCCGGCCGCCTCGCAGATCTTCACCACGGTCCTGTCCCACGGGCCGCTCACCCGCCTGGAGGTCGCGCGGCGGGCGGGGCTGTCCCCGGCCGCTGTCACCAAGGCGGTACGGCCGCTGATCGAGGCCGGCTACCTGGTGGAGGACGCGGACGAACCGGCCCGCCCCGCCCTCGGCCGCCCCGCCAACCCGGTACGGGTCGACGGGGGACGGGCACTGTTCATCGGCGTCAAGGTCACCGGCGACGAGATCATCGGCGTGCTCACCGACCTGTGCTGCCGGATCCGCGTCGCCCGGCACGCCCCGCTCCCGGACCGGGACCCGAAGGGCGTGCTGGCCTCGGTCGCCGAGCTCACCGGCGAACTGCTCACCGCCGCCGGTGACTTGGGCGTACCCGTCCTCGGTCTCGGCATCGCCGTCTCCGGTGACGTCGACCGTGGCGCCGGCGTCGTCCGCTACTCACCCTTCCTGGAGTGGCGGGAGGTGCCGCTCGCCGAACTCGCCGCCGCGACCACCGGATTGCCGGTCACCGTCGACAACGACGTACGGGCCCTCACCGTCGCCGAGCAGTGGTTCGGCGCCGGCGTGGGACTGTCCGACTTCGCCGTGGTGACGGTCGGCGCCGGCATCGGCTGCGGGCTCGTGGTGCACGGCCGGGTGGTCGCCGGGGCGCAGGGGGTGGCCGGGGAGATCGGACATGTGACCGTCGACCCGGCAGGACCGCCTTGCCACTGCGGCAACCGCGGCTGTGTGGAGGCCATCGCGGGGGACGCCGCGATCGTCCGCCGGATCCGCGAGACCACGGGCGTCGAGGTCACCGACACCGCCGCCGCCGTGGAACTGGCCCACCAGGGCGACACCGGTGCCCGCGAGGCCTACGCGCGCGCGGGCGAGGCGATCGGCCGCGGCATCGCCACCGTGGCCAACCTGCTCGGCCCCGAGAGAGTGATCATCTCCGGCGAGGGCCTCGCCGCCCACGACCTGTTCGCCGAACAGATCCGCGAAGCGTTCACCGCGGCCGCGTTCGGCTCCGCCGCCCAGTGCGACCTGCAGACCCGCCCACTGCCCTTCGAGGAGTGGGCGCGCGGTGCCGCCGCCACCGCGATCCAGTCCTTCATCAGAGCAGACCAACAGCAGTAGAGCCGCTGACACCACACCCTGGAGGTACGACCCATGCGGTCATCCTCGTACTCCGCCCTGCCCGCACGCACCCTGAGAGCCGTGGTCGTCCTGGCGCTCGCCGCCGGAGTCACCGCCGCCGTCCCAACCGCCCGGGCCGACACCACCGCGCCCCCGGCCGCCACGACATCCACCGAGGTGGCCGCCAAGCCCTACATGGGCTGGACCAGTTGGACCATGCAGTCGTCGAAGTACCCGGGCCTCAACCCGAAGGGCGACTACAGCTACCTGTCCGAGGCGAACGTCCTCAAGCAGACCGACGCGATGGCCGCCAAGCTGAAGAAGTTCGGCTACGAGTACGTCAACATCGACGCCGGCTGGTGGATGGACTGGTCCTGGAAGCCACGGTTCGACCGGTACGGCCGTCAGCAGGCCGACCCCGAGCGCTTCCCGAGCGGCATGAAGGCCGTCGCCGACCGCATCCACGCCAAGGGACTCAAGGCCGGCATCTACCTCCCGGTCGGCCTGGAGAAGGGCGCGTACGGCGACGGAAAGACACCGATCTGGAACGCCGAGGGCTGCACGACCGGCGACATCGTCCACGACGACCTGCGCACCACCAACGGCTGGGACAGCGCCTACAAGATCGACTTCTCGAACCCCTGCGCACAGAAGTACATCGACTCCCAGGCGCGGCTGTTCGCCGACTGGGGCTACGACTTCCTCAAGCTCGACGGCGTCGGACCCGGCTCGTTCAAGAGCGGCGACAACTACGACAACGTCGCCGACGTGGCCGCCTGGCAGAAGGCCATCGCCACCGCCGGCCGCCCGATCCACCTGGAGCTGTCCTGGTCCCTGGACCACGGGCACGTCGAGGACTGGAAGAAGTACTCCAACGGCTGGCGCATCGACACCGACGTCGAGTGCTACTGCAACACCCTGGTCAGCTGGGAGAACTCCGTCGACGACCGCTGGGACGACGCCCCGGCCTGGACCGACCACGCCGGCCCCGGCGGCTGGAACGACCTCGACTCCCTCAATGTCGGCAACGGCGAGATGGACGGCCTCACCAAGGCCGAGCGGCAGAGCTACGCCACCCTCTGGGCGATAGCCAAGTCCCCACTGTTCACCGGCGACGACCTCACCAGGCTCGACTCCTACGGCCTGAAACTGCTGACCGACCGCGAGGTCATCGCGATCAACCAGAGCGGCGCCCCGCCCGCCGAGCCCGTCACCGCCTCCGACCCGCAGCAGGTGTGGGCGGCGAAGAACCCGAACGGCACCTACACCGTCGCCTTGTTCAACCTCTCCGACGCACCGGCCGCGGTGACCGCGAACTGGTCCACCCTCGGCTTCAAGGGCAAGGCCTCGGTGCGCGACGTGTGGAACAAGGAGAACCTCGGCAGCTACTCGGACAAGATCACCCAGGCCCTCCCCGCGCACGGCTCCCGGCTGTTCACCGTCACCCCGCGCGGCACGGACCTCGCCTGGACCGCCTACGAGGCCGAGGCGGGCACCCTGAGCGGCAACGCCTCCGTCGCCGACTGCTCGGCCTGCTCCGACGGCCGCAAGGTCGGCAACCTCTACACAGGCGGCAAGGTCAGCGTCAACGACGTCGTGGTGCCCAAGGCCGGCATCTACCAGATCAAGGTCGCCTACGTCAGCGGTGACTCCCGGTCGGTCCTGGTGTCCGCCGACGGAGGCGGCGCCACCTCGCACAAGTTCGCCTCCACCGGCGACTGGGCCACGGTGAACAGCGTTCATGTGCCGGTGAAGCTGAGGGCCGGAACCAACACGATCACCTTCGACAGCGGCACCGGCTACGCGCCCGACATCGACCGGATCGACGTACCGAAGTCCTCCTGAACACAGCCCTCCTGAACACACCCACGGCGCCCGCCCACGACCGCCAGGAGCCCGCCATGGACACCGCCCCGAACCCCCGCCTGCCCAGACGCGGCCTGCTCGCCCTCGCCGCGGCGAGCGGCGCCCTCACCACCCTGCCCGCCTTCACCGCGTCGGCCGCACCGCAGCGCCCCGCGAACTCGCCCGTCAGTGAAGGCAGTTCACGCCACCGGCTCTGGTGGCAGGCCCCTGCCGACGAGCACTCCATGATCGAGCAGGGGCTGCCCGTCGGCAACGGCCGCCTCGGAGCCCTCGTCTCGGGCGACCCCGGCCGCGAACTCCTCCTGATCACCGACGCCACGATGTGGACCGGCGGCCTCAACGACACCCTCGACGCCGACGGCCAGTTCCCCTACGGCCGCGACGACTTCGGCTCCTTCACGCTCCTCGCCCGACTCACCGTCGCCCTCCCCGACCACGACCTCTCCGCCGTCCACGGCTACCGTCGCACCCTCGACCTGGCACAGGGGCTGCTGACCACGTCGTACACCCGCTCAGGGGTGACGTACCGCAGACGGATCTTCGCCAGCCGGCCCGACGACGTGATCGTCCTGCACTTCACGCAGAGCGGTGGCGGCCACTACACCGGCACCGTCGTGCTGGAGGGCACGCATGGCGAGGACGCCGCGGTGTCGTTCGGCGCGGCCCTCCCGAACGGTCTGCGCTACGGGGCCGCCGTCACCACGTACGGCCACGGCGGCCGGGTCACCGTCAGCGGGTCGCGGATCGACTTCGCCGGGTGCCGGGAGCTGACGGTGGTCGTGAGCGGCGGAACCGACTACGCGCCGGACGCGGCGAAGGGCTACCGCGATCCGTCCCTCGACCCGCACCGGCTCGCCCGCACCAAGGTCCGCGACGCCGCCGCCCACTCGGCCGACACCCTGCTGCGCACCCATGTCGCCGACTACCACGACCTGTTCGGGCGCATGGACCTCTCCCTCGGCACGTCGTCCGCCGAGCAACGCTCCCTGGACACCTGGGAACGGCTCCGGGCGCGGGCCCGGGACGGCGTGCCCGACCCCGAACTTGAGGCCGCCTACCTGCACTTCGGCCGCTATCTGATGATCTCCGGTTCGCGCGGGAGCCTTCCCCTCGCCCTGCAAGGGCTGTGGCTCGACGGCAACGACCCGGACTGGATGGGCGACTACCACACCGACATCAACGTCCAGATGAACTACTGGATGGCCGACCGCACCGGTCTGTCCCCGTGCTTCGACGCCCTCACCGACTACTGCCTCGCCCAGCTCCCGTCCTGGACCGACACCACCCGCCGCCTGTTCAACGACCCGCGCAACCGCTACCGCAACTCCACCGGCCGCAACGCCGGCTGGACCGTCGCCATCTCCACCAACCCCCACGGCGGAGGCGGCTGGTGGTGGCACCCGGCGGGCAACGCCTGGCTGTGCGCCACCCTGTGGGAGCACTACGAGTACACCGGGTCGCGGGAGCACCTGAAGAAGATCTATCCGCTGCTGAAGGGCGCCTGCGAGTTCTGGGAGGCGCGGCTGCTCACCACCACGCTCCCCGGCACCTCCAAGGAGGTGCTCATCGCCGACAGCGACTGGTCTCCGGAGCACGGCCCGCTCGACGCCAAGGGCATCACCTACGCTCAGGAACTGGTGTGGGCGCTCTTCGGGAGCTACTGCACCGCGGCGGCCGAGCTGCGGACCGACACCGGCTACGCGGCCACGGTCGCCGCACTGCGCAGAAAGCTGTACCTGCCCCGGGTCAGCGAGACCACCGGCTGGCTGGAGGAGTGGATGTCCCCCGACAACCTGGGCGAGACCACGCACCGCCACCTGTCCCCGCTCGTCGGTCTGTTCCCCGGCGACCGCATCCGCCCCGACGGCTCCACCCCGCCCGACATCGTCGCCGGCGCCACGGCCCTGCTCACCGCGCGCGGCATGGAGAGCTTCGGCTGGGCCAACGCCTGGCGCAGCCTGTGCTGGGCACGCCTGAAGCACGCGGAGAACGCCTACCAACTGGTCGTCGACAACCTCCGCCCCTCGACCGCCGGCAGCAACGGCACCGCACCCAACCTCTTCGACATCTACGAAGCCGAACGCGGCCGGGGCATCTTCCAGATCGACGCCAACTTCGGAACCCCGGCCGCGATGGCGGAGATGCTGCTGTACTCCCGACCCGGCCACATCGAACTCCTCCCGGCGCTCCCCGACGCCTGGGCCGCCTCGGGCTTCGTCACCGGCGTCGCCGCGCGCGGCGGCTTCGAGGTCGACCTGCGCTGGCGCGACGGGAGACCGACCGAGGTACGGATCCACAGCGTGGGCGGGCGCACCACCACGGTCGCGTACGGCGAGGTGTCCCGCACGGTCACCCTGCGGCCCGGCGCCTCCGTCACGCTGAGGGACCTCGCCCGGTGAGGGCCGCGCCTGCGCTGGCCGTCGTCCTGCTGACCCTCGTCGCCTGCCAGTCCCAGGCCGCCGAGGCACCCGCCGACGCGACCGCCGAGCCCAGCGGCGTGGTCACCTGGGCGGCGAGCGCCGACCGCATGGCCGACGGCGTCGCGGGCCGCGGCTACCGGCTCGTGGTGCGCACCAGCGTGGGCGGCACCGGCGTCCGCGTCCGGCTCTCCAATGCCTTCGGAGACCGGCCGCTGACCCTCGACAGCGTCTACGCCGGCATCCAGAAGCAGGGCGCCGAGCTGCGGCCCGGCAGCAACCGGCGCATGACCTTCGGCGGCGCGCACACGGTCACCGTGCCCGCGGGCGCCACCGTGTGGAGCGACCCGCTGCCCGGCAGGCTGCCCGCCGCGACCAACCTCGTCGTCAGCCTGCACAGCCCCGACGCGGGCGGCCCGGCCAGCGGCCACTGGATGGCCCTGCAGTCGTCGTACGCGACCCAGGGCGACCACACCGCCGAGGAGAGCGGCGCCGCCTGGACCATCCCGACCGGCTCCTGGTTCTACCTCGACGCCGTCTCCGTACGCGCCCCCACCGGCACCGGAGCGGTGGCCGCCCTCGGCGACTCCATCACCGACGGCTGGCAGTCCACCGCCGACCTGAACCGCCGCTGGCCCGACTACCTCGCCCGCCGCCTGCAGCGCACGGACACCGCCGTCAAGGGCGTGGCCAACGAAGGGATAGCCGGGAACAAGGTCCTCGCGGACGGCCCCGGCCAGAGCGCTCTGAACCGGCTGGAGCGCGACGTCCTGACCCAGCCGGGCATACGCACCGTGTTCCTGTTCCAGGGCGTCAACGACATCAAGGCCCACACCGGCGTCACCGCGGACGACCTGATCACCGGCTACCGCGAGATCGTCCGGCGGGCGCACGCGGCCGGCAAGTGCGTCGTCGGCGCGACCGTCGGCCCCTTCAAGGGCTGGCACGAATGGGACCCGGCCGCCGAAGCCGTACGGCAGGAGGTCAACGGGTTCATCCGCGACGGCGGCCTGTTCGACGCCGTCACCGACTTCGACCGTGTCCTGCGCAGCCCCTACGACCCCGCCCGCATGCTGCCCGCCCTCGACGGCGGCGACCACATCCACCCCAACGACAAGGGCATGCAGGCGATGGCCGACGCCGTCGACCTGACGGCCCTGGAGTGCGACACCGGCCGCTGAACCGCGGCCGGTACCCGGGTGTTCGGGGGTTCTAACCCCGCAGTGTCTTCGCCCAGTCGGCCGGCACCCGCCCCGCGGGCCCCGGTGCCGGCTGCTCGGCCGGATGGCTCACCGGCGCGGCCAGTTCGGGTCCCGACTCGTACATCTCGTTGGACGCGTAGTCCCAGTACCAGCTCTCACCCGGCTCGAAGCTCTGCACGAACGGATGTCCGGTCTGTCGGAAATGCCCTGTCGCGTGCTTCGCGGGCGAACTGTCGCAACACCCCACATGTCCGCACTGCGCACACCGCCGCAGATGGAACCACCACCCGCCGACCTCGTCGCACTCGACGCACCCGCTGCCGCTCGGCGGCACGCTCGGGTCGATTCCCTTGTCGGACCGGCCGTCCTGGTCGCTGGTCATGCGGTCTCCTCCTCGGCCGATGTGAGCGGAAGCAGCACCTGGAAACGCGTGTCGCCCGGCTCCGACTCCACCTGGATGGTCCCGTGGTGCTTGTTGACCACGATCCGCCAGGAGATGTCGAGACCGAGCCCGGTCCCCTCACCCACGGGCTTCGTCGTGAAGAACGGATCGAAGATCCGCCCCCGGTGCTCCGCCGGGATCCCGACACCCGTGTCCCGGAACTCCACCAGCAGCCGGTCGTGATCGGGGGCCGTCCGCACGGTCAACGTCCCCTCGCCGCCCGCGCTGTCGATGGCCGAGACCGCGTTGTCGATCAGGTTCGTCCACACCTGGTTGAGCTCGGCCGGGTACGCCGGGATCTTCGGCAGCGTGCGGTCGTACTCCTTGACGACCTTGATCTGCGGGCCGATCTTGGCCGACAGCATCATCAGGGTGCTGTCGAGGAGTTCGTGCACATCGGCGTTCCGGAAGGGCGCGCGGTCCAGCTGGGAGTACTGCTTGGCGGCGTCGACGAGATGCGAGATGCGCGTGGTCGAGTCGTTGATCTCGTCCATCAGCAGCTCGGTCTCGACGGTGTAGTTGAGCCAGCCGATCGCGCTCGGCAGGATCTCCTCGTCCACCGCCGCCGCGACCTGGTCCAGCCAGTCCACGTCGAGACCGGCCTGTACGAAGGTGGGCGCGATCCGCCAGCCGTCCGGGATGTCGTGGTCGTCCAGCCAGTCCGTCACGGCGTCCTCCCGGTCCGACGCCTCCAGCGGGCTCAACGTCGGTGCCTTCGCGACCCGTTCGGCCGTGCGCTCCTGGATGTCTATGAGGTTGGCCATCACCTCGGGGGAGTACGAACCCTGCGCGATGATCGCCAGCTTGTGCCGCATCTTGCCGACGCGCTCCCGCAGCGTCGCGGTGGCCCGCACGGCCGCCGCCGCGGGGTTGTTGAGCTCGTGCGTGAGCCCCGCGGACAACGAGCCCAGCGCCAGCAGCCGTTCGCGCTGGTTGACGGCCAGCTCGGTGCTCTTCTGACCGAAGAAGAGACCTTCCAGCAGATGCAGGGCCATCGGGAACCACTCGCGGATCACCTCCGCGAAGGTCTCGGCGGGCAGCACGAAGAACCGTGTCGGCTCCGTGACCCGCATCGAGCTGTTGTAGACCTGCGGCACCCGATCGCCGAGATAGGCCTGCCAGGCCCCGGAGTACACGCCGCGCTGAGAGGTCCGGTTGACCTCCACGTCGTCGCCGCCGACCCGCCGGGACAGCACGACGGTGCCCTCGACCATGACGTAGAAGCAGGTCGCGGGATCACCCTCGGTGTACACCGGCCCCGGCTCGAACCGCTCCACCCGCCCCGCGCTGCACAGCCTGCCGAGCTGCTCGGGCGTGAGCTTCTCGAACAGGAACAGCGCCCCGATCTCCTGCGGGTTGCACGGCATCAACTGCCCGCTCATGACTGCTCCAGATACCGGTGGACGAGCATCACGGCCATGGCTCCCTCTCCTACGGCGGACGCGACCCGCTTGGCGGACTCCGCGCGCGCGTCACCTGCCACGAACACGCCGGGGACGTTGGTCTCCAGGTGGTACGGCGGCCGGTCCAGCTCCCAGCCGGCCGGCGGCCGTCCGTCGGCGGTCAGATCGGGCCCGGCCAGGATGAACCCGCGCTCGTCCCGCAGCACCGTCGCGTCCAGCCAGTCGGTCAGCGGGGCCGCGCCGATGAACACGAACATCCACTGCGCGTCGACCAGTTCGGTCCGCCCGCTGTCCACGTCGCGCAGCGTCAGCTGCTCCAGATGGCCGGTGCCGTGCGCGGACTCCACGACCGTCTGGGTGCGCACCGAGATGTTCGGCGCCTCGTCGATCTGCTGGATCAGATAGTGCGACATGGACGCCGCCAGCGACTCGCCGCGCACCAGCAGCGTCACCGACTTCGCGCCCCGCGACAGGTACATCGCCGCCTGGCCCGCCGAGTTGGCGCCGCCGACGATGTACACGTCCTGCCCCTGGCAGGCGGGCGCCTCCGTCAGCGCCGACCCGTAGTACACCCCGCAGCCGGTCAGGTCGTCGCAGCCCGGCGCCTGCAGCTGCCGGTACGACACGCCGGTCGCCAGGATCACGCTGTGCGCGGCGACCGCCGAGCCGTCCGAGAACCGTACGACGCGTGCGGCGCCGCTGACCTCCAGCGCCGTCACCTCGCGCGCGGTGAGGATCTCGGCGCCGAACTTCGCCGCCTGCCGCCGCGCCCGATCGGTGAGCTGGGCGCCCGACACGCCGTCCGGGAAGCCCAGGTAGTTCTCGATCCGGGAGCTCTGCCCGGCCTGCCCGCCGGTCGCCGAACGCTCCACCAGCACCGTACGCAGCCCCTCCGACGCCCCGTACACCGCCGCACCGAGCCCCGCGGGGCCGCCGCCGATCACGACGAGGTCGTAGAAGTCGGCCGTCGGCGTCGTGGCCAGCCCGACCTGCGCGGCCAGCTCGGGTGCCTCGGGCGCCACCAGGGGTGTGCCGTCGGGCGTGATCACCAGCGGCAGCCGCTGCCCGTCCTGCTCGGCGGCGGCCAGCAGCCGCTGTCCTTCGGGCTCGTCGGCCGAGTACCAGCGGTAGGGCACCTGGTTGCGGGCCAGGAACTCCCGCACCTCCGACGAACGCGCCGACCAGCGGTGTCCGACCACCTTGGTGCTGGGTACCGGCCGGTAGTCGCTGCGCCGCCACGCCTCCAGCAGATCGTCCAGGACCGGATAGAGCTTCTCCTCGGGCGGATCCCACGGCTTGAGCAGATAGTGATCGAGGTCGACGACGTTGATCGCGTCGATCGCCGCGCTGGTGTCCGCGTACGCGGTCAGCAGCACCCGGCGCGCACCCGGGTAGACGTCCAGGGCCTGTTCCAGGAACTCGATGCCGTTCATCTGCGGCATCCGGTAGTCGGCCAGGATCACGGCCACGAGGTCCCCGCGCAGCTTCAGCTCGCGCAGCGCCTCCAGCGCGGACTCGCCGGACTCCGCCCGCACGATCCGGTGCGACGCGCCGTAGCGCCGCCGCAGATCGCGGGCGACCGCCCGGGACACGCCCGGGTCGTCGTCCACGGTCAGGATGACGGTCCGCGCTGCGTCGGCGGCCTGTGCCATACGTCTCCCACCCCGGGGTCGGAACCAGGGCACGGCGGCTCCACGTCGCCGCGCCGACTCCGGCCCATCGTATGTTCGATCCGCCCGCTTCGCTCGGGTATGCGGGAGCCGACGCTTTTCAGCCGCGCCGCGGGGCGAGCACGCAGAACTCGTTGCCCTCGGGATCCGCCAGCGTGACCCAGGGCTCGGCGCCGCTCTGCCCGACGTCGGCGTGGCGCGCGCCGAGCGCGAGGAGGCGGGTGACCTCCGCGTCCTGGTCGGTCGGGCGGAAGTCGAGGTGGAGGCGGTTCTTGACCGTCTTGCCCTCCGGGACCGGCCCGAAGATCAGGCCGGGCAGGCGGTTCCGCTCGGGCCGGATCTCGAATTCCTCGGCCGAGTCGTTCAGCACCACCCAGCCCAGCGCCTCGGCCCACCAGCGTCCCAGGGCCACGGGATCGGCCGAGTCGACGACCACCTGTTCCCACTCCAGAGCCATGGGCGCAGCGTAGTGAAGACTGGACCCAAGGACGTGGCCACGACACTAGGAGGCAGCCGGAATGACGCGCCCGATCACGGCAGGGGTGGACGGCTCGGAGGAGAGCCTCGCCGCTCTCGGCTGGGCGGCCCGGGAGGCGGTCCGTCGGGGGGTGGCCCTGCGGGTGGTGCACGCCTGGCAACCCCAGTCGCACGAGGCGATCGACGCGGGGGACCCGGACACCCAGGTCCAGTGGGTGCGGGAGGGCCTGGCGGAGGCCGCCCGTTCCGTCGCGGAGCGGCATCCGGGCCTGGAGGTGACGACCGACGTCGTCGACGACGGCTCCGTGGACACGCTTCTCGCGGCCGGGGCGGACGCCGAGATGCTGGTGCTGGGATCGCGCGGCCAGGCCGCGGTCGTCGGGTTCCTGCTGGGCTCCGTCGGACAGCAGGTGATCGCCGGGGCGAAGAACCCTGTCGTGCTGGTTCGCGCCGGGGACCAGGCGTCCGCGGAGGCCGCCGGACGCGAGATCGTCGTGGGCCAGCACGGGGACGCCGACGACAGCGCCGCCGCACTGCGGTTCGCGTTCGAGACCGCCGCCGCACGCGGCGCGACGGTGCGGGCCGTGCGCGCCTGGACGCTGCCGCCGCTGTTCGCCTACAGCCCGGCCTCCATGAAGCTCCTGGACGAGGCCGGCGGTCTCGAGCCGTACGAGAAGAAGGCACTGGGCGAAGCGCTGAAGCCGTGGCGCGAGAGCTTCCCCGACGTCCAGGTCGTCGAGCACGTCGAGATGGGCAGCGCCGGGCAGGTGCTGCTATCGGTCGTCGGTCGGGCCCAGCTGATGGTCGTCGGGCGCCGCGCCCGCCGTACGGCCGTCGGCGCCCGGATCGGCTCGGTGGCGCACGGCGTCCTGCACCACGCGCCCTGCCCGGTGGCGGTCGTACCGCCGGTCTGATGCGGCGGACGGTGTCAGTCGTCCGTCGGCTGCAGCGTCTCCCGGGCCTTGGGCAGGATGTTCTCGATGTAGTCCTCGACCACCGTGTCCAGGCCGATGTCGTGCTGCGCCCGCTCGGACAGGTACCAGCGGTGTTCGAGCAGCTCGTGGTAGATCTCGGCCGCGTCCATGGAACCGCGCAGTTCCAACGGCACGGCCCGCACCGTGGGCCGGAAGACGTCCCGCACCCAGCGGTGGGCGAGGACCTCGGGGCGGGCGCCGAGGGGGTCGCCCGGGGCGTAGTCGTCCTGGGTGGCCATCCAGCTCTCCAGGTCGTTCAGCAGCCGTCGGGCCTGGTTCTCCTCGGTGTCCAGGCCCGTCAGGCGCAGCAGTTGACGCTGGTGGTGGCCGGCGTCCACCACCTTGGGCACGAAGGTGACGGTGTCGCCGTTCGTGGCGTGCTCGATCTGCATCTCGGCCACGTCGAAACCGAGGTCGTTCAGACGGCGGATCCGGCGCTCGATGTAGTGGTACTTGCCCGCCGGATACACCGAGGTGCGGGTCAGCTCCTGCCAAAGGCTCCGGTAGCGGGCGCAGATCTCGGTGCCGAACTCGATCGGGTCCACCGAGGGGTGCAGCGCCCCGGACGCCTCCAGGTCCAGCAGTTCGCCGCTGATGTTGACCCGGGCGAGGTCCAGGTCGTAGTCGCGCTGCCCGTCGCTGAGCCGGGCGTGCAGATCGCCCGTCTCGGCGTCCACGAGATATGCGGCGTAGGCACCGGCGTCCCGTCGGAAGAGCGTGTTCGACAGGGAGCAGTCGCCCCAGGCGAACCCGGCGAGGTGGAGGCGGACCAGCAGCACGGCCAGCGCGTCCATCAGCCGGTGCATGGTCGCCGGACGCATCGTCGTCTCGAACATCGAGCGGTACGGCATCGAGCCGCCCAAGTGCCGGGTCACCAGGACCGACTCCAGCGGGCCGCCGTCGCCGTCGAGGCGTCCGGTGACCACGGCCAGCGGGTCCACCGCGGGGATGCCGATGCGGTCCAGGTCGCGCAGCAGCTCGTACTCGCGCAGCGCCGGGCGCTGCGCGAGCTCCTTGACCGCGATGACCTCGTTGCCGGCCCGGGCGTAGCGCACCACGTGCCGGGATATGCCGCGCGGCAGCGGCACCAGGACGTCGTCCGGCCACTGCTCCAGCGGCAGATGCCAGGGCAGCTCCAGCAGGAGCGCGGGGTGCTCCGGGTTCGTCGCGCTGATCTGCAGTGCCATGGGCCGTTCGTCCTCGCCTCGCCGGTGATCGTCAGCTCACCCTAAAGTGCCCGCTCCCTGGCCTGAAGAGCAGCTTCCTGCACGGAGCCCCGGTGCAGGGGTCCGTGGCCGGGCAGCAGGACGTCCCCCTTGAGGCCTTCGAGCACGTCCAGCGAGGCCACGGCCTGGGCCCGCTCGCGGTGGAACATGTCGGGCAGCAGCTGCGGTCCCCTGATCCGTGAGGTGGGGTGCCCGCTCACCAGGGCGTCGCCCGCGATCAGCACGCCGGTGTCGGGCAGATGGTAGGCGCTGTGTCCGTCGGTGTGGCCGGGCGTGTGGACGGGGACGGGGCGGCCGGGGAGGTCCAGCGGGCCCGCCGAGGGGAACGGCTCGGGGGCGGTGACCGGGACGTGCGCGGTGCCGCCGGAGCGGATCGCGTGGACCGCCCAGGGCAGCACGCCGGGCCGCCAGCCGTTCTTCAGGACCGTCCCGACGTCCACCTGGTGCAGGAACTCCCGGCGCGCGTGCGGCACTTCGGCCTCGTGCAGGTATATCGGCGTGCCGTGCGTGGCACGCAGGTACTCGGCGTTGCCCAGGTGGTCCGTGTGCGCGTGCGTGATCAGTACGGCCGTCACCGCCTCCGGTGAACTGCCCACTTCGGCGAGCGAGGCGAGGAGCTTCGGGCGGTCCCCGGGGTAGCCGGTGTCGATCAGTGTGACCTCGTCCCCCTCGGTCAGGATCACCCAGTTGGTGTTGCTGCCGTGCACCAGATAGGTGCCGTCCGCGACTTGCTGCACATCTGCCCGCATGATCGTCCCGCGTGGTGAGGTCCGTGCCCGACGGACACAGCAAAGCAGATCATCAAGAGGGCGTGACCGGCGGGTCGGGACGCATCCCGAACATCAGCCGCGTCAGCCGCGTCCTGCGCACCACGCACTCGTACAGCACCAGGATCCCCGCCAGCGAACCGGCCACGATCACCGCGTACTCGACCACGATCGGCGCCGACCAGCCCACCACGCCGTACGCGAGGGCGACCACGACCGGCTGGTGCAGCACGTAGAGCGGCAGGGCGGCGACCGACAGATACGCCATCACCGGCCTCGGGCGGGCCTCCGTGTGCCGCTGCTCGCGCGGGCGGTCCAGGGTGCCGAGGATGGCCACCACCAGGCACCAGCCCGCCGCGCTGAACAGGGCGCGGGTGACCAGCGCGAGCAGTGTGCTGTCGGTGAACGGGTCGTCCGCCGTCATGAACCCGGGAGCGCACGCCGCGAACAGGACCACGCCCGCCACGCCGAGCGGCCGGGCGTACCGGCGCATGACGGACCGGACCCGGTCGTCCCCGGCGAGGGCGAAACCGTAGAGGAAGAACACCAGGTAGGCCCAGTGGTGCCAGGCCGCGTAGTCCTCCTCCATGCCCAGCGGCACATTGATCAGAGCGAGCGGCAGCACGGGCAGCAGAAGCAGGGCGGGGTGCCGGGCGACGGCCGCCGCGGCACGGTCCCCGCCGGCCGCGAGGCGTGCCGCGACCGGAGCCAGCAGCAGACAGAACGCCAGCAGCAGGAGCACGAACCACAGATGGCCGGACTCGAAGTGCTTCCCGTCGACGAAAAACGGGAAGTCGGCGAGATCGAGGTGGACGGTGAAGTAGCGGGGCAGGAAGCGCCAGTACGACTCGTGGTGGTCCGGGTCGGCGGCGCGCAGCCGCAGCCACTGGGGCAACGGGTTCAGCGCGACGACGGTGAAGACCAGGGGAACTCCCAGGCGCAGCAGGCGTTCCCGGGCGAACCGGCCGGCGCCCCGGCGGTTCACGGAGTACCGGGCACCGAGCCCGGCGACGAGGAACAGTGCCGGCATCGCCCAGACCACCGCGAACCCGGCGAGGACCGTGATCGCCTCGGTGGTCCGCGAGTTCCGCACGTAGTAGTCGCCCTCCGTGGCGAAGACCAGGGCCGCGTGGAAGAAGACCAGACCGAGGACGACCACGATCCGCAGCACGTCCAGCTCGCTGCGCCGGGGCGCGGTGGCCGGTGCCTGTGTCCGAGCGCTCACCCGGCTCAGTGTGGGGGGTACGGCGGGGCTTCGCCCAGAGGAAGGGACGCCTCCGGCACCGTCCACCGGAGGCACCCTCCCGCGCGCCCCAGAAGCGGCCGCCTCTCCGCCTCAGTGCACGCCGTGCGGGCGGAACTGCACGCTGATGCGTGGTCCCGTGGCGCGGGTGGTCTTCGGGATCGAGTGCTCCCAGGTCCGCTGGCAGGAGCCGCCCATCACGACGAGGTCGCCGTGGCCCAGTGGCCGGCGCACCGACTCGCCGCCGCCGCGCGCCGGGCGCAGCAGCAGATCCCGTGGGGCGCCCACGGAGAGGATGGCGACCATCGTGTCCTCGCGGGCGCCCCGCCCGATCCGGTCCCCGTGCCAGGCGACACTGTCCCGGCCGTCGCGGTAGTAGCAGAGCCCGGCCGTGGTGAACGGCTCGCCGAGCTCCTCGGCGTAGTGCGCGCTGAGCGCCTCGCGGGCCTCGGACAGCACCGGGTGCGGCAGTACGTCGTCCTGACCGTAGAACGCGAGCAGTCGGGGCACGTCGACGACCTGGTCGTACATCTTGCGTCGCTTCGCACGCCAGGGCACTTCGGCCGCGAGCTGTTCGAACAGGGCGTCGGAGCCCGCCAGCCATCCGGGCAGCACATCGATCCAGGCGCCGAGGCCGAGTCCGGTCCGGCGGATCCCGTCGAGGGGGCCGAGCCGCAGCTGGTCGGTCTGGTCGAAGAGGGAGGCCTGGAGGTGCGTGCTCATGGATCCAGCGTACTCCTTATTCGAAAATGTGTTCCCTTCGGTGGGGTGAGTCATCGGTGGCGAGCTCTTTCGATACATCGCTGTATCGGATACATTCGCGTATCGAACGGAGGTCCTGGCATGACGGTGGAGGGAACGGCCAAGCGCGTCACCAAGCGCCGGGTCCGCACGCGGGCCAACCTCCTCGACGCCGCGTTCGAGGTGTTCGCGGCCAAGGGGTTCGGCCGGGTCTCCATCGAGGAGGTCTGCGAGGCCGCCGGCTACAGCAGGGGCGCCTTCTACTCCAACTTCGACAGCCTGGACGAGCTGTTCTTCGCCCTCTACCGGCAGCGCGCCGACCTGATCGCCGAGCAGGTGTCCGGGGCGCTCGCCCTCGACGGGCCGGACCTGGACGTGCCCGCAGCCGTGGAGCGGGTCACCGAGGTGCTGCTGCTGGACCGGGACTGGCTGCTGGTGAAGACGGACTTCCTGGTGCACGCCGCACGCGACCCGGCCGTCGCGCAGGCCCTGCTGGAACACCGTGCCCGGCTGCGCGGCGCCATCGCCGACCGGCTGGCCAGGGCGCGCGGACACACCGCACTGCCCGCCGTGCTCGGCGACATCGACGGCGCCGCCCACGCCGTGGTCGCCGCGTACGACGGCGTCACCACACAACTGCTGCTGGACAGGGACGTCGAACACGCTCGCGGCTGGCTGGGGCAACTGCTCACCGCGCTGCTCACCGACGGCAGCGGCACCACCGCATCAGCGCACATGAGGACATGAGGAAGGGACGGTCGCCATGGATGCCGACGTCATCGTCGTCGGAGCGGGACTCGCGGGCCTGGTCGCCGCGAGCGAACTGACCAGCCGGGGCCGCAGGGTCGCGCTGGTCGACCAGGAGAACGCCGCCAACCTCGGCGGGCAGGCGTTCTGGTCCTTCGGCGGGCTCTTCCTCGTCGACTCCCCGGAGCAGCGGCGCCTCGGCATCAAGGACTCCTTCGACCTGGCCTGGAACGACTGGCAGGGCAGCGCCCAGTTCGACCGGACGGACGACGAGGACTCCTGGGCGGTGCGCTGGGCGCGCGCCTACGTCGAGTTCGCGGCCGGCGAGAAGCGGGCCTGGCTGGACGGGCACGGCATCAAGTTCCTGCCCACGGTCGGCTGGGCGGAGCGCGGCGACCTGCGCGCCCACGGCCACGGCAACTCCGTGCCCCGCTTCCACATCGCCTGGGGCACCGGCACGGGCGTGGTGGAGCCGTTCGTGCGGTACGCCAAGGAGGCCGCGCGCGACGGGCTGCTCACCTTCTATCACCGGCACCAGGTCGACGAGCTGGTCATCGAGGAGGGCGCGGCGCGCGGTGTGCGCGGCACGGTCCTCGCCGACGACCACTCGGCCCGGGGCGTCGCCTCCAACCGCGACCGCGTCGGCGAGTTCGAGCTGACCGCCCAGGCCGTCGTCGTCACCACCGGCGGCATCGGCGCCAACCACGACATCGTCCGCCGCTACTGGCCCGAACGGCTCGGCACGCCGCCCACCGAGATGGTCACCGGCGTCCCCGCCTACGTCGACGGCCGCATGCTCGACATCAGCGCGGAGGCAGGCGTGCGCCTGGTCAACCGCGACCGGATGTGGCACTACACCGAGGGCCTGCAGAACTGGGACCCGATCTGGCCCGGCCACGGCATCCGCATCCTGCCCGGCCCGTCCTCGATGTGGTTCGACGCCCTGGGCCGCCGACTGCCCGACCCGTGCCTGCCCGGCTACGACACCCTCGGCACCCTCAAGCATCTGCGCACCGACGCGGACATCGCCGGGTACGACCACTCCTGGTTCATCCTCAGCCAGAAGATCATCGAGAAGGAGTTCGCGCTGTCGGGCTCCGAGCAGAACCCCGACATCACCGCCAAGGACCGGACCGGGTTCCTCAAGGAGCGGGTGCTCGGCAAGGGCGCCCCGGGACCGGTGGCGGCCTTCCTGCGCAACGGCGCCGACTTCGTGACCGCTCCGAACCTGGAGCAACTGGTCGAGAAGATGAACCAGTTGACGGACAAGCCGCTCCTCGACGCCGAGACCGTCCGACGGCAGATCGAGGCCCGCGACCTCCAGATCGCCAACCCCTACAGCAAGGACTCCCAGGTCCAGGGCATCCGCAACGCCCGCCGCTACATCGGCGACCGCCTCGGCCGCGTCGCCACCCCGCACCGCATCCTCGACCCCGCGGCCGGCCCCCTCATCGGCGTCAAGCTGCACATCCTGACCCGCAAGACCCTCGGCGGCATCCAGACCGACCTCGACTCCCGCGCGCTCGGCGCCGACGGCACGCCGATCGACGGCCTGTACGCGGCCGGCGAGGTCGCCGGCTTCGGCGGCGGCGGCGTCCACGGCTACAACGCCCTGGAGGGCACCTTCCTCGGCGGCTGCCTCTTCTCGGGCCGCACGGCGGGCCGGGCCGCGGCACGGCAGACCGGCTGAGGCAAGTGCGCGGCCCGTCGCCTCAGGACTGGAGGAGGCGGGCCAGCACCGCCGCGTGACTCTCCTCGGGGGACTTCGAGGCGGTCAGCAGGGTCACCGCGCCCTCGCCCGCCAACTCCCGCACATGATCGACGAGTTCGGCCGCATCGGGAGCGGCCAGCTCGGCCTCGTAGCGCTCGGCGAACTCCTCGTACGACCCCTCGCCCGCGTGGTACCAGCGCCGCAGCTCCGTGGACGGGGTGAGCCCCTTGGGCCACTCGTCCACGCGGGCCGCGTCCTTCGCCAGACCGCGCGGCCAGAGCCGGTCGACGAGGACACGTACGCCGTCCTCGGGCTCGGGTGCTTCGTAGACGCGACGGATGCGGACGCTCATGGCCGGGCCTTTCCGGTGGACCTGACGAGTTCCTCACCAGTGTCGGTCAAGGTCGACGCATGATCACGCACAAGTCCCGTGTCGCCCGGCGTGCCACCGCCCCGCCCCGGCCACTCATGCCCCTCATCCGGCGCGCTGTCGCAGCGCCCTTCGTTCGGTCTCGCTCGTGCCGCCCCAGATCCCGATGTACTGGTCCATGTCCAGCGCCCAGCGCAGACACTGCTCCCGGACCGAGCAGCGCCGGCAGACGGCCTTCGCCTGCTCCGTCTGCAACACGGTCGGTCCGGACGTGCCGATCGGGTAGAAGAGGTCGGGGTCCTCATGGCGGCAGGCGGCGTGGTCTCGCCAGTCGTCCATCAAAGTCACCTGCGATCGTCGTATGTGCCCTCGGTGGATGCATTACTCGTTTTCGAGTCGCCTGTCGATGCGCGCGTGAAACCCCGTCGGACACCGGCGAATCCGGTCACTGTTCGCGCATGCCCCACGGGGAGCCGTACGCCGTCAGCAGATCCAGGAACGGCCGGGCCGGGAAGGCCTCCGGGCCCAGCACGCCGGCACCCGACCAGGCGCCGCCGGCGACGAGTTCGAGGGCGACGACCGGGTTGACGGCCGTCTGCCACACCACGGCCTGGCTGCCGTACTCCTTCATGGACCACTGGTTGTCGACCACGTGGTAGAGGTACACCTCGCGCGACCTGCCGTCCTTCACGCCCCGCACCCAGGTGCCCGCGCAGGTCTTGCCGTGCATCCGCTCGCCCAGCGTCGCCGGGTCCGGCAGACACGCGGCGACGACGTCCCGGGGAGACACCCGCACCGGCCCGTCGGCGCTCGGCACGGTCACCGGCTCGGTGCGGTCCAGGCCCAGCAGATGCAGCGTCCTCAGCGTGCCGATGAACTCCTCGCCCAGGCCGTACTTGAAGGTCACCCGGCGCGCGTCCACCCAGCGCGGCACGAGCAGCACCTCCTCGTGCTCCACGTTCACGCACTCCACCGGCCCGATGCCCTCGGGGAAGTCGAACACCTCGGGCTCGCTGAACGGCTCGGTGGTGAACCAGCCGCGGCCCTCCTCGTAGACCACCGGCGGGTTGAGGCACTCCTCGATCGTCGTCCAGATGCTGAAGGACGGCGCGAAGTCATAGCCCTCGACGGTGAGGTTCGCGCCGTCGCGGACGCCGATCTCCTCGATCTCGTCGAAGAGCTCGTCGGCCGCGTACCGGGCGAACACGTCCGACAGTCCCGGCTCCACGCCCATGCCGACGAGCGCCAGCACGCCCGCCTTCTCCCAGTCGGCCGCCTGCTCGAACTGGGCGTCGCCCAGCTTGACCCCGCACTCCTCGTACGGGCGCTCCGGGTGCGGCCGCGACAGCGACATCGCCATGTCGACATAAGTGACTTCGGCGGCGCGCGCCGCCCGGAACAGCGGCAGCACGAACCGCGGGTCGGTGGCGTTGAGCAGCACGTCGCACGCGTGCCGCTCCAGCAGCGCGGCCACCGCCGCCTCGTCGCCCGCGTCGACCCGCTCGGCCCGGAACCGGGCGTCGCCGCCGAGCGCCGCCACGGCCGCCTCGGCCCGCGCCGGGTCCTGGTCGGCGACCACCATCGCCTCGAAGAACGGACGCCGGGCCGCGATCCGGGTGATCGCGGTCCCCACACCACCCGCTCCCACGAGCAGTACACGCATGACAAGACTCCCTCGGCTCGAAAGTCCGCAGACCTGAAGGTCCACAGGCTTGAAGGTCCACAGGCTTGAAGGTCTACGACGTGGTGGGGCCCCGCCCGAGATACAACGCCGTCCGTTCACGTAAGGTCAATGGCGTTGGCATAAGCCGCCAAGGACGGGGAGAGGACGCAGGTCATGGTGCCGAAACCGGTCGTGCCGGAGGAGAAGCGGCGCCGTCGCCGTCCCACGAAGAGCGGCACCGTGCTGTCGGAGCGGCTGATCGTCGAGACGGCGCTGCGCATGCTGCGCGAACACGGCAGCGCCGGTCTCACCGCCCGCCGCCTGGGCCTCGCCCTCGATGCGGACCCGAGCACCCTGTACCGGTACTTCCGCGGCATGGACGATCTGACCCTCGCCATCGGCGACGCCCTCATGGGCCAGGCGCTGGACGGCTGGGAGCGGACGGGGGAGTGGCGGGCGGACCTGCGCGCCGTGGGACTGCGCGTCCACGCCGCGTACGTCGCCCATCCGCAGGCCGCCGCGCTGACGACCAGCCGGGTCACCGGGCGGCCCAACGAACTCGCCGCCGACGAGGCGGTGTTGGACGTGCTGCGCACCGCCGGGTTCGCGCTGGCGGACACTGTGCGGATCTATCACGCCTTCATCGACCAGGCGCTGGCCTTCGCGGCGCTGGACGCGGCGGCGTTGGCCCTGCCGACGGATTCGCTGCGCGCTGACGAGGATGTGTGGCGGTCTACGTATGGTCGGCTGCCTCGGGCCGACTATCCGCGGATCGCCGAGGCGGCGCCGTTGCTGGCGGCGCGGATGGTGGAGAGTGCGTATCCGACTGCGTTGGAGATGTTGTTGGACAGTGCTGCGGCGGAGTTGGACGCGGGGTAGCTCCGCAGGGGGTGCCGCGATACGTCGTTCAGAGGGTGCGGCGCCGTTGTGGCTGGTCGCGCAGTTCCCCGCGCCCCTTGGGGGGTGGCAGCACCGTCGGTTGAGACGTCCCCTCGGCCCAGCTCAGGCTCGCAGGGCCTGCGCCGCTGTTGCCGTTACCGCCTCCGTCACTGCCGCCAGGGCCGGGGAGTCCAGTTTCCACTGTTGCCAGTACACCGGGACGTCGACCGGGCGTCGCGGGGCCAGTTGTACGAGGCGGCCGGTCTTGAGTAGGGGTTCCGCCTGGACCTCGGGGATCATGCCCCAGCCGAGGCCGGCGGTCACGGCCGCGAGGAAGCCCTCCGAGGTGGGGATGTGGTGGCGTAGGGGACTCGCGCCGGTGCGGCCCCGGCGGAGGGCGCGGACGAAGGCGTCCTGGAGGTCGTCGCTGCGGTCGAAGGTCATGACCGGCGCCCGCGCCAGCGCGTCGCCGAGCGGTCCGCCGAGGTGCCGCTCGGCGAACTCCGGGCTCGCCGCGGCCAGATAGCGCATCCGGCCCAGGGAACGCACGGAACAGCCCGCCACCGGATCGGGCGATGAGGTCACGGCGGCCATCACCAGCCCCTCCCGCAACAACGTCGCCGTACGGCTCTCGTCCTCGCGTCGCAGTTCGAAGCAGAGCCGGGACTCGTCCGGTACGCGGGTGAGTGCCGTCAGGAACCAGGTCGCCAGGGAGTCGGCGTTGACCGCGATCGACACCCGGGTCGTGTCCCCGGCGTCGTTCATGCCGAGCTCGGTCCGCGCGTCGCGCTCCAGCCGGGCCAGCTGGCGGGCGAACCGGACGATCACCGTGCCGGACTCGGTCGGCCGCACCGGCTTCGTCCGCACCAGCAGCACCCGCCCCGTGCGCTGCTCCAGCGCCTTCACCCGCTGGCTCACCGCCGACGGCGTCACATGCAACGCTGCGGCGGCCGCGTCGAAGGTGCCCTCGTCCACCACCGCCAGCAGCGTCCGCACCTGGTCGAGGGGGAGCTCGGTCAGCTCGGTTCTCAAGGGGGTCTTCGCCGGTACCTTCACGACAGCTAAGGATACGTAAGAATCTTTAGCTGTACGAGGGGCGGTCGGGTCCCTAGCGTCGACGGTATGAACGACGCCCTGACCACCGCTGCCGCCGGATTCGGTACCGGCCTCACCCTGATCGTCGCCATCGGCGCCCAGAACGCCTTCGTGCTGCGCCAGGGCATCCGCCGTGACGCGGTCCTCGCCGTCGTCGGCATCTGCGCCCTGTCCGACGCCCTCCTCATCACCCTGGGCGTGGCCGGCGTCGGCGCGGTGGTCGTCGCGTGGCCGGGGGTGCTGACGGCGGTCGCCTGGATCGGCGGCGCGTTCCTGCTCTGCTACGGCGTGCTGGCCGCCCGTCGGGTGTTCCGGCCGGCCGGTGCTCTGGTGCCGGAAGGCGACGCCACGGGGTCACGGCGGCGGGCGGTGCTGACCTGCCTCGCGATGACGTGGCTGAACCCGCACGTCTATCTCGACACCGTCTTCCTGCTCGGCACGGTCGCCGCCGACCGCGGGCCGCTGCGCTGGACGTTCGGCCTCGGTGCCGCGCTGGCCAGCCTGTGCTGGTTCGCCGCGCTCGGCTTCGGCGCACGGCTGCTGAGCCGCCACCTCGCGAAGCCGACGGCCTGGCGCATCCTGGACGGGCTGGTCGCCGCCACGATGATCGCCCTCGGTGTCGGCCTCGTCGCCGGAAGCTGAGACGCGGATCCGAACACCCGGCCGGTGCTGCGATAGTGATCCCCGACCGGAAAGATGTAACGAGCATCCAGGAAGCGCGTGGACACCAGCGAGAGCAGTGCCGAACCACAGGATCCACCGGAGAAGGACACCTCCGCGGTGCCCACCCGGCGACGCGGCCTGCGCCGCTGGGCCATGGACACCCGGCCGCTGCGCCGCCCTGCCTACCGCCGGCTGTGGTCCTCGACCATCGTCACCGCCGTCGGCAGCCAGCTGACCGCGGTCGCGGTGCCCAAGCAGATCTACGACATCACGCACTCCTCGGCGTGGGTGGGGGCCGCGAGCCTCGCCGGACTGCTGCCGCTCGTGGTGTTCGCGCTGTGGGGCGGGGCCGTCGCCGACAGCATGGACCGGCGCAAACTGCTGCTGATCACCAACAGCGGTATCGCGGTGACCTCGGTGCTGTTCTGGCTCCAGGCCGTCACCGGCCTCGCGTCGGTGGCCGTGCTGATGGTGCTGCTCGCCGTCCAGCAGGCGTTCTGGGGGCTCAACGCCCCGGCCCGCAACGCCTCCATCGCCCGACTGGTGCCGGCCGAGGAGCTGACCGCCGCGAACGCCCTCGGCTCCACGGTCATGCAGACCGGCCAGGTGGTCGGTCCCCTGCTGGCCGGTGTGCTCATACCCGTGATCGGCCTGGCCGAGCTGTACCTCATCGACGCGCTGGCCCTGTGCGTCACGGTCTGGGCGGTCGTACGGCTGCCCGCGCTGCCGCCCCTCGCGGCCACGGGGGCCACCGTCAAACGCCGTGCGGGCGTACGGGAGATCGCGGACGGATTCCGCTACATCGCCCTGCACAAGGTGCTGCTGCTGTCCTTCCTGGCCGACATCATCGCGATGGTCTTCGGCATGCCCCGCGCCCTGTTCCCGCAACTCGCCGGCGAGACCTACGGCTCGTACGGCGAAGGGCTCGCCCTCGGCCTGCTGTTCGCGGCGATCCCGATCGGCGCGGTGGCCGGCGGGCTGTTCTCCGGCACGTTCTCCCGGGCCCGCAGACACGGGTGGATGGTGATCGGCGCGGTCGTCGCCTGGGGCGCCGCCATCACCGGCTTCGGACTGAGCGACAGCCTGTGGCTCGCCGTCGCGTTCCTGGCTCTCGCCGGGGTCGCGGACATGGTCTCGATGGTCTTCCGCGGGGCGATCCTGCTGTCCGCCGCCAGCGACGAGATGCGCGGCCGGATGCAGGGCGTCTTCACGGTGGTCGTGGCAGGCGGACCGCGCCTGGCCGACGTGCTGCACGGCACAGCGGGGTCGGCCTTCGGGGCGCGTACGGCGACCGTGGGAGGCGGGCTGTTGGTCATCGCCCTCATGGTCGGCCTGGCACTGCTGGTGCCGGCGTTGCGTCGCTATCGCGTCTGAGGCTCAGAGCGCGCTGCGCCGGTGGTGGCCGTACTGTTCCATCAGCCTGCCGCGCGTCAACTCCAGCCGGTGCGCGAGGATTTCGGCGACATGCCGGACCAGGGACATCCCGAGACCCGGATCCTCCTCGCACAGCCGGAGCACCGCCGCCGCGTCGAACTCGTAGGCGCGCACCGGGCTGAAGGCCTCCGCGCCGAAGTCCCACTGGTACGGCGGGAAAAGCCACGACCAGCCGAGCAGATCGCCGGAGCCGAGGCTGGCGACGGTCACCCGCTGGATCGACGTCACGCGCTGGTCGAGGGAGACGGCGCCCGAGCGGATGACCCAGAAGCGGTCGGCCGTGCCCCCCGCCTCGAAGATCCGGGTGTCCTCGGGGAAGGAGACCTCCCGTGCGAGCGTCATCAGACGCTGGCGCTGCGGGGACGGAAGGGCGGTCAGCAGCTTGATCGCTTTGGTCATGACACGGGGCTCCTCGCCGACGACTGAGGTACCGGTGCTTCCCTGCGTCCATTTCAGCCGCAACCGCCGCCGTGAGCACCTCGGCGGCGGAGGGTTTCGCAAACCGAGAGCGTGTGAGGGCATTAAAAAGCCCTGGCTGGACGGGGGAGGCCAGCCAGGGCCGTAGGTGGTGGTGCGCGGGGGACGGATACGGTCTACCCCGTGACCACGTATGTATGAACCGTAAACCATCTCGGCGGATTCTGCGTAATCAGGACCGGGTTACGTGACCGGTTTCACTCCGATCGATGTTTCAAGGCCGATCCGGATGCCTTCCCGGGGTCAGGATCTCCTCCAGGACCGTGATCACGGTTTCATAGGCCACCGTCCGTACGGCGGCGTCGCGGGCCGCGTCGGGGTCGGTCGACCTGAGCTGCTCGCTCCGTGCCCGCCACGTCCGCTCCTCCTGCCGGGCACAGGCCCTGGCGCGCTGCATGCGGCGCAGCAGTTCGTCTGAGTCCACGACATCGGTCATGACTTCCGCGTACCCGGTATCGCCCCGATGAGCCGTCTTCCCGCCGATGCCTTCACGTGCCGTCCGAGGTTCTCACGGGCACACCCAGGGGGCGGGCCAGGCCGGCCACGCCCTCGTCGAGGCGTTGCAGATGCCGCAGGACGCGGTCGGTGACCCGGCCGTAGCGCGGTGCGCCGGGGCCGGCCCGGCCCAACAGCGAGGCGATGCTCGGGCCGGTCTCGATGCCGGCCGTGGCGTGCTCGTCGGTGACGTGCTCGGTGATCGCCTCGATGTTGTGCGCGATACGCCCCGCGGCCCGGCGCAGCCGGGGATCCGCCGCGATCGAGGGATGGGTGGGCAGCAGCTCGGCGGTCGCGGCCAGGGAACGCGCGTGGTACGCGCACGTCTCCAGCAGCGCGACGACATGGCGTGCGGTCTCCCGCCGGGCCCGCAGCGGCGTCACCGGATGCGTGAGCGGCTTGGTCGCGGCCCGCAGGTCGGCCAGCGCCTGGTCCAGGTCCCGCGCCTGGTCGAGCAGCTCGACGGGCGGCCCGCCGCTGAGCTGCTCCACGGCGCTGCGGGTGACCTCGCCGAGCCGTTCCAGCACGGTGGCGAGCAGCTCGTTCGTACGGCGGTCCGTCTGCACCGGCAGCACCAGCGCCGCCGCGATCACCCCGCAGGCCGCGCCGAGCGCCGTCTCCTGGATGCGCAGCACCAGCACCGAGAGGCTGTAGGTGTGCAACAGGGTGTAGAGCAGCCCGAGGGCGGCGGTGACGAAGAAGGAGGACAGCGTGTAGGACAGCGGGGCCGAGTAGAACATCGCGAACACGAACAGCAGCACCAGCGCGAACGCCGTCCAGGTGTGCTGCCCGACCGCGCCCGCCAGCACGATGCCGGCCAGGACGCCGAGCACGGTGCCGAGCAGCCGGCGGTAGCCCTTGACCAGGATCTCGCCCGTGGACGCGGTGTTCAGGAACACGATCCAGCAGGTCAGCACCGCCCAGTACCAGCGGTCGCTGGACAGCAGCTCGCCGCCGACCATCGCCAGCGTCGACCCGACGGCCACCTGCACGGCGGCACGCGTGGTGGGCCGGCGCAGCCCCGCGGGCTCCTCCGAGAGTGCCTCCTCGCCGGCGTCGAGCACCGCGTCCTCCGCGTCCAGCTCCTCGCGCGAGCGCGCCGTGGCCGGGCTGTCGTCGGACTCGTCCTGGGGTCCGCCGAGGGCGATCCGCAGCCCGAGGACCGCGCGGGCGGCCTCGCCGACGGCCCGGAAGGCGTCCTGCACGGCGGGGGAGGCGTCGGGCAGGTTCTCCTCGTCGCGGTAGCCGAGGAGACGGTTGCGGACGTGGGACAGCGCGGTTCCCGAGGTCTCGCCGACCGGGTGCAGCACGAGCAGGCGCAGGGCCTCAAGGTCACGGCGCAGCGTGACGGTCGCCTCCTCGCGGACCGGCTGCCGGCCGCCCGAGGGGATCGGCGCGCCCGGCAGATGCAGGGCCAGGGTGTCCGCCCGCTCGGCGCCGCGCGCCGCGAGCAGCGACAGACCCAGGCGCTCGGCCGCGATCTCGGCGTCCGCGATCCGCCGCTGCACGAGCCGCGCCACCGCCTCGTCCGTCGTCCCCTCCGCCAGCCGGCCCTGGATCAGCAGGGCCGTCTCATGCAGCCGCGCCGTGCCCTCGCGCACCCGCTCAAGAGCCCGGTCCGCGTCCTGCGGGCCGGCGCCGAGCAGTTCGACTTGCGCGGACAGCAGCTGGGCCAGCCGGGCGCGGAAGGCCTCGCGCAGCCGCTCCAGCACGCCCGTCGGTGTCTCGGGGACGAGGGCGAACCGCACCAGCGCGCTGCACCCGAAGGCCAGCGCGACCGCACCGTACAGCTCGGGCAGGCCGGAGACCGTGGCGCCGACGAACAGGGACACGAAGTAGATCTGGAAGCCGATCAGGCCGAGCGCGGTGCCGCGGTCGCCGAACCTGCGGCCGTAGACGGCACAGAAGATGAGCAGGACAAAGCACACGTCCCCGGCCACGAGGTTGCTGTGCAGAGCCGCCGCCAGCGTCATGGACGCCAGCGCCACCGGAAGGCCCAGCGCGAGCGTGACAGCCTGCTGCCCGCGCTGCTTCTCCCGGATCGCGAAGGTGGCCACCATCGCCGCCAGCGCCCCCGCGACCAGGTGCGGCACATCGGTGCCCAGCAGGGCGAGCGCGGCGACCGCGAGGGCGATGGCCCCCGCCGTGCGCAGCCCTGCGGTCAGCCGCAGCAGCCCGGGGTCGGACGCCGCGAAACGGTCCCGCAGCCGCGCCCGCGCCGGCCGTCGCGCTGCCCTCACGTCGCCGTACTCTCTCCCGCTCTCTCCTCGTTCCCGCCGCGAGCGGCGGCCCGCGGCGCGTCCGTCACCTCACTCGGCCGTCCCCTCGATGCCCTCGTCCCCGCCCTTTCCCGCGACGCGCGCCCGCAACTGCTCCGGTGTCAGATAGGCGTGGACGAACTCGAAGTCCTTCAGCTTGGCCGGGCTGCGGGACTGGAACCCGGTGCGCACGAAATCGTCCCCGGCGACGGCGTTGAGCAGCCAGTTCGTCATGACGCGCGTCTTGGCGACGTTGGTGCGCAGCGCCGACCAGTGGTAGCCGCGGGCGACGGCCATCGCGGGCAGGCCCTTCAGCTCGATGCCGAGCGGCTTGGACACGGCGTCCGTGCCGCCGAGGTCGACGACCAGGCCGAGGTCCTTGTGCTCGTAACGCCGCAGCGGCTGGTTGCGCAGGGCCGCGATGACGTTGTCGGCGACGACCTTGCCCTGGCGCATGGCGTGCTGCGCGGTGGGCGGACAGACCGCGCCCTCCTCGCCCTTGGCCACGTCGGGCACGGCGGCCGCGTCGCCGAGCGCGAACACGCCGTCGTGGCCGGGCAGGTTCATCTCGGCGTTGACCGCGAGGCGGCCCCGTACCGTCTCGGCGCCCAGCGTGCCGATCAGCGGGCTGGCGACGACACCGGCGGTCCAGATCAGCGTGCGGGTGGGGATCACCCGGCCGTCGGTGAAGGTGACCTCCTCGGGGCCCGCCTTGGCGATGGACACGCCCAGGGAGATCTCGACACCGCGCTTGCGCAAAATCTCCTGGGCCGCGCTGCCCAGCTTCTCGCCGAGCTCGGGCATCAGCCGCGGCGCGATGTCGATCAGATGCCACTTGATCAGCTTCGGGTCGAGCCGCGGATAGCGCTTGACCGCGTTGTGCGTCAGCTGCTGCAGACACGCGGCGGTCTCGGTTCCCGCGTAGCCGCCGCCGACCACCACGAACTGAAGCCGGGCCGCGCGCTCGTCCGGGTCCTGGCTGGCGTCGGCGAGGTCCAGTTGCGAGATGACGTGGTCGCGGATGTAGGCGGCCTCCGCGAGGGTCTTCATGCCGTACGCGTTGTCGGTGAGCCCGGGAATGTCGAAGGTGCGGGTGATGCTGCCGGGGGCCAGCACGATGTAGTCGTACGGCTCGTTCACGGTCACGTCGGTGATGGTGCGGATGACGCAGACCTTGGCCGCGAGGTCCACGCCGATGGCGCCGCCCGGGATGATCCGGGTGCGGTACCGGCGGCTGCGGCGCAGGGACACGGCGATCGACTGGGGCGTCAGGACGCCGGAGGCGACCTGGGGCAGCAGTGGGAGGTAGAGCTGGTAGGAGGACGGCGTCACCAAGGTGATCTCGGCCTCGTCGGGGGAGAGTTTGCGTTCCAGCCGGCGAACGCATCCGACTCCGGCGAAGCCTGCGCCAACCACCAGGATCCTGGGTCGTGTCACGGTGATCTTCCCTTCTGCGGCTCCAGGCGGGGTGCCTGACGTCGTTCGCCTGCCCCTGGATCGCGGCTTCGCACGCCTCGATCCCACCGCGCCACCGACCGCTGCGCCAGCCGGGTGCGGCAGGCAGATGAACTCGTCGACAGCCACCTTGCCCCAGTCGGCGCGGGGGCACACCGGTTCGGCAGTGAAAGACGTGTACGCGCGATCTCTTGACGGTGTATTGGTCTGGACCTAACGTCCGACGCGCATGTCCAAAACAGGGACTGCAGTTCATGCATATGAACAGGAGGCAGAATGCCCCTACCCCTGCGCACCGTCACCGTCACCACCGCGCTCTGCGCCACCTCCCTGCTCGCCGCCCCGCAGGCCTTCGCCGAAGTCGAGCCCGGCGGCTGGCGGTCGGTGTCACCGAGCTTCAACGTGCAGGAGCGCGGCTGCGGCCAGGTCGACGGCCTGACGTTCCGGCTCACCTGCTCCACCGCGAGCGGCGACCAACGGGCTGAACGACGCTATGCCACCTACACCGGAGGAACCCGCCAGTTCGAAGGCCGCTTCCGCATCACCAGCCTCAGCGGCACCCGGATCAGCCTCAAGCAGACCTTCAACGACTCGGCCCCCGGCCCGTACTTCATGCTCGCCGTCGAACGCGGCGGCCGCCTCTACGCGGTGCACGGCGGCGCCACCCTCTCGAACGCCGGGACCGTCGGCGCGACCGTCCGCGTCAACACCGTCCACCAGGTCGGCGTCGAGCACCGCACCTACATCAACGGCTCGCTCAAGCACCGCTACGCCAGCCCCGGCGGCAGCTTCTACGACAAGTTCGGCGCCTACCGCACCAACAGCGGCAGCGGGCAGGCCACCGTGGAGTGGAGCGACATCCGCTTCTGGCGCAAGTAGCGGCCGCCGTATGCGAGGAAAGGTGCCCATCGCGGTGTCGGCGGCGCTGGTCCTGGCGCTGCCGGCCTGCTCGGCCGACGCCACCGACCCGGAACGGCCCCTGCGCGGTGTCCTCACGACACCCACCGACATCGACCTGGACTGGCAGGACACACGGCCCGGAATCGCGGGCCACGTCCTGGAGTTCGCGACCGAGGAGAGTGGCCCGTACACGGTTCTGCGGTACCTCGCTCCCCACGTGACCAGCTACCGCCACCCCGACCTCCTGCCGCACACCACCTTCCACTACCGGCTGCGGTCCTACCGCGGCCCCACCGTCCGGCCGGCCCGCACCGACCTCGCGGACGGCCTCCGCTTCACCTGGACCGACGACTCCCCGGACGAGGACGGCTTCCTCCTGGAGATCCGCAAGAAGGACAGCCACCGCTACGACCCCGTCGCCGTAGTCCCCCCGGACACCGAGACCACCGACTTCGTCCCCCTGCCCGACGAACGGCACGCCGGCTACCGCATCCGGGCCTTCGTCCTCGGCGAGCAGTCCAATGTCGTACGGCTCACCACGGGCGAGTAGCCGCGGGCGGGCCGGCGAAGAGCGCGAGCCGGCGAACAGGGCGAGCCCGGGCGCCGCTCAGCCGAAGACGTTGTCCGCGTCGTCCCAGTGCGCCAGCTCCTCCGCCATGTGCTCCCGCGGCGCACGCGACCGTGCCTGGTACATCGCGTCGATCTGGAGCGCGTAGTGCCGCACGATCGCGTCCCGACGCAGCTTCATCGACGGCGTCAGCAGGCCGCTGGCCACGTCGAACGGAGCCGGCAGCACCCGGAACACCCGGATCGACTCCGAGCGCGACACCGCGCTGTTGGCGGCGGCCACAGCCCGCGAGAGCTCCTCCCGCAGCGAGTTCTCCTCCCGCGCCTCCCTCACCCGCGCGTCGCTGCGCACCGCGAGAGACTCCCGCCAGTACGCCAGGAAGTCCGGGTCCAGCGTGATCAGCGCTCCGACGCAGGGCCGGTTGTCGCCGACGACCACCGCCTGATGGACCAGCGGATGCATCCGCAGACGCTGCTCCAGGAGCGCCGGGGAGACACTCTTGCCACTGCTCGTGACGATGACGTCCTTCTTGCGGCCGGTGATCGTCAGATAGCCGTCGGAGTCCAGCCGCCCCAGATCCCCGGTGGCCAGCCACCCGCCGCGCAGCGCGGCCCGCGTCGCCGCCTCGTCCTGGACATAGCCCTGGAACACCGACGGCCCGCGCACCAGGATCTCCCCGTCGTCGGCCACCCGGATGTCCGTGCCCGGCAACGCCTGCCCGACCGTCCCCGACATCTCCCGGCCCAGCGGCTGCGCGGTGATCCCGCCGCTGGTCTCGGTGAGGCCGTAGCCGTCGTTCACATAGATGCCGATCCCCTCGTAGAACAAGGAGATCTCACGGTTCAGGGACGAGCCGCCCGACGTCGCCAGCAACACCCTGCCGCCGAGCGCGTTGCGCAGCTTCCGGTACACCGTCCGCTCGTACAGCGCGTGTTGCAGCCGCAGGTCGAAACCAGGCCCCGGGCCGCCGCCCAGCCGCTGCCGCTCGAGGGCCGCCGCGAAGTCCCGTGCGGTGTCGGCGGCCCGCTCGAACAGCGCACCCCGGCCCGCCTGTTGCGCCACCCGCAGGAAATTCTTGTAGATCTTCTCGAAGATCGACGGGACCGCGCAGAAATACGTCGGTCTGAACGACCGCAGCGCCGCCGACAGCGCCTCCTCGTGCAGCTCGGGCTCATGGCCCATCAGCATGCCGCCGCGGATGCACAGGGTCTGCACCAGAAGGCCGTACACATGGGAGAAGGGCAGGAAGGCGAGCACGGACGCCTGTCCGCCCGGCGGCACCACCTTGTGCCCCCAGCCCGCGAGCAGCGTGTCGCAGGTGCTCGCCAGGTTGCGGTGACTGAGCGCGCAGCCCACGGGCCGGCCCGTGGTGCCGGAGGTGTAGGCGACGACCGCGGTGGAGTCCGGCAGCACGATCCGGCGCATCGACTCCACCGTCGCGAGCGGGACGAACTCGCCCTGCTCCACCAACTGCGGCAGCGCCCCCGCGTCGAGTTGCCAGACATGCCGCAGCTGCGGCAGCGACCCGCACACCGAGCCGACCGTCATGACCGCCTGTTCGTCCTCGACCACCACGGCCACACAGCCGGAGTGCCGCAGGATCCACTCGACCTGGTCGCGCGACGACGTCGGATAGATCGGCACCACCTCGGCGCCCACCGCCCACAGCGCATGGCTGAGCACCGTCCACTCGTACCGTGTGCGCGCCATGATGGCCACGCGGTGGCCCGGCGAGATACCGGAAGCGATCAAACCCTTGGCCAGATCGGTCACTTCGTCGCGCACTTCCGCGGCGGTCACCTCCTCCCAGCCGGTGGAGGAGGCGCTGGTGGAGGAGGAGTCCTGGCGGCGCGCGAGCATCGGCAGTGCGGGATCGAGGGCCGCCGTCTCGAAGACGCTGTCGGCGAGCCCGCCGGTCAGGGACGTGACGGTCGGGGGAGCGAGGCCGAGGTCGCGCATGCGCTGCTCCTGTGGTGTACCGGGTGTGACATCACCGATGAGTACTGTTATCGGCGGTGCCCGAATCTAGCCCAGCTGAGAGCGCGCGGTGTCGAGAACTGACAATTGACCTCGTTCGGTGATCTCCCCTCGATCAGGGCGACAGCCACACCGTGGCGAGCGGAGGCAACGTCAGCCGGATGTGCCCGTCCTCCGGCTTGAGCGGCTCGGGGTTGGTGACGTCGCTCCCGCCGTAGTGCGCGGCATCGGTGTTGAGTGTCTCGTGCCAGGCGTCGACGCGGTCCGGCACCCACAGCCGGTAGTCGTGGCGGACGACGGGGGAGAAGTTGGAGACGGCGAGCAGGATGTCGCCGTCGGAGCCGAACCTCAGGAACGCGAACACGTTGTCCTCCGCCGCGTCCCCGACCACCCACTGGAAACCGGACGGATCGGTGTCCCGCTCCCACAGCGCCGGGGTCGCCCGGTACAGCGTGTTGAGGTCCCGGACCAGATCCCGCACACCCCGGTGGTCGCCCGCGGACGCGTACCCGGGATCCAGCAGCCACCACTCCGGCCCGTGCGCCTCGGACCACTCGGCGCCCTGCGCGAACTCCTGCCCCATGAACAGGAGTTGCTTGCCCGGATGCGCCCACATGAAGCCCAGGTAGGCACGGTGGTTGGCGCGCCGCTGCCACCAGTCGCCGGGCATCTTGGAGACCAACGCCTGCTTGCCGTGCACGACCTCGTCGTGGGAGATCGGCAGCACGTAGTTCTCGCTGTAGGCGTACACCATCGAGAAGGTCATCTCGTTGTGGTGGTACTTGCGGTGCACCGGCTCCTTGGCCATGTACTGGAGCGAGTCGTGCATCCAGCCCATGTTCCACTTCAGCCCGAAGCCAAGGCCGCCGCTGTCCGTCGGCCGGGTCACCCCGCCCCAGGCCGTGGACTCCTCCGCGATCGTGACCACCCCCGGATTGCGCCGGTACACGGTCGCGTTCATCTCCTGGAGGAACGCCATCGCGGCCAGGTCCTCCCGCCCGCCATGGACGTTCGGCGTCCACTGTCCGGAGTCCCGCGAGTAGTCGAGGTAGAGCATCGAGGCGACGGCGTCCACCCGCAGCCCGTCGATGTGGAACTCCTCGCACCAGTACGTGGCATTGGCGACCAGGAAGTTGCGCACCTCGGTACGGCCGTAGTCGAACTCGAACGTCCCCCAGTCCGGGTGCTCGGCCCGCCGTGCGTCCCCGGGCTCGTACAGCGGATCCCCGTCGAACCGACTCAGCGCCCAGTCGTCCTTGGGGAAGTGGGCCGGCACCCAGTCCACGATGACGCCGATGCCGGCCTGGTGCAGGGCGTCCACCAGGTACTTGAAGTCGTCGGGCGTACCCAGCCGGGCCGTGGGCGCGTAGAAGCCGGTGACCTGGTAGCCCCACGACCCGGCGAAGGGATGCTGCGCGACCGGCATGAACTCGACATGGGTGAAGCCGAGCTCCTCGACATACGCGGGCAGCTCCTCGGCGAGCTGCCGGTACGTCAGCCCCGGCCGCCACGACGGCAGATGCACCTCGTAGACCGAGAACGGCGCCTGGTGCACCGGGACGTCGCCCCGGTGCGCCATCCAGTGCTCGTCGCCCCACTCGTAGTGCGAGGCGTGCACGATCGACGCCGTGTCCGGCGGGACCTCCGCACGGCGTGCCATCGGGTCGGCCTTGAGGAACCGGCCGCCGTAGCGGGACGTGATCTCGAACTTGTACCGCGTGCCCTCGCCGATCCCCGGCAGGAACAGCTCCCACACCCCGGACGCCCCGAGGGAGCGCATCGGGAACGCCGTCCCGTCCCAGCAGGTGAAGTCCCCGGCGACCCGGACACCCTGCGCGTTCGGCGCCCACACCGTGAACCGGGTGCCGGCCACCCCCTGATGGGTCATCGGCTCGGCACCGAGCGCCCTCCACAGCTCCTCGTGCCGGCCCTCGCGGATGAGGTGCAGATCGAGCTCACCGAGGGCGGGCAGGAAGCGGTACGGGTCGTGGACCTCGCACTCGTCGGACCCGTCCTCGGCGTACGACACCACCAGTGTGTACGCCGGGATCGCGTCCAGCGGCAGCACACCGGAGAACAGGCCACCGCCCTCCGAGACCAGCCCCGTACGCTCGCCGCCGACCACCACGCTCACCGCACGCGCGAACGGACGCAGCGCCCGGAAGGCGATCCCGCCCGGGACCGGATGCGCCCCGAGCAGCGCGTGCGGATCGTGATGGGCACCCGACAGCAGCCGATCACGGTCGGCCGGGTCCAGGCCGGGCGCGGCGGCGCGCCGGCCCGGGCCGGCCGACTCGGGGCGCGAGGTCTCGTGCAGGGCCATGGGTCAGGCTCCTCTCACGGCGAGGCGTTCGATCGCCGCCATCGGTACGGGCAACCAGTCGGGTCGGTGCCGGGCCTCGTACAGGACCTCGTACACGGCGCGGTCGGTCTCATACGCACGCAGCAAGCCGTGCTTCTTGCGCGGGTCCCACCCAGCGAGGCCGGCATAGCCCGCGCAGTAGGCCTCCCGGCAGCGGCGCGCCCACTCCGGACGCCACGGCCGGCGCTGCCGGGCCGCGTAGTCGAAGGAGCGCAGCATCCCGGCGATGTCCCGCACCGGCGAGTGCACGCCGCGCCGCTCGGCGAGCGGACGGGACGGCTCACCCTCGAAGTCGATGACGAACCACTCCCGGCCGGCCCGCAGCACCTGACCCAGATGCAGATCACCGTGGATGCGCTGGGCGGGCGGTCCGGGATCGCAGCCGGCGAGGGCACCGAAGGCGGTACGCAGGCCGGGCACATAGGGCTGCAGCGCGGGGACGAAGTGCGCGGCGAGTTCCAGGCGCTCGGTCATCGCCGCCGCCATACGGTCGTTCTCGCCCCGGGACAGGGACGGGAAGGCCGCCGCCAGCGCCAGATGCACCTCCGCCGTGGCCCGGCCCAGCTGACGGGCCTCAGCCGTGAAGTCGCCGCCCGAGGCCAGCGCGTCCAGTGCCAGCGTCCAGCCGTCGGAGGCGTCCCGCAGGAACGGCTGCAGCACGCCGAGCGTCGCCTCCCAGGGATACGTCGTCCGGAACCAGGCCACCGGGGCCGGCACCCGACGGCAGCCCTGCCCGGCCAGCGCGCCGGACAGCTCCAGATCGGGGTTGACGCCGGGCTGGATGCGCCGGAACAGCTTGAGGATGAACGTATCGCCGTACACCAGCGAGGAGTTCGACTGCTCGGCGTCCAGCAGCCGCGGCACCAGACCGGCCGGCACGGACACGGACGGGTCCGCCTCGAAGCACAGCGGGCCCGCCGTGCCCGGATGCCGCAACCGCTCCAGCAGCAGCTGCGCCGAGCGGGGGTCCTGCAACGCGTCGAAGACCGTCAGACCGGCCAGCGGTCCCTCCTCCGCACGGCCGATGAGTGCCCGGCCGAGTCGCGGCGACAGGTGTTGCCGTACGCCGAGGAGCAGCTGGTAGCAGTCGCCGGCCGGGGGAGCGCCGCCGGGCGCGGGCACCGCCGAGTGACCGGCGTGCACCAGCAGATGCAGACAGCCCGGGAACAGCTCCGTCATCGACAGCAGCGCGAGGTCCGTGACGGGCCGGTCCTTGCCCGCGAACCAGCGCTGCCGTGGCAGCCATTCGCGCAGCAGCCCGGCGAGCGAGGCCATGGGGCTCGCGTCGACCGTACGGCTCGATCGGGGAGATGCGGTCTTCTGCATGGTGACCCGTCCTTTCCTCGGCACGGACTTCGAGCGCACGCTCAAAGCCGTCGACCGATGCGGGATGCGACTCGGGAGAGCCGGAACCAGTAGAAGCCGTGGCCCCCGAGGGTCAGCAGATACGGCAGCTCGCCGATGGCGGGGAAACGGACCCCGCCGAACAGCTCCACCGGATGGCGTCCGCTGAATTCACGCAGGTCGAGTTCCGTGGGCTGTGCGAAGCGCGCGAAGTTGTTCACGCACAGCACCAGGTCGTCCTCGTATTCGCGGAGGAAGGCGAGTACCGCGGGATTGGAGGACTGCAGTTCCGTGTAGGAGCCGAGCCCGAAGGCCGGGTTCTGCTTACGGATCTCGATCATCCGGCGCGTCCAGTGCAGCAGCGAGGACGGGGAGGCCATGGAGGCCTCGACGTTCGTCACCTGGTAGCCGTAGACCGGATCCATGATCGTGGGGAGACAGAGCCGTCCGGGGTCGCAGGAGGAGAAGCCGGCGTTGCGGTCCGGGGTCCACTGCATGGGGGTGCGGACGGCGTCGCGGTCGCCGAGCCAGATGTTGTCGCCCATGCCGATCTCGTCGCCGTAGTAGAGGATCGGCGAGCCCGGCAGGGCGAGCAGCAGGGCGGTGAACAGCTCGATCGAGTGCCGGTCGTTGTCGAGCAGCGGCGCGAGCCGCCTGCGGATGCCGATGTTGGCCCGCATCCGGGGGTCCTTGGCGTATTCCGCCCACATGTAGTCGCGCTCTTCGTCGGTGACCATTTCCAGGGTCAGCTCGTCGTGGTTGCGCAGGAAGATGCCCCACTGGCAGCCGGAGGGGATGGCCGGCGTCTTGGCGAGGATTTCCGAGACCGGGTACCTCGACTCCCTTCGTACGGCCATGAAGATGCGCGGCATCACCGGGAAGTGGAAGGCCATGTGGCATTCGTCGCCACCGTTCTGGAAATCACCGAAGTAGTCGACGACGTCCTCCGGCCACTGGTTCGCTTCGGCCAGCAGCACGGTGTCCGGATACATCGCGTCGATCTCACGGCGGACACGCCTCAGGAACTCATGGGTCGCGGGGAGGTTCTCGCAGTTCGTGCCTTCCTCCGCATACAGATAGGGCACCGCGTCCAGCCGGAATCCGTCGATGCCGAGGTCCAGCCAGAAACGGAGGGCGGCCAGGATCTCCTCCTGAACGGCCGGGTTCTCGTAGTTCAGATCCGGCTGGTGGGAGAAGAAGCGGTGGAAGAAGTACTGGCCCCGGATCGGGTCGTACGTCCAGTTGGAGGCCTCGGTGTCGACGAAGATGATGCGGGCGTCGGCGTAGGCCTTGTCGTCGTCGGCCCAGACGTAATAGTCGCCGTAGGGCCCGTCGGGGTCGTTCCTCGACTCCTGGAACCACGGGTGCTGGTCGCTGGTGTGGTTCATGACGAAGTCGATGATGACCCGCATGCCGCGCTGGTGCGCCGAGTCCACGAATTCGACGAAGTCGGCGAGGTCGCCGAATTCGGGGAGGACCGCGGTGTAGTCGGAGACGTCGTAGCCGCCGTCACGCAGGGGCGATTTGAAGAAGGGCGGCAGCCACAGGCAGTCGACGCCGAGCCATTGCAGGTAGTCGAGTTTGGCGGTCAGGCCCTTGAGATCGCCGATGCCGTCGCCGTTGCTGTCCTGGAAGGAGCGGACCAGGACCTCGTAGAAGACGGCGCGCTTGAACCAGTCCGGGTCACGATCCTTGGCAGGCGTGTCCTCGAAGGTGTCCAGCACGGGCTCGTTGACGGTCATGACGCGGGGGACCCTCCGATCTGCGGTGGCGATGCCTGGACGTGGAGCACGTGCGCGGGGGCCCTGCCGGGCTCCAGGCGTACGTAGTTGGCCCTGCCCCAGCGGTAGGTCTCACCCGTCAGTTCGTCGTGCACGGACAGGGAGGCGTCCCAGTCCAGGCCGAGTTGCGGCATGTCCAACGAGACCGTGGCCTCCTGGGTGTGGTGAGGATCAAGGTTGGCCACCACCAGAACCGTGTCCGGACCCGTGCGTTTGCTGTACGCGATGAGCGCGTCGTTGTCGGTGTGGTGGAAGCGGAGGTTCCTGAGCCGGTGGAGGGCGGGGTGGCTCCTCCGGACGGCGTTGAGCTGGCTGATCAGGGGGGAGATGGTGCGGCCTTCGCGTTCGGCGGCGGTCCAGTCGCGGGGGCGTAGCTGGTACTTCTCGGAGTGGAGGTATTCCTCGCTGCCCTTGCGCAGGGGGGTGTTCTCGCACAGTTCGTAGCCGCT
>NZ_JAKEIP010000027.1 GCF_021474425.1 Streptomyces muensis | reverse complement strand
GGATGACGCCCGCCGCTCCAGCTCCCCCCGCGTCACCGTCTCCACGGCATCCGGCGCCCACGACGCCACCACGGCCCGATGGATGGCGAGATCATGCGCGTCCAGCCCAGGCGGCAGCTGCTGCACATACCGCTCGATCGCGGCGAGCGTCATCCCCTGCTGCTGCAACTCCTCGATGAGCGCCAGCCGAGCCAGATGGTCGCGCCCGTAGTGCCCCACGCGGCGCGGACCGAGCACCGGCGGCGGCAACAGCCCCTTGGTGCCGTAGAACCGCACCGTGCGCACCGTCACACCCGCCCGCGCGGCCAGTTCGTCGATCGTGAGGGTCGTCTCCTCGGTGCCGCTCGTCATGTGCAGCAGTATCGCTGTCTCACCAGTGCTGTGACACCTCCGGTGACCGATGAGGACGGCGCGGAAGCACCATGTGAGAAGTAACGCTCTGTGACATCCGCCACCGCGTGAGCCGCGTGCTCTGGGGGAAGGTGACCCCTTGGTCTGCGCCTTTACCGAAGACGCAGGCCATACGTACGTCCGGACACCCGAGCGCGACCCGCTCGGGAGCACCAGAGAGTGGTACCACCCGTGAGCAAGGACGCCGTGAACACGGCCGTGGCCGCACCCCGCAGCGACGCGGCCCAGATGCCCGCGGACGCGGGCGACGCCGGTTACAGCAAGGACCTCAAGGCCCGCCACGTCAACATGATCGCCATCGGCGGCGCCATCGGCACCGGCCTCTTCCTCGGCGCCGGCGGCCGCCTCCACAACGCGGGCCCGGCCCTGGCCATCGCCTACCTGGTCTGCGGCATCTTCGCCTTCTTCGTCGTCCGTGCCCTCGGCGAGCTCGTCCTCTACCGCCCCTCGTCCGGCTCCTTCGTGTCGTACGCGCGTGAGTTCCTCGGCGAGAAGGGCGCCTACGTCGCCGGCTGGATGTACTTCCTGAACTGGTCGACGACCGGTATCGCCGACATCACCGCCATCGCGCTCTACACCCACTACTGGAGCCTGTTCACCGACATCCCGCAGTGGGTGCTCGCCCTGGCCGCCCTCGCGGTGGTCCTGGCGGTGAACCTGATCTCGGTGAAGATCTTCGGCGAGATGGAGTTCTGGTTCGCGATCATCAAGGTCGCCACGCTCGTCGCCTTCATGTTCGTCGGCATCTTCCTGCTCGCCACCCAGCACGAGGTCGGCGGCCAGACCCCCGGCCTTGACGTGATCACGGACAACGGCGGCGTCTTCCCGCACGGCCTGATGCCGGTCGTCCTCGTCATGCAGGGCGTGATCTTCGCGTACGCCGCGCTGGAGCTGGTCGGCGTCGCAGCGGGCGAGACCGCCGAGCCGGAGAAGGTCGTCCCGCGCGCGGTGAACTCGATCATGTGGCGCGTCGGCCTCTTCTACGTCGGCTCGGTCGTCCTCCTCGCCCTCCTCCTCCCCGGCTCGGTCTACTCGGCCGACGAGAGCCCGTTCGTCACGGTCCTGTCGAAGATCGGCGTCGAGGGCGCCGGCGACGTGATGAACCTGGTGGTCCTGACCGCGGCGATGTCCTCGCTCAACTCCGGCCTGTACTCCACGGGCCGCATCCTGCGCTCGATGGCGATGGCGGGTTCGGCTCCGAAGTTCACCGCCCGCATGAACCGCAGCCAGGTTCCCTACGGCGGCATCCTGCTCACCTGCGCGGTGTGCGTCCTCGGTGTCGGCCTGAACTACCTCATGCCCAGCCAGGCCTTCGAGATCGTGCTGAACGTCGCCTCCCTCGGCATCATCTCCACCTGGGTGATCATCATGATCTGCCACCTGCTCTTCGTCCGCCGCGCCAAGGCGGGCCTGGTCACCCGGCCGAGCTTCCGCCTCCCCGGCAGCCCGGTCACCGAGATCGTGACCATCGCCTTCCTGGTCGCCGTACTCGCCCTGATGTGGAACGACCCCGAGGTCGGCCGCAAGACCCTCCTCCTCATCCCGGTCATCGCCGTCATGCTGGTCGGCGGCTGGTACGCCATCCGACGACGGGTGGCGAAGACGGAGGACCAGGAGCTGGCGGAACTCACGAAGTAACTCCCCGAAAAGGCGGAGGCCGTTGTCAGTGGCGGCGTCTACGGTGGCGTCATGTCGGAGATCACTTACATCCGGGGTGACGCCACCGTTCCGTCGGTGAAGGGCGTCAAGGTGATCGCCCATGTCTGCAACGACATAGGGGGATGGGGGAAGGGCTTCGTCCTGGCCATATCGCGCCGCTGGCCGCAGCCGGAGAAGTCCTACCGCGCATGGCACCGCGAGCGCGCCGGGAACGACTTCGGGCTGGGCGCGGTCCAGTTCGTCCAGGTCGAGCCGTACGTCTGGGTGGCCAACATGGTCGGGCAGCGCGGCATCCGCACGGGCAGCAAGGGCGTGCCCGTGCGCTACGAGGCGATCGACGCGGCGCTGGAAAGGCTGGCCGACAAGGCCGCGGAACTCGACGCGTCCGTGCACATGCCCCGGATAGGGTGCGGTCTGGCCGGGGGCAAGTGGTCCCGTGTCGAACCGCTGATCACCGAGCGGCTGGTGCGCCGGGGGATCGCCGTCACGGTCTACGACCACGGGGAGGGCGCGAGTTGAGCCGCGACATCGACGTACTCGTACTGGGCGGCGCCGGAGTGGACACCATCGTGCACGTCCCCGAGCTGCCGCTCCCGTACGCCGACAGCTACATGATCGACTCGGGGATCCGCACACGCGCCGGTCAGACCGGTGACTTCGTGGCCCTGGGACTGAGCGCCCTCGGTCTGCGCACCCATCACCTCGACTTCCTCGGTGACGACCCCGAGGGTGACCTGGTCCGCGCCCTGCACCGCGAGAAGGGCATCGCGCTCACCGCGATCCCCCAGCCCGCGGGGACGAAGCGTGCCGTCAACCTCGTCGGCCCCGACGGCCGACGGCTGTCGCTGTACGACACGAGCCGCGCCCACGTCGACGACCGCTTCCCGGAGGCCACGGTGCGCGCCCTGGCCGAGGCGAGCCGCCACGTCCACGTCACCATCACCCAGCCCTGCGCCCACGCCCTGCCGCTCCTGCGCGAGTCGGGCGCGACGCTCTCCACCGACCTGCACGACTGGGACGGCGAGAACCCGTACCACGAGCCGTTCGCACACGCCGCGGACGTCGTCTTCCTGTCCGCCGCCGCACTGGCCGACCCCGAGCGGACGATGCGCCGGATCGCCGATCGCGGCCGGGCCGAGGCGGTCGTGGCCACGGCAGGCGCGAAGGGCGCGTACGTCCTGGCCGACGACGAGCTGACCCACGTACCCGCCGCGACACCGCCCGCGCCGGTGGTGGACTCCAACGGCGCGGGCGACGCCTTCGCCGCCGCGTTCCTCTACGCCTGGCTGAACCGCGAGACCCCCCGGCGCAGCGCCTTGTACGGCACGATCGCCGGCGCCCACGCATGCACGGTCCCGTCGACCCGGACGGAGGCGATAGGACGGGACGATCTACTCAGCCGCACTGCAACCCCCTGAGGGGTGCGGGGCTGTATCGATTTGCGGCTCCACCGCGTGGGCGCGACAAGCCACGAAGCACCTGCGGTCGCCCACGGACACGACGTGGCACATGCTGAGGCGCACTCAATGCTCGTGCACGTCATTGGTCGCAGCGATCTTCTTCCAGGACTTCGGCTGCACAGGAACCCCGGCCACCTTCGCGACCGACGCCGCCCGAGCCGCGGCAGCGCCCGGCTTCGACGGCTGGAACAGCCACGTGTCGAAGAGCGCCGCCAGCGGCTTCCCGGACACCTCCTCGGCGTACCGCTGGAAGTCGGTCACCGACGCGTTGCCGTAGGCGTACTTCTGCGGCCAGCCCTTGAGGACGGCGAAGAAGGCGTCGTCGCCGATCTCGTTGCGCAGCGCCTGGAGGGCCAGCGCACCCCGGTCGTAGACCGCCAGGTGGAACTGGTTCTCCGGCCCGGGATCACCGGGCTTCACCGTCCAGAACGGGTCGTCGGCCGGATGCGAGGCGTACACGTAGTCGGCGATCTCCTGCGCCGTCCCCTCGTCCTCGTGCTCCGACCACAGCCACTGCGCGTAGCGCGCGAAGCCCTCGTTGATCCAGATGTCCTTCCAGTCCTGGACCGACACGTCGTCGCCGTACCACTGGTGGGCCAGCTCGTGCACGACCACGGAGACGTTCGAGCCGCTCGCGAACTGGCGGGGACTGTAGAAGGGCCGGGTCTGGGTCTCCAGGGCGTACCCGACGGCGGGCGTGTTGGGCACGTACCCGCCGAGCGCGTTGTACGGATAGGGCCCGAAGTACTCGGTCAGCCAGTCGGCGACCTCCCCGGTCCGCTCGACGCTCGCCCGCGCCGCGCCCGCGGTGTCACCGAGGTCCTTGCTGTAGGCGTTGATGACCGGAATCCCACTCTCGGACGTCCCGGTCGTGACGTCGAACCTGCCGGCCGCGAACGTGGCGAGGTAGGTGGCCTGCGGCTTGTTGGAGCGCCAGTTGTAGCGGGTCCAGCCGGCCCGCGAACTCGTCGACTGCAAGGTGCCGTTGGAGATGAACTGCGTACCGTCCGGCACCTGCACCGACACGTCGAAGGTCGCCTTGTCACGCGGGTGGTCATTGCTCGGGAACCACCACCAGGCCCCCTCGGGCTCACCCGCGGCCACCCCGCCGTCCGCGGTGCGCAGCCAGGCGTTGAACCCGTACGCCTCCTTCGAGGACGGCACTCCGCGGTAGCGCACGACCACGGTGACGGCCGTGCCCTTGGCCAACGGCTTCGCCGGGGTGATCTCCAGCTCGTGCTCGCCGGACGTCGCGAACGACGCTTTCACGCCATTGACCCGGACCTCGCCGACGTCCAGCAGAAAGTCCAGATTGAACCGGGACAGATCCTGCGTGGTGCGCGCCAGCAGTGTCGCCGTCCCCTGCAACTCGTCCGTGGCCGGCTGGTACTTGAGCCGGAGGTCGTAGTGCGAGACGTCGTATCCGCCGTTGCCGTAGGCCGGGTAGTAGGGGTCGCCGATGCCCGGGGCACCGGGGGAGAGGCTCGCGGCCGACGCCGGGATCGCCAGCATCAGAGAGGCGGCTGCGAGCGCGCCCGGCGCCATGATTCTGCGGTGCACGAAAGCTCCAAGTCGTAGGGGCCCGAAGTCTGTCCGGAGCCTATTCAGTACCTGTGGCTCCGATGTGTCCATGACCACCTCTGTCACACGATCGCCATTCGGCCGCAATGGCCCGACCCGCCCCAGGGGCGCTTATCGGCCACCAGGGACCTCATGGGTCATCAGCCGCCCTCTTCTGCACGGGAGTTCACCGATGTACCGTCCGCGCATGCCGAAACGCATGCGCCTCACGATCTTCAGACAGCTCGCGGCGGCGGCCACAGCCGCCCTGCTGGCCACGTTCCTCGCCCCCGCCGCGGCCCAGGCCGCCGCCCCGCGGGAGAGCGAGCCCGTCTACTCGTACGAGAACGCCATCCGCGAGGCCGTATGGGTGGACACAGGGCTCGATCTCGACCGCGACGGACGGCACGACCGCGTCGCCGTCGACGTCGTCCGGCCCCGCGAGACGGCCGCGCAGGGCCGCAAGGTGCCCGTCGTCATGGACGCCAGCCCCTACTACTCCTGCTGCGGACGCGGCAACGAGAGCCAGAAGAAGACGTACGACGCCGACGGCCACGTCGTGCAGATGCCGCTGTTCTACGACAACTACTTCGTGCCCCGCGGCTACGCCTTCGTCGGCGTCGACCTCGCCGGCACCAATCGCTCCGACGGCTGCGTCGACGTCGGCGGCCGCTCCGACATCCTCTCCGCGAAGGCCGTCGTCGACTGGCTGAACGGCCGCGCCAAGGCGTACACGACCCGCACCGGCACCACCACGGCCAAGGCGACCTGGACCAACGGCCGCACCGGAATGATCGGCAAGAGCTGGGACGGCACCATCGCCAACGGCGTCGCCGCCACCGGAGTCGAGGGACTGAAGACCATCGTCCCGATCAGTGCCATCTCCTCCTGGTACGACTACTACTTCCAGCAGGGCGCCCCGCTCTACGACTCCGGCCCCGACGCGCTGTCCGACTACGTCGACAGCCCCGACGCCCGCGCCAAGTGCGCCGCCGTCCAGCAGAAACTCGTCGACGGAGCCCCGCGCACCGGCGACTGGACGCCCCTGTGGACCGAGCGCGACTACGTGAAGGACGCCCGCAAGGTCCGGGCCAGCGTCTTCCTGATCCACGGCATGCAGGACCTCAACGTGCGGATGAAGCACGTCGGCCAGTGGTGGGACGCCCTCGCGAAGAACGGCGTCGAGCGCAAGATCTGGCTCTCCCAGACCGGCCATGTCGACCCCTTCGACTTCCGCCGTGCCGAGTGGGTCAAGACCCTGCACCGCTGGTTCGACCACGAACTCCTCGGCTACGACAACGGCATCGACCGCGAGCCGATGGCCGACATCGAACGCCACCCCGACCAGTGGGTCACCTCCCAGGTGTGGCCGCCGCGCGGCACCGACACGACCACCCTGCGCCCCGCGAAGGGCAGCGAAGCCGGTGTCGGCACCCTGGGCCTGCGCCAGGGCAAGGGCACCGAGACCTTCACCGACGACCCGCAGCACGGCGAGACCGACTGGGCCGCGCACATCGACCGCTCCACCCCCGACAAGGCGGGCTTCGTGACCAAGCCGCTCACCCGCGACCTGCGGCTGTCCGGCTCCTCCGAGGTCACCGTCACCGCGACCCCGACCACCTCGACGGCCCACCTCTCCGCCGTCCTCGTCGACCTCGGCCCCGACACCATCCGCGACTACGCGGCGAGCGGCGAGGGCATCAGCACGCTCACCGACCGCACCTGCTGGGGCGTGAGCACCACCGGTGACAGCGCCTGCTTCAAGGAGACGAAGGCCAAGACCGCCGACGTCGACTACACGGTGGTCAGCCGCGGCTGGGCCGACCTCGGCAACCACGCCTCGGACCACGAGGGCCGGCCTCTCACCCCGGGCAAGGCCTACACGATCACCCTCGACCTGGCCGCCACCGACCACGTGATCCCGGCCGGCCACCGGCTCGCCCTGATCGTCGCGGGCACCGACAAGGACCTGATCGACCCGCCGTCGACCAAGCCGACCCTCACCGTCGACCTCTCCCGTACGAAGGCCCGCGTCCCGCTGGTCGGCGGCGCCCACGCCTTCGCCCGTGCCACGGCGGGATCCGTCGCCGCGGCTCCCGAGGCGGCGCCCCTCGACGGCGTGGCCCCGCCGCGCACCGTCCACCGCGTCCCGGAGGGCGGCCGGTGACCCGTATCCGAACCCTGACCCTTGCCGCGACAGCCCTCGCCGCCTCCCTCGTGGCGGTCCCCGCCCAGGCCGCCGACTCCTCGCCGCGCACCGGCTTCGAGCAGTCGAACGGCGCCCGCTGGACCAGCCAGCCCGAGGAGCAGAGTTTCCTCAGGGCCGTCGACAGGGCGAGCGACCGGGTCTCCGTCACCCGCATCGGTACGACGAAACAGGACCGTCCGCTGCAGCTGGTCCGAATCGGCACCCGCCCCACCCCGAACAAGGTGCTGCTGGTGTGCAGCCAGCACGGCGACGAGCCCTCCGGCCGCGAGGCCTGTCTGTCCACCATCCGCGATCTGGCCTATGCCGAGGACCGCCGGACCCGGCGCTTCCTGGAGCGCACCACCCTGCTCGTCGTGCCCACCGCCAACCCCGACGGCCGGGCCGCCGACACCCGGGGCAACAGCGACGGCGTGGACATCAACCGCGACCACCTCGCGCTGCAGACCGCCGAGGGGCGCGCCATGGCCGCGGTCGTGCGCGACCAACGCCCCGACGTGATCTACGACCTGCACGAGTACGGCGCCACACCGCGGTACTACGACAAGGACCTGTTCGACCTGTGGCCGCGCAACCTCAACACGGACACCCACGTCCACGACGAGGCGCGGACCCTGTCCCAGGCCTATGTGCGCCCCGCCGCGACCGGCTCCGGCTACTCGACGGGCACGTACGGCATCTGGACCGACCCCGTGACGGGCGAACCGATCAAGCAGGTCGCCGGTGACGGACAGGAACGCATCCTGCGGAACATGTCCGGTGTCAAGCACTCGGTGGGCCTGCTCATCGAGAGCCGCGTCGACCCCCTGACCGAGGAGGAGAAGGCCGACGAGTCGCTCAACAACCGGCGTCGGGTCTCCTCCCAACTGGCCGCGCTGGACGGGCTGTTCGACTTCACCGATGTCCGTCGCCGACAGGTCGAGGCGGCGACCGGTACGGCCCGTCTCGCGGGCTTCGCCGACACCGGGCCCGTCCACGTCGGCGGCGCCGACAACGACCGGCCCGAACCCGGCGAGGTGATCCAGGACCCGCCCTGCGGCTACCGGCTCACCGCGGAGCAGTACCGGCAGGTCAAGGACGAACTGGCGCTGCACGGAGTGAAGTCCAGGGTGACCTCCGCGGGCGCCCTGGTCCCGCTCCGCCAGTCCCTGCGCAACCTCGTTCCGCTGCTCCTCGACGAGCGCGCCCCGTATCGCATCACGGCTGGTGAACCCGACACCGACTGCACAAACGGCTGAGATCGACGGGATCTGTGGTAGGTCCTGGGAGACGACGTGGAACCGGCGTATCCACCGTTCACCGGGGAAGGTGCCGCAGATGACTGAGGATCTGAAGAAGAGAGGCGGCCGGGAAGGTCCGTCGGACGTTTCCGGCCACCCCAGCACGGACCGAGTGGTGTTCGGCGTCACCGCCGTCATCACCGTGGCCTTCGTGATCTGGGGCTGGGCTGCCACGGACTCGCTGGAGAGCGTGTCCACGAAGATGCTGAACGGCCTGATCCACAACGGCGGCTGGGCGTTCATGCTCGCCGCCTCGTGCTTCGTGGTCTTCGCGCTGTGGCTCGCGGTCAGCCGCTACGGCCGCATCCACCTCGGCGCCGAGGGTGAGGAACCCGAGTTCAAGACCGTGTCCTGGGTCGCGATGATGTTCAGCGCCGGCATGGGCATCGGCCTGATGTTCTACGGCGTCAGCGAGCCGCTCTCGCACTACACGACCCCGCCCCCGGGCACGGACCCCGCCAACTCCGGCGAACGCATGGAGACGGCGATGGCCACCACCCTGTTCCACTGGACGCTGCACCCCTGGGCGATCTACGCGGTGGTCGGCCTCGGCATCGCCTACAGCACCTTCCGCAAACGCCGGCGCCAGACCATAAGCGCGGTCTTCACCCCGCTGATCGGGGAGAAGCACGCCAACGGCGCCGGCGGCCGGGTGATCGACATTCTCGCGATCATCGCCACCGTCTTCGGCTCCGCGGCCTCCCTGGGCCTCGGCGCCCTCCAGATCGGCTCCGGATTCCAGGAGCTGGACTGGATGGACGACGTGAGCACCGGGCTGCTCGTCGCGATCATCGCCGTGCTGACGCTGGCCTTCGTGGCCTCCGCCATCTCCGGCATCGAGCGGGGCATCCAGTGGCTGTCCAACACCAACATGGTGCTCGCCCTGATCCTCGCGGTCTTCGTGTTCATCGCGGGCCCCACGATCATCGTGCTCGACCTGCTGCCCACCTCGATCTTCGCCTACCTCGGCGACCTGCCCCAGCTCGCCGGCCGCACCGAGGCGAGCGGCGGCGAGGGCGTCGCGGACTGGCTCGGCAGCTGGACGGTCTTCTACTGGGCCTGGTGGATCTCCTGGACGCCGTTCGTCGGCATGTTCATCGCCCGGATCAGCCGGGGCCGCACCATCCGGCAGTTCGTCGGCGGCGTCATCCTCGTGCCCAGCACCGTCAGCCTTGTCTGGTTCGCGATCTTCGGCGGTACGGCGATGAAGCTGAAGGAAGGCGGCGCGCTCGGCGGCGAGGACACCCCCGAGGGGCAACTCTTCGGCGTTCTGCAGGAGTTCCCCATCGCCACCGTCACCAGCCTGCTCGTGATGATCCTCGTCGGCATCTTCTTCGTCTCCGGAGCCGACGCCGCCTCCATCGTGATGGGCACGCTCTCCCAGAAGGGAGCCCTGGAACCCGGCCGCTTCGTCGTCGTGTTCTGGGGTGTGGTGACCGGAGCCGTCGCCGCCATCATGCTGCTCGTCGGCAGCGGCCAGGGCGACGCGCTCACCGGCCTGCAGAACCTCACGATCCTGGCCGCCGCGCCGTTCGTCCTCGTGATGATCGTCATGTGCGTCGCCCTCATGCGCGACCTGCGCCGGGACCCGGTCATCGTGCGCAACGCGATGGGCTCGGAGGCCGTGGAACTCGCCGTGATCGAGGGCCACAAGAGGTACGACGGCGACTTCGAGATCAGGGTCGGCCCGGGCCCCGGCACCGAGACGGAGGGTGACCCGCTGGGCCACGACCACGACTGAGCGGGTCCGGTCACCGGGGGCGCGGGAGGCGAGCAGGACGGCCTCCCGCGCCCCCGGGTCCATCAACGCGCCCCCGGCAACCGCTGAGGTGGCGCCGGGGTGATTAGCGGAATATGTCATGCCGCGCTCATATCGGTCCCGTCCTGGGGATACTCACAGCATGTCTGCCGAGTACGCGACCTTCGGCCTGGCACCGGCGATGCGTGCCGGTGGCGTCCTCGCCAACGGTGACTACCAGGTGCACCGGGACTTCGTGGACTTCATCGTCGACGGGCGCCCGCTGCTGTTCCAGCTCTCCGACCTCGACGCCGTCTCCCCGCTCGCCTCCGACGTCCCGCCCGCCATCTTCACCGCCCAGGTCCGCAGCCTCCTGCTGGAGGCGGAAGCGCCGCTTCCGGGCGGCCGGTACGTCATCTACGGCTGCCCCGACTGCGAGGACCTCGCCTGCGGCGCCGTCACCGCGCTCATCGACAAGGACGGCGAGGACTACATCTGGCGGGACTTCGCCTGGCAGACCGACGAACACGCCGACCTGGAGCTCAACGGCTACCACGGCATCGGCCCCTTCCGCTTCCGCGCCACCGAGTACCGCGCGGCGCTCGGCGCCCTCCTCGACCAGGCGGCCGAGGCACCACGCCGCCGGGTGCTCCTCATCGGCGCCCGAGTCGCCGTCCTGGCCAAGCTCGCCGCCGCGCTGCGCACCATCGGCATCGGCGCCGAGATCACCCACGACGTGAGCGGTGTCGCCGTCGACGAACTGCGCACCTACGGCGCCGTGGCCTTCGGCCGGGGGATCGGGGCGGAGCAGCGCGCCGGCGTGCGCCGCGCCTTTACGGACGCCGGGGTGGAGGTGGCGTACGTGGACGGCCTCGCGCCGATCGTGCCGCTGCTGGTCGCGCAGATCGAACACGCCCTGGACCGCAGTCCGGAGGAACAGCGCCGACTGACCCGGCTGGTCGCCGCGGATGGTGAGGCGGGGGTGGAGGTGACCTCGCCCTGCCGGGTACGGCTGACGGCGTACCGCCTGGACCGCCTCTACCGCACCCACACCCACGAGGTCTTCGACGGCATCCTGGAAGCGGGGCGACATCGGATCGCGCTGGACGCGAAGGCGGTGAAGGGGGAGTCGTTCGTCGTGGCTCGGACTTCGGGGAGTGTGTTGGTGGAGTCGATGGCTCGGTAGCCGGCCCAAGGGGGTGCCGAGATGTGTCGTCTGGTGTCTGCGGGCTTGTCGGGGCTGTATCCAATGTGCGGCTCCGCCGCGTGGGCGCGACCAGCCACACACTCCCCGCACCCGCCGTCCGACACCAGCCCACCCACTCCTCAGGCGCACGGCCCACTAGGATCGCTCCCTGTGACCGCAACCCTCGTCGTCAAGAATCTCGCCGCCGGACACGGTGACCGTTCCCTGTTCAGCGGGCTCGACCTCGTCGTGGCGCCCGGCGACGTGATCGGGCTGGTCGGGGCCAACGGGGCGGGCAAGTCCACGCTGCTGCGGCTGCTCGCCGGGCTGCTCGTGCCGGAGGAGGGCGAGCTGCGGCTGTCCCCGCCGACCGCGACCGTCGGTCACCTCCCGCAGGAGCCCGAGCGGCGTCCCGGCGAGACCGTGCGGGCGTTCCTGGCCCGCCGTACCGGTGTGGCCGAGGCCCAGCGGGTGATGGACGAGGCGACGCAGGCCCTCGTCGACGGGGCACCCGGCGCGGACGACGCGTACGCGACGAGCCTGGAGCGCTGGCTGGACCTGGGCGGCGCCGACCTCGACGAGCGGGCCGAGGAGGTCGCCGACTCGCTGGGCCTCGCGGTGGACCTGGACCAGCCGATGACGTCCCTGTCGGGCGGCCAGGCGGCCCGCGCCGGGCTGGCCTCGCTGCTGCTGTCGCGCTACGACGTCTTCCTCCTCGACGAGCCGACGAACGACCTCGACCTCGACGGCCTGGAGCGCCTGGAACGCTTCGTCACCGGTCTGCGCGCCGGGACGGTCGTGGTCAGCCACGACCGCGAGTTCCTCACCCGCACCGTCACCAAGGTCCTCGAACTCGACCTCGCCCAGCGGCAGATCAACCTCTACGGCGGCGGCTACGAGGCCTACCTGGAGGAACGCGAGGTGGCCCGCCGGCACGCCCGCGACGACTACGAGGAGTACGCCGACAAGAAGGCCGCCCTCCAGGACCGGGCCCAGACGCAGCGCGCCTGGATGGACAAGGGCGTCAAGAACGCACGCCGCAAGGCGAACAACGACAACGACAAGATCGGCCGCAAGTTCCGCAGCGAGGCCAGCGAGAAGCAGGCCGCCAAGGCCCGCCAGACCCAGCGCATGATCGAACGCCTGGAGGTCGTCGAGGAGCCGCGCAAGGAGTGGGAACTGCGCATGGAGATCGCCTCGGCACCCCGCTCGGGCGCGGTGGTCGCGACCCTGCGGGATGCCGAGGTACGGCGCGGCGACTTCACCCTGGGCCCGGTCTCCCTCCAGATCGACTGGGCGGACCGGGTGGCGGTCACCGGCGCCAACGGCGCCGGCAAGTCGACGCTGTTGGCCGCCCTGCTGGGCCGCGTCCCGCTGACCGCGGGGCAGGCGCACGTCGGCTCCGGTGTCCTCATCGGCGAGGTCGACCAGGCCCGCAAGCTCTTCCACGGCGAGGAGTCCCTGCTGGACGCCTTCTGCGCCGCGGTCCCGGAAACCGAACCGGCGGACGTCCGCACCCTCCTGGCCAAGTTCGGCCTCAAGGCGGACCACGTCCTGCGCCCGGCCGCCACCCTCTCCCCGGGCGAACGGACCCGCGCCGCCCTCGCCCTCCTCCAGGGCAGGGGCGTCAACCTCCTCGTCCTGGACGAACCCACCAACCACCTCGACCTGCCGGCCATCGAGCAGCTGGAATCGGCCCTGGACGCCTACGAGGGCACCCTGCTCCTGGTCACCCACGACCGCCGCATGCTCGACGCGGTCCACGTCACTCGCCGTCTGGAGGTCGCCGACGGCAAGGTGACCGAACGCTAGGGCCGTCGCAGGCGGGTTCGTCGGGGCGGGTGTGTCAGTGCCGGCCGGGGCTCAGCAGGGCGCACACGAAGTTCTCCTGCACGGCCCGAAGTCTCCGCAGTAGATCGGGCTTCGTGGCCTCGTTGATCTGCGTGGTGGCCGAGAAGGTCAGCGACCGGCGTCCGTCCGGCGTCGCGGCGATCAGCTGCGTGTAGCCGAGCGTGTTGCCGGTGTGCCCCAGCACCACCCCGCACCGGGTGGTGTACCGGAAGAGGGCGAGCCCGGCGGCGTTGCGTCCCGGCCCGGCCGGCTCGGACGCCGCCCCGGGGATCCAGCGCCGCTGCTCGCGCACCTCGCGGGGTCCGTACAGCCGTCCCCCGGCGTAGCCGCGGATGAAGCGCGTCATGTCGGCCGGCGTGGACACGATGCCGCCCGAGGCCCACACACCGGACATGCCGAGCACCTCGCTGACGTCCTCGGGCGGCTCGGGCGGGCTCACGTCATAGCCGTGCAGATAGGGCCTCGGCATCCGGTAGCCCTGCGGCAGGCTCGTCCGGTACAGGCCCAGCGGGCGGTACACGAGCTCCTGAAGCAGACGCTCGTACGGGACGCGGGTGACCGCCTCGGCCATCAGCGCCACGGCGATGTTGTCGGAGTTGGAGTACTCGTACCGGGAGCCCGGCCGGAACCGCAGCGGCTGGCCGGCGACGTAGTCCAGCAGCCGACGGGAGTCGAAGCGGTGCCGGGGGTTCGCCATCACGGTGTTCACGAACGCCGGGGCCCGTGAGTAGTCGGGCAGTCCGCTGGTGTGGTTCAGCAGCTGGCGCAGCGTCACCGCGCCCCAGGCCCTGGGCAGGCGGGGCAGCCGCTTGCGCAGGGTGTCGTCGAGACTCAGGTGGTGGCGGTGGACGAGGGACAGCGCCACCGCGCCGCTGAACGCCTTGGCCGTACTGGCGATGCGCATATGGTCGTCAGGGCCCGGTCTGCGGCCCGTCGCCAGGTCCGCGACACCGGCCCGGACCACCCGCGTACGGGTGCCGTCCCGCAGTACCGCGATGACGCCGGGCGGGCCGCCGGGCGTGCGGACCAGGTCGGCCAGCTGCCGCTGGAGCGCGGCGTCGGTGTGCGGTCCGGGCGGAGTGACGGCGCCCGCGGTGGCCGGGACGGCCGGGGACAGCAGGGTCAGGCAGACGGTGACGAGGGAGACCGCGCCCAGACGGGACCCGAGCGGGGAGCGGCGGCGGGATGGGACGGGGGTCGGCATCGGTTCTCCCTGAGCGGCGGCGGGGCTCGCGGACCCTGGGCTGCGGCGGGGCTCGCGGACTGGGCGTCCAGCTTCGCCCGCCCGCATCCGGCCGGCCGCTCGTGCTACTGCACTCGGCTCAACGGGCCGCGCCCTCAGGACTAGGGGGTGTTGTGAAAGTCCCGCACAGCACCCCCTAGCCGAGCCGGGTCGCCAGCCCCGGGTAGTCGACGACGAAGCCGTCCTCGTCGAACCTGATGTCGCTGCGGAAGTCGTCGGAGACGAAGCGGACGCGGTGATCTCCCAGATGGGTGTACGTCTGCCGGGAGGGGAGGACGGCCAGATCGGGCACCGACACCCAGGCCATCAGGAACTCCCGCTCCCCGGGCGCCAGATGGAGACCGTGCCGCAGCACCGGCATCGTGTTGGTGAGCGGACACAGCCCCAGGTCGCAGTCGACGGCGCCCTCGACATCGGGCAGGTGCTCACCGTCCGCCGTCCACCGGCCCGCTCCGTCATGCCGCAGGTCGAGCGCGCGTACGCCGCCCGTCGACTCGACCGTGACCTTCAGCCGACGCGTCACGAACGCCTCGCTCGTGTCCAGTTCGTACGAGATCCCGTACGGCTCCGGAACCCTGCCGACGGCTCGGCCACGGCCGCGCAGGACGTCGTCGGCGAACTCGATCCAGGCGGTCTCGATGCCCTCGCTCTCCGACACTTCCCAGGTGATGACGCGCGACGTCGGCATGCCATCACCCTACGGGCGAACCGGCCCGGACCCTCCGTGTCGTACTGGGGAGTCCGGGCCGGTGTGTCGTCTCAGCGCTTGCCGCGCTTGGGGTCGACCAGACCCGCGCGGCGCAGTGCGTCGGCCATGGCGCTGTTCGCCGGGGGCGGCGCCTGACGGGAGCCGCCACCGGCGCCACCGCCGCGGCCCTGACGCTGCTGCGGCGGGCGTCCACCGCGCTGTCGGCGCTCGCCGCCGCCTCCGCTTTGCTGGCCCTGCGCGGCCGCCTCGTCGTCGAGGCGCAGCGTCAGCGAGATCCGCTTGCGTGGAATGTCCACGTCGAGGACCTTCACCTTGACGATGTCACCGGGCTTGACCACGTCCCGCGGGTCCTTGACGAACGTCTTCGACAGTGCGGAGACATGGGCCAGACCGTCCTGGTGGACACCGACGTCGATGAACGCCCCGAAGGCGGCCACGTTGGTCACGACCCCCTCCAGGACCATGCCGGGCGACAGGTCGGAGATCTTCTCGACGCCCTCCTTGAAGGTGGCCGTCTTGAAGGCGGGACGCGGGTCGCGCCCGGGCTTCTCCAGTTCCTTCAGGATGTCGGTCACGGTCGGCAGACCGAACGTCTCGTCCACGAAGTCGTTCGCCTTCAGCGACCGCAGCACGCCCGTGTTGCCGATGAGCGCGGCCACCTCCTGACCGGACGTCTTCACCATGCGCCGGACGACCGGGTACGCCTCGGGGTGCACGCTGGACGCGTCCAGCGGGTCGTCACCGCCGCGGATCCGCAGGAAGCCCGCGCACTGCTCGTAGGCCTTCGGGCCGAGCCGCGCCACGTTCTTCAGCTGCGAGCGGGAGGTGAACGGTCCGTTGGCGTCCCGGTGGGACACGATGTTCTCGGCGAGGCCGGAGGTGATGCCGGAGACGCGCGCGAGCAGCGGCGCGGAGGCGGTGTTGACGTCCACACCGACGCCGTTCACACAGTCCTCGACCACCGCGTCCAGCGAGCGCGACAGCTTCACCTCGGACAGGTCGTGCTGGTACTGGCCGACGCCGATCGACTTCGGGTCGATCTTCACCAGCTCGGCCAGCGGGTCCTGGAGGCGGCGCGCGATGGACACGGCGCCGCGCAGCGACACGTCCATGTCGGGCAGCTCCTGCGAGGCGAACGCGGAGGCCGAGTACACGGAGGCGCCGGCCTCGGACACCATCACCTTGGTGAGCTTCAACTCCGGGTGCTTGCCGATCAGTTCACCGGCGAGCTTGTCGGTCTCGCGGGACGCGGTGCCGTTGCCGATCGCCACGAGCTCGACCGCGTGCTCCTTCGCGAGCCGCGCCAGCTTGGCGATGGCCTCGTCCCACCTGTTCGCCGGGACGTGGGGGTGGATGACGTCGGTGGCGACCACCTTGCCGGTGGCGTCGACGACGGCGACCTTGACGCCCGTACGGAAGCCGGGGTCCAGCCCCAGCGTCGCCCGTGTACCGGCCGGCGCGGCGAGCAACAGGTCACGGAGGTTGGCCGCGAAGACCCCCACGGCCTCGTCCTCGGCGGCGGTGCGCAGGCGCAGCCGCAGATCGATGCCGAGGTGCACGAGGATCCGGGTCCGCCAGGCCCAGCGGACCGTGTCGGTGAGCCACTTGTCGGCGGGACGCCCACGGTTGGCGATCTGGAACTTGTGGGCGACGATCCCCTCGTAGGAGGAAGGGCCGTCGGTCGGCTCCTCGGGTTCCAGGACGAGGTCGAGGACCTCCTCCTTCTCGCCGCGCAGCATCGCCAGGATGCGGTGCGAGGGCAGCTCGGTGAACGGCTCGGCGAAGTCGAAGTAGTCGGAGAACTTCGCGCCGGCCTCCTCCTTGCCGTCCCGCACCTTCGCGGCCAGCCGGCCGCGCCCCCACATGCGCTCGCGCAGCTCGCCGATCAGGTCGGCGTCCTCCGAGAACCGCTCGGTGAGGATCGCCCGGGCGCCGTCGAGGGCCGCCTGCGGATCGGCCACACCCTTGTCGGCGTCGACGAACGCGGCGGCAGCGGCGAGCGGCTCGACGGTCGGGTCACCGAGCAGCCCCTCGGCGAGCGGCTCGAGCCCGGCCTCGCGGGCGATCTGCGCCTTGGTCCGCCGCTTCGGCTTGTACGGCAGATAGATGTCCTCGAGCCGAGCCTTGGTCTCGGCGCCACGGATCTGCGCCTCCAGCTCCTCGGTCAGCTTGCCCTGCTCACGCACCGAGTCGAGGATCGCCGTCCGCCGCTCCTCCAGCTCCCGCAGATAGCGCAGCCGCTCCTCGAGCGTGCGCAGCTGCGCGTCGTCGAGCATCTCGGTCGCTTCCTTGCGGTAGCGGGCGATGAAAGGCACCGTCGAACCGCCGTCGAGCAGCTCCACGGCAGCCTTCACCTGCCGCTCCCGTACGCCGAGCTCCGCGGCGATCCTGCCTTCGATGGACCCTACGAGGGGTGTCGTCACGATCCCGTCCCGCCTTCTCACTGAGGTTGCGCGGCAATTGTGGCAGGTGGCACCGACAACCGGGGATCAGGGCGGCGACGTGGCCCGTCGCGGCGGGTCGGAATCAAGCCCTACGACTGCGTGTACTGCTCGAAGCACCTCCGAAGAGCTGGGCGAGAGCCCGGAACGGCAACGTCACGACCGTGGCGACGGCACCGCCTGTCTGCCGGAGCACGTCTGCGATTGCACGGAACACGTGATGACTCCTTTCTCGGGTTGAGCACCGGGTACCGCGCCTCGGGCGTGCTATGCGATGCCCGGGATTCTCAGCCCGTCCGGCGTTTGAGGACGAGGCCGAAGGCCGATGGGGGTCCAGGGGGCGCAGCCCCCTGGCAAGGCCTGAAGGGGCGGAGCCCCTTCAGGCCTTGCCGAGGAGGTCCGGGGGGAACGCCCCCGCTGCCACCGCCGCCCGTGCGAACCCCGCACCGAGTTCCGTCAGCCGCACGACCCCCTCCGCCCCCAGGTGCTCATACGGCGCCCGATCGAGCCGATCCGTCTCGGATTCGATCCGCTCGCGCAGCGCGACCCCCTCCGGAGTCAGCTCGCCCGCGTCGTCCAGGAGACCGCGCTCACGCAGCCGTCCCGACGCCGCGTCCCAGTCCTCCTGGCTCCAGCCACGCGTAGTGAACACCCACTTCGGCGTCATCCCCCTGCCGGTCGCCGTGTGGGTGACGACGGCCTCCAGCCCGTCGAGCCCGGCCGACATCAGCACGGCGAGATGCCCGTCACCCCGGTGCTCCCGCAGCAGCGTCGTGGCGTGGAAGTACGCCAGGTGCGGCTCCTCGGGCACCGCCAGGTCCGCGTGGGCCGAGTACAGCGGCCGGGCGCTGCGCGAGCACGCCTCGGTCGCGCGCAGGGCGAGCCCGGCGGCCTCCGTCATCTCCGGGGACGTCAGGGCGGCCTCGCCCAGCAGCCGCCGCAGCGTCGCGTCGACCGCACGCGCGCGTGCCGTGAGGACGTCCGCGGGCGAGGCGATCGTCCACACCGCGGGCAGGTGCCGGGCCACCAGGTCGTGCTTGTAGTTGTAGAACGTCGCCGTCACCGCCCCCGCCCCGACCGGCCCCAGCGCGGCCGCCCGCACCGCGAAGTTGACGGCCCTGGGGTGCGTGATCCCGAGGGCGCCCAGCTCCTGGCCCAGCTCGGGGGCGAAGTAGGACGTCGAGTGCAGGGAGTTGAGCATGTTGTGGCAGCGGCGGCCGGCACGCGGCTCCAGGGCGGCAGTAGTCATGGGCGAAGGTTACCAACCGCTTGGTACGTTCCCGAGGGCTCGTGCGCGCTCATGGCAGGAAAGGTGGGGAGCCCGTCATTGTGGTCATGGTGCCGGCTCCGAACAATTGAAGGCATGGCGCAGCGAACCGTTCTCTTCGTTCTCTTCGACGGTGTACAGAGCCTCGATCTCACCGGCCCGCTGGAGGTCTTCGCGGGCGCCGAGAAGCACCGGCCGGGCACCTACCGCATCCGCACGGCCTCCCCGGACGGCGGCCCCGTCCGCGCCTCCAGCGGCCTGACCGTCGTACCGGACGTCTCCCTCGCCGAGGTGTCCGACCCGCACACCCTCCTCGTCCCGGGCGGCGAAGGCACCCGCACGCCCCAGCCCGAGCTGGTCGACTGGCTGCGTGCGCACGGCACCTGCGCCGAGCGGCTGGTCTCCGTCTGCACCGGCGCCATCCTGCTCGCGTCGGCGGGCCTGCTGGACGGTCGCCGTGCCACGACCCACTGGGCGTACTGCGACAAACTCGCCCGTGACCACCCCGAGGTGCAGGTGGACCCGGACCCCATCTTCGTGCGTGACGGGCACGTGGCCACCTCCGCCGGCGTCACCTCCGGCATCGACCTGGCGCTCGCCCTCGTCGAGGAGGACCTGGGCCGGGACGTGGCCCTCGGCATCGCCCGCCACCTGGTGGTCTTCCTGCGCCGGCCCGGAAACCAGGCCCAGTTCAGCGCCCAGCTCGCCGCGCAGACCGCCCGGCGGGAGCCGCTCAGGGAGGTCCAGCGCTGGATCACCGAGCACCCCGACGCCGATCTGAGCGTCGAGACCCTGGCGACCCGCGCCAGCCTCTCCCCACGCCACTTCGCCCGCGCCTTCCAGGCCGAGACCGGGATGACCCCGGGCCGGTACGTGGACCGGGTCCGCCTCGAACATGCCCGCCGCCTGCTGGAGGACACCACCGACGGTGTCGAGGAGGTCTCCCGGGCCAGCGGCTACGGCACCCCCGAGGCCATGCGGCGCGCCTTCGTCAAGACCCTCGGGGCGGCCCCGGCCGAGTACCGCCGCCGGTTCCACCCCGTACCGGCCCACTGAGACCACCCAGAACCTGCCGAAAGGAAGCACCATGCAGATCGCCATGGTCCTCTACGACCGTTTCACCGCCCTCGACATCGTGGGGCCCTACGAGGCGTTGAGCCGCATCCCGGACGCGCGGGTCGACTTCGTCGCCGAGACCGCGGGCCCTGTGCGGGCCGACACGGGGTTCCTCGCCCTCACCGCCGACAAGGCGCTGACGGACGTACCGCACCCCGATGTGGTGGTGGTGCCGGGCGGGCCCGGGACCTTCGCCGAGATCGAGAACGAGGTCCTGCTGGAGTGGCTCAGGACCGCCGACGCCACCAGCACCTGGACCACCTCCGTCTGCACCGGCTCCCTGCTGCTCGCCGCCGCGGGCCTCCTGGAGGGCCGTCGTGTCACCTCCCACTGGCTCACCCTCGACTTCCTGCCGCAGTACGGCGCCGAGCCCACGGGCGACAGGGTCGTACCGGACGGCAAGTACATCACCGCGGCCGGCGTCTCCTCCGGCATCGACATGGGACTGACCCTGGTCGGGAAGATCGCCGGTGACGAACACGCCCAGGCCGTCCAGCTGTTGACCGAGTACGACCCGCGGCCGCCCTACGACGCCGGCTCCCCGCAGAAGGCGCCCGCGCACCTCGTCGAGGAGTTCCGCACCAACAGCCGCTTCAGCCTGGCGTAGGGACGTTCCAGGTGAAGCGCGGCTGCCTGCGCTCCAGGAACGCGGCGACGCCCTCCGCGGTGTCGCCGCTTCCGCGTGCCTGCTCCGCCCAGTGCTCGTCGCGGTCGGTACGCCCGTCCGCGAACTCCTTCGCAGCGGCCTGCGTCAGCTGGGAACGCGACACCAGGACCCGGGTGAACTCCGTTACGCGCTTGCCGAGTTCACCGTCGGGCAGCACCTCGTCCACCAGGCCCGTGCGCAGCGCTCGTTCCGCGTCGATCAACTCACCGGAAAACAGCAGGTACTTGGTGGCGGACGGCCCCACCAGCAACGCCAACCGCCGCGTGGAGGAAGCCGGATAGACGATCCCGAGCTTGGCCGGTGTCACCCCGAACAGCGCCCCCTCCTCGGTGAACCGCAGATCGCACGCCGCCGCCAGCTGGGACCCGCCGCCCACACAGTGCCCCCGGATCGCGGCCAGCGTCGGCTTCGGGAAGGCGGCCAGCGCCTCCTCGGCGGCCACGGCCAACCCTTGCGCCTCTTGGGGCGACCCCTGCAGCGTGGAGATGTCGGCGCCCGCGCAGAACGTCCCGCCCTCACCGGTCAGCACCAGCGCCCGTACGGCCCTGTCGGCGGCCAGCGCTTCGAGCAGCGGCGGCAGCGCCCGCCACATCGCGGCCGTCATCGCGTTGCGCTTGGCCGGATGGTGGATGACGACGGTCGCGACCGAGTCGGTGACGCTGTGCAACAGCTGGGGCTCCATGCGGCGGATGCTATCCGTTCGCTCCGAACGGGGTACACGGGAGCAGACCGAACCGGGAGGTGCGATGACGAGGTCCAGCAGACCCACGGGCGAGGCGGCGAAACTCAAGCGCGGCTTCGGCTGGCTCGGCGCCCTCGGTGTGCTGCTGGTCGTCGGCGGACTGGTCGGGCTGCTCTACACGGCGTTCGCCACGCTGACCACGATGCTGCTGTTCGGCTGGCTGCTGCTGATCGGCGGCGTCGTCGGCCTGGGACACGCGGTCCAGGCCCGCGGCAGCAACTTCTTCTGGCTGGGCGTGGTCGTCGCGGCGCTGAACATCGCGGCCGGCGTGGTGGTGATCCGCAGGCCGGAGGCGGCGGCCGAGGCGCTGGCCATGTTCGCCGCCCTGCTGTTCCTCACCGGCGGGCTGTTCCGGCTGGTCGGCAGCCTGGTGGTGCGCGGTCCGCAGATGGGCTGGACCCTGCTGCAAGGCGCCTTCGACCTGTTCCTCGGCATCCTGGTACTGAGTGCCTGGCCCAGCAGCAGGTACGTCATCGGGACGCTGTTCTCCCTCGCCCTGCTCTTCGACGGACTCGGCCTGATCGCGACCGGCTACGGCGGCCGCCGGGTCGTCAGCATGGTCTCCGAGCAGATGGTCACCGACAGTGACGGCCGGGGCGGGCCGGACGGCGGCGGCGTCAAACCCGTACAACCCGAATAGTTCGTGAAGTCGGCACAAGCGGCGTCGGAGCGGTCCCACAACTGACCGTGTCATACGCCAACGGTCAGAAACGCTCGATACCCGCTGACTTGTGTTCAGTTCTACGGTCTGGACCTGCGCGTTACCAACACTCGACGTGTGGTGACAATCGAGCGCGAGGGTGGCGACCGGACGATGGAGAACCACGGGCGCGGGTCCGGCCCACGCCCAGGAGGTGGCGCGGACGAGTCGCTCGTCCAGCGGCCACCGCATCCACTGCCGTACGAGGGCGTCTGGCGGTTCACCGCCCCAGCCGTCGACGCCTCGGTTCCGCAGGCCCGGCACGCCGTCCGGGACCTGCTCCACCGCCAGGGCGTACCGGCCGCGGACGATCTGGTGCAGGGAGTGCTGCTGATCGTGTCGGAGCTGGTCACGAACGCCGTCCGGCACGCGGCACTGCTGTCGCCGACGCTCGCCGTGGAGGTCGCCGTCGGCGCCGAGTGGCTGCGGGTCTCGGTGGAGGACAACCACCCCTACCGCCCGACCGCCCTGGAGGCCGACCACGGCCAGACCGGCGGCCGCGGGCTGCTCCTGGTCCGCGAGGTGACCCGGGAGGCGGGCGGTGTGTGCGACGTCGAGCACACGGCGAGCGGCGGCAAGGTGATCTGGGCAGCCGTCCCGCTCAAACCCGTGCGCGTGCCCTGACCCCCGACTACGTCCTCACCAGCCGGCCGACGGGCCCGTCAGCTCCCTGACCGCTGGGCGGGCCGCGTCGAGGACGGTCATGAACCAGGACGAGAAGGTGTCCTTCGCGTGGCGCTCCGCCAGCTCGGCGGGGGTCACGAAGGCCGTGTCGCCGACCTCCTCCGGGTCCGGCCGCAGCGCGGACTGCACCAGGCCGACGAAGAGGTGGTTGTACTCCTGCTCCACCAGGCCCGAGTCCGGGTCCGGGTGGTTGTAGCGGACCGTGCCCGCCTCGGCGAGCAGGGACGGGGAGACGCCGAGCTCCTCGTACGTCCGGCGGGCCGCGGCCGCGAAGGGCGCCTCGCCGGGGTAGGGGTGGCCGCAGCAGGTGTTGGACCAGACGCCGGGGGAGTGGTACTTGCCGAGCGCGCGCTGCTGGAGCAGCAGCCGGCCCTGCTCGTCGAAGAGGAACACGGAGAAGGCGCGGTGCAGCTGACCGGGAGGCTGATGGGCGGCGAGCTTCTCCGCGGTGCCGATCGTCACACCGTTCTCGTCGACCAGTTCCAGCAAAATCGCGTCCGCGGTGCCGTTCGACGCACGGTGCGTCGCGGTGGCAGGTGTGATCGGCATACCCATCCTTCGCCTCGGTCTTGCGCCCCAAGTGTGCCGTACGAATCCGACACTCCCGGCAGTTGATCGTGCCCGGCGCGGCGGGTGCGGAACCGCTCGAAGGGACGCTGTGGGCATGAGGACGCGACCGACCACCGGATCGCTGCATTCCGTCCGTACTGACGTCTTGTCGGACCGTACGGTTGTTTCAGTGACAGAGCCGGGCCTCGTGCTCCGCGTGTCCGACCGGCTCCAGCTGGAAGGTGCAGTGCTCCACGTCGAAGTGGTCGCCGAGGCAGCCCTGGAGCTCGTGCAGCATCTTCTCGTGGCCGATCGCGTTCAGGACGTCGGAGCGCACCACCACATGGGCGGACAGCACCGGCATGCCGGAGGTGATCGTCCAGGCGTGCAGGTCGTGGACGTCCTCGACGCCGTCCAGGGCGAGTATGTGGGCCCGCACCTGGTTCATGTCGACGTCCTTGGGCGCCGACTCCAGCAGTACGTCGAGGGTCTCGCGCAGCAGCTTCAGCGTGCGCGGCACGATCATCACGCCGATCACCAGCGAGGCGATCGGGTCGGCGGCCTGCCAGCCGGTGGCCAGGATCACCGCCGCCGAGATCAGCACCGTGAGCGAGCCCAGCGTGTCCGCGGCCACCTCCAGAAAGGCGCCGCGCACGTTCAGGCTCTCCTTCTGGCCGCGCATCAGCAGCGTCAGCGAGATCATGTTCGCGACCAGGCCGATCGCACCGAACACGATCATCAGGCCGCCCTCGGTGTCCGCAGGCGTGAAGAACCGCTGGACCGCCTCGTACAGGACGTAGCCGCCGACGCCGAGCAGCAGCAGGCAGTTGGCCAGGGCGGCGAGGATCTCCGCGCGGGCGTAGCCGAAGGTGCGGGTCGTGCTCGGCGGGAGGTTCGCGAAGTGGATGGCGAGCAGGGCCATGCCCAGGCCGACCGCGTCCGTCGCCATGTGCGCCGCGTCCGCGACCAGGGCGAGCGAGTCGGCGGCGATACCGCCGACGATCTGGACCACCATGACGCCGAGCGTGATCGCCAGCGCCACCCGCAGTCTCCCGCGGTACGCGGCAGCCGCCGTACCGCTGGTCGGCACATGCGAGTGCCCGTGCCCGTGATCGTGCCCAGCCCCCATGGGAAAGCCGTCCCTTCCGCGGTCCGTAAGACGATCGGAATGTCCGTCCGGGATCACAGTGAACTACGGGTAGGGGGTATCGGGCAACGCGGCACTGAACACCGTTGTCATGTGCCCTGACCTGCGGAAACGATCCGCAGGTCAGGGCCTCGCATGATCAGTTGCCCGACCGGCCGCCGTGGTGCAGCAGCCACCCCTGCCATGCCGACTCGACCATCTCGTGTACCCCGCGCCGGGCCGTCCAGCCGAGTTCCTCGGCGGCCAGCGCGGCCGAGGCGACCGCGCGCGGCGCGTCGCCGGGGCGCCGGTCCTCGACGACGGCGGGTCGCGCGTCGCCGGTGACCTCGCCGATGACCGTGATCAGCTCGCGGACGGAGACGCCCTCGCCACGGCCGATGTTGACGGTCAGGTCGCCGCCCGCGTCCGCTTCGGCGAGCCGCCGGGCCGCCGCCAGGTGCGCCTCCGCGAGGTCGGCGACATGGATGTAGTCACGGATACAGGTGCCGTCCGGCGTCGGATAGTCGTCGCCGAAGATCCGCGGGGCCTCGTCGCGGGTGAGCCGGTCGAAGACCATGGGGACGATGTTGAAGACACCGGTGTCGGCCAGCTCGGGCGAGACGGCGCCCGCGACGTTGAAGTAGCGCAGACACACGGTGGAGATCCCGTGCGCGTGGCCCGCCGCCCGCACCAGCCATTCACCGGTCAGCTTGGTCTCGCCGTACGGGTTCACCGGCGCGCACGCGGTGTCCTCCGTGATGAGATCCACATCCGGGTTGCCGTAGACGGCGGCGGACGACGAGAATAGGAACCGCCTGATCCCCGCCTCGGCGACCGCCTCCAGGAGCGTGGCCAGACCGCCCACGTTCTCCCGGTAGTAGCGCGTCGGCTCCGCCACGGACTCACCGACCTGCTTGCGCGCCGCGAGATGCACCACACCCGTCACCGCGTGCTCGGCGAACACCCGCTTCAGCAGCCCACCGTCGAGCGACGAGCCCTCGACGAGAGCGACGTGGGCCGGGAGCCGCGCGGGGCGCCCGGCCGAGAGGTCGTCCAGGACGAGGACCCGCTCCCCGGCGTCGGTCATGGCCCGCGCCACATGTGCTCCGATGTAGCCGGCTCCGCCTGTGATCAGCCATGTCATGGTCGCCCACCCTATGCCGGGGCCGCGGTGCGGCTCGCAATGTCCTCGATGCCCCGGTCTGGAAGCGCGAGTTTGTGGGCGGGCCCCGCGATCCCTGATGATGATCGCGGCAAAGCTCTGGGCAAACCACGTTGATCGTTCCGCCGAACGGCCGGTGAACGTCGGCTTCCCGTCATCCGATAGCCTCTGCCGACACGCCGCCCGGACGCCATGGCAAGGGGCGCCGCCACCATGAACATGACCGGCGCGGACACGCCGGCACCCAGGGAGTGAGTTCGGTTGTCGACCGCCATCCTCACCGGTCAGCCGGTCCCCGGATCGGGGATCGAGGGCGATCTGCGGTCCCTCGGCTACGACGTGCGGGTCGCCTCCGACGCCGCCGACGCCGAGACCCTCCTCGCCCAGGTACCCGGCGACCAGCGGGTCGCCGTCGTCGACGCCCGCTTCGTCGGCCACACCCACGCGCTGCGCCTCGGCCTGACCGATCCCCGCTTCCCGCTCGCCGCGATCCCCGGCGCCGTGACGGCCCAGCCGGCCGGACGCCAGGCCCTGACCCGTGCGATGGCCCGCGAGAACTCAGCGGGCGGCGGCACGGCCGTCGCCGTCGACAGCCTCGCCGACCGCATCGTCACCGCCCTCGACGACGAGGGCACCGACGTCCACCGCCCCGAGCTCGGCAGCCTGGTCGCCGCCGTACCGGCCGACCCGCAGGCCCGCAACGAGGCACGGCAGGCCGTCTCGGCCGTCGACGACGAGGCCGTACGCCTGAAGTCGGCCGTGAAGTCCCGCGACGGCTTCTTCACGACCTACTGCGTCAGCCCGTACTCCCGCTACATCGCCCGCTGGTGCGCCCGCCGGGGCCTGACCCCCAACCAGGTCACCACCGCCTCCCTGATCACCGCGCTCATCGCGGCGGGCTGCGCGGCCACCGGCACCCGGGGCGGCTTCGTCGCGGCCGGCCTGCTGCTGATCTTCTCGTTCGTCCTGGACTGCACCGACGGCCAGCTCGCCCGCTACTCGCTGCAGTACTCCACGCTCGGCGCCTGGCTCGACGCCACCTTCGACCGGGCCAAGGAGTACGCCTACTACGCCGGCCTCGCGCTGGGAGCGGCCCGTGGCGGCGACGACGTATGGGCGCTGGCCCTGGGCGCCATGGTCCTGCAGACCTGCCGTCATGTCGTGGACTTCTCCTTCAACGAGGCCAACCACGACGCCACCGCCAACACCAGCCCCACCGCCGCCCTCTCCGACAAGCTCGACAGCGTCGGCTGGACGGTGTGGGTGCGCCGGATGATCGTCCTGCCGATCGGCGAACGCTGGGCGATGATCGCGGTGCTCACGGCGGTCGCCACTCCTCGGATCACCTTCTACGCGCTGCTCATCGGCTGCGCCTTCGCCGCCACGTACACCACGGCGGGCCGCGTACTGCGCTCGCTGACCCGCAAGGCCAGCCGGACCGACCGGGCGGCGAAGGCACTGGCCGACCTGGCCGACAGCGGACCGGTCGCCGAGGCGCTGGCGCGAGCGCTGCGCAAGCTGCCCGCCAAGCTGCCGTTCGGCGCCCGCGTCCTCGTCGCCCTGCCCGGCGCGGCCCTGCTGGTCCTCGCGGCGGCGCTGGAGCCGTACGGCAGCGCGCTGCCGGTCGCGGCAGCCGTCCTGTACGCGCTCACCTCGGCCGCCGCCGTCGCCCTGCCCCTCAAGGGCGCCCTCGACTGGCTGGTCCCCCCGGTCTTCCGCGCCGCCGAGTACGGCACCGTCCTGATCCTCGCCGCCAAATCCGAGGTGAACGGAGCCCTTCCTGCGGCTTTCGGGCTGGTGGCGGCCGTCGCCTACCATCACTACGACACGGTGTACCGCATCCGCGGCAACGCCGGAGCGCCTCCGGCCTGGCTGGTGCGCGCCATCGGGGGGCACGAAGGACGGACGCTGCTCGTCACCGTCCTCGCCGCGGTGCTCTCCGCCTCGCAGTTCACGGTCGCGCTCACGGTGATCGCCGTGGCCGTGGCCCTGGTGGTGCTCGTCGAGAGCATCCGCTTCTGGGTGTCCTCCGGGGCGCCCGCCGTACACGATGAAGGAGAACCCGCATGATCGGCCTCGTGCTGGCGGCCGGCGCCGGACGGCGTCTGCGCCCCTACACCGACAGCCTTCCCAAGGCTCTGGTGCCGGTGGGGCCCGCGGGCATAGAGGGCGAACCCACGGTTCTCGATCTGACCCTCGGCAACTTCGCCGAGATCGGTCTGACCGAGGTCGCGATCATCGTCGGCTACCGCAAGGAGGCCGTGTACGCGCGCAAGGAGGCGCTGGAGGCGAAGTACGGCCTCAAGCTCACCCTCATCGACAACGACAAGGCCGAGGAGTGGAACAACGCCTACTCCCTGTGGTGCGGCCGTGACGCCCTCAAGGACGGCGTGATCCTCGCCAACGGCGATACCGTCCACCCGGTCTCCGTCGAGAAGACGCTGCTCGCCGCCCGCGGCGACGGCAAGAAGATCATCCTCGCCCTGGACACGGTCAAGAGCCTGGCCGACGAGGAGATGAAGGTCGTCGTCGACGCCGAGAAGGGCATGACGAAGATCACCAAGCTGATGGACCCCGCCGAGGCCACCGGCGAGTACATCGGCGTCACCCTCATCGAGGGCGACGCCGCCCCCGAGCTGGCCGACGCCCTCAAGGCCGTGTGGGAGACCGACCCGCAGCAGTTCTACGAGCACGGCTACCAGGAGCTCGTGAACCGCGGCTTCCGCATCGACGTGGCGCCGATCGGCGACGTCAAGTGGGTGGAGATCGACAACCACGACGATCTCGCCCGCGGACGGGAGATCGCGTGCCAGTACTGACCCGGCTGATCCCCTCGCCCGTCGTCGTCGACATCCGCCCGGGTGCCCTCGACGACCTGGGCGGTGTGCTCGCCGACGAGCGCATCTCGCACTCCGGCAAGCTGGCCGTCGCGGTCAGCAACGGATCCGGTGCCCGGCTCAAGGAGCGGCTCGCTCCCGCGCTACCCGGCGCCAGCTGGTACGAGGTCGGCGGCGGCACCCTCGACGACGCGGTGCGGCTGGCCAGTGACATAAAGGCCGGCCACTACGACGCGGTCGTCGGGCTCGGCGGCGGCAAGATCATCGACTGCGCCAAGTTCGCCGCGGCCCGCGTCGGCCTGCCCCTGGTCGCCGTACCGACGAACCTCGCGCACGACGGCCTGTGCTCGCCGGTCGCCACCCTCGACAACGACGCCGGCCGCGGCTCCTACGGTGTGCCGAACCCGATCGCCGTCGTCATCGACCTCGACGTGATCCACGAGGCCCCGGCCCGCTTCGTACGCGCCGGCATCGGCGACGCGATCTCCAACATCTCCGCCATCGCCGACTGGGAGCTCGCCCACCGCGTCAAGGGCGAGAAGATCGACGGCCTCGCCGCCGCCATCGCCCGCCAGGCCGGCGAGGCGGTGCTGCGGCACCCCGGCGGCATAGGGGACACCGAGTTCCTCCAGGTACTCGCCGAGGCGCTGGTGCTCAGCGGTATCGCCATGTCGGTGTCGGGTGACTCCCGCCCGTCCTCCGGCGCGTGCCACGAGATCAACCACGCCTTCGACCTGCTGTTCCCCAAGCGCGCCGCCGCCCACGGCGAGCAGTGCGGACTGGGCGCGGCCTTCGCGATGTACCTGCGCGGAGCCCACGAGGAGTCGGCCTACATGGCCGAGGTGCTGCGTCGGCACGGGCTGCCGGTACTGCCGCGGGAGATCGGCTTCACGGACGACGAGTTCGTCCGCGCGGTGGAGTTCGCGCCGCAGACCCGGCCCGGCCGCTACACGATCCTCGAACACCTCGACCTGACAACCGACCAGATCAAGGACATCTACGCCGACTATGTCAAGGCCATCGGTAGCTGAACTCCGCCCCGTCGTTCACCCCGCGGGGGTGAAGGACCGGCGCAGCGGTGAGCACTGGATGGGACGCCTCTACATGCGTGAGGTGTCCCTGCGGGTCGACCGCTACCTGGTGAACACCAGGGTCACGCCCAACCAGCTCACGTACCTGATGACCGTATTCGGTGTGCTCGCGGCCCCGGCACTTCTGGTGCCGGGGATCCCGGGCGCCGTCCTGGGCGTGGTGTGCGTCCAGATGTATCTGCTCCTCGACTGCGTCGACGGCGAGATCGCGCGCTGGAAGAAGCAGTACTCCCTCAACGGCGTCTACCTCGACCGCGTCGGCGCCTACCTCACCGACGCCGCCGTGCTCGTCGGCTTCGGGCTGCGCGCCGCCGACCTGTGGGGCAGCGGCCGTATCGACTGGCTGTGGGCCTTCCTCGGCACGCTGGCCGCGCTCGGCGCCATCCTGATCAAGGCCGAGACCGACCTCGTCGGCGTCGCCCGCCACCAGGCCGGCAAGCCGCCGGTGCAGGAGTCCGCGTCCGAGATGCGCTCCTCCGGCATGGCCATGGCCCGCCGGGCCGCCGCCCTGCTCAAGTTCCACCGCCTCATCCTCGGCATCGAGGCGTCCCTGCTGATCCTGGTCCTGGCCATCGCCGACCAGGTCCGCGGCGACCTGTTCTTCACCCGGCTCGGCGTCGCCGTGCTCGCCGGCATCGCGCTGCTCCAGACCCTGCTGCACCTCGTGTCCATCCTCGCCTCCAGCAGGCTGAAGTGAACGGCATGAAGGTCGGCGCGGTGATCATCACCATGGGCAACCGCCCCGACGAGCTACGCGCCCTGCTCGACTCGGTCGCCAAGCAGGACGGCGACAGGGTCGAGGTGGTCGTCGTCGGCAACGGCTCGCCCGTCCCGGACGTCCCCGAAGGCGTCCGCACGATCGAGCTGCCCGAGAACCTGGGCATCCCCGGCGGCCGCAACGTCGGCATCGAGGCCTTCGGTCCCAGCGGTCGCGACGTCGACATCCTGCTCTTCCTCGACGACGACGGTCTCCTCGCCCACCACGACACCGCCGAGCTGTGCCGCACCGCCTTCGAGGCCGACCCGAAGCTCGGCATCGTCAGCTTCCGCATCGCCGACCCGGACACCGGAGTCACCCAAAGGCGCCACGTCCCCCGGCTGCGCGCCTCCGACCCGATGCGCTCCTCGCGGGTCACCACGTTCCTGGGCGGCGCCAACGCCGTCCGTACCCAGGTCTTCGCCGAAGTCGGCGGGCTCCCGGACGAATTCTTCTACGCCCACGAGGAAACCGACCTGGCATGGCGGGCCCTCGACGCGGGCTGGATGATCGACTACCGGTCCGACATGGTGCTGTACCACCCGACGACCGCGCCCTCACGGCACGCGGTCTACCACCGTATGGTCGCCCGCAACCGGGTCTGGCTGGCCCGCCGAAACCTTCCGGCCCTCCTCGTCCCGGTCTATCTGGGCGTGTGGATGCTGCTCACCCTCGTCCGCCGCCCGTCCCGCCCCGCCCTCAAGGCATGGTTCGGCGGATTCCGGGAAGGGTGGACCACCTCGTGCGGTCCCCGCCGGCCCATGAAGTGGCGTACGGTGTGGCGGCTGACTCGACTGGGCCGACCTCCCGTCATCTGACAAGCTCGGCCCTGAGAGCCCCCGGGCCGTACCCCGGCCCCAGGTTCATGCCAGGCCCGCACAGGCTGTGCATCTCGAAGACGAAAGTTTCCACTGGTGAGTGAGACAACGCACGACGGCGGAGTCGCGGTGAGCGCGCCTCCGTCGCCCGACGAGGGACTCACGGCGGCCCAGCTGGCCGCCAAGCACGGGCTGACCGTGAGCGGCGCCCGCCCCTCGCTGCCGGAGTACGTCCGCCAGCTCTGGGACCGGCGGCACTTCATCCTCGCGTTCTCGCGGGCGAAGCTGACCGCCCAGTACAGCCAGGCGAAGCTCGGCCAGCTCTGGCAGGTGGCCACCCCGCTGCTGAACGCGGCCGTGTACTTCTTCATCTTCGGCATGCTGCTGGGCGCCCGGGAGGGCATCCCCACCGACATCTACGTGCCGTTCCTGGTGACCGGCGTGTTCGTCTTCACCTTCACCCAGAGCTCGGTGCTCGCGGGCGTGCGCGCCATCTCCGGCAACCTCGGTCTGGTGCGCGCGCTGCACTTCCCGCGGGCCTCGCTGCCGCTGTCGTTCGCGCTCCAGCAGCTCCAGCAGCTGCTCTACTCCATGATCGTGCTCGTCGTGATCATGATGGCCTTCGGCAGCTTCCCCGCCCTGTCCTGGCTGCTGGTCCTGCCCGCGCTGACGCTGCAGTTCGTCTTCAACTCGGGCCTCGCGCTGATCTTCGCCCGCATGGGCAGCAAGACGCCCGACCTGGCCCAGCTGATGCCGTTCCTCCTGCGTACCTGGATGTACGCCTCCGGCGTGATGTTCAGCATCCCGGCGATGCTCGCGGACAAGAACTGGCCGGGCTGGATCACCGACGTCCTGCAGTGGAACCCGGCCGCGATCTACATGGACCTGGTCCGTTTCGCGATGATCGACGGGTACGACTCCTCGTTCCTGCCCGCGCATGTGTGGGCCTTCGCGCTGGGCTGGGCGGTGCTGGCGGGCGGAGTCGGCTTCGTCTACTTCTGGAAGGCGGAAGAGAGGTACGGCCGTGGCTGAGCCCGGGAAGGACGCGGAGCGCATCCCCACCGTCATCGCGGACGACCTGCACATCGTCTACCGCGTCAACGGCGCCAAGAGCGGAAAGGGCAGCGCCACCGCGGCCCTGAGCCGCATCCTCAAGCGCGGCGAGGAGCGGGGCGTGCGCAAGGTGCACGCCGTGCGGGGCGTCTCCTTCGTCGCCTACCGGGGCGAGGCCATCGGCCTGATCGGCTCCAACGGCTCCGGCAAGTCCACCCTGCTGCGCGCCATCGCCGGCCTGCTCCCGGCCGAGAAGGGCAAGGTCTACACCGACGGCCAGCCCTCCCTGCTCGGTGTGAACGCGGCGCTGATGAACGACCTCACGGGAGAGCGCAACGTCATATTGGGCGGCCTCGCCATGGGGATGTCCCGTGAGCAGATCAAGGAGCGCTACCAGGAGATCGTCGACTTCTCCGGCATCAACGAGAAGGGCGACTTCATCACGCTCCCCATGCGTACGTACTCGTCCGGCATGGCGGCCCGGCTGCGCTTCTCCATCGCCGCGGCCAAGGACCACGACGTCCTCATGATCGACGAGGCGCTGGCCACCGGCGACCGCAAGTTCCAGAAGCGCTCCGAGGACCGCATCCGTGAGCTGCGCAAGGAAGCCGGCACGGTGTTCCTCGTCAGCCACAACAACAAGTCGATCCGCGACACCTGCAACCGCGTCCTGTGGCTGGAACGCGGCGAGCTGCGCATGGACGGCCCGACGGACGAGGTCCTCAAGGAGTACGAGAAGTTCACGGGCAAGTAGTCCACCCGGTTGTGGGCCGTGCGGCCCAGGACGCTTCGCAGGGCCCTGCCGGAACTGCTCCGGCGGGGCCCCGCGTCTGCAAAGGAAACGTCAACTCCGGCTGGCTTCGGGAAGCTTGACGCCAATCGGTGTGTTGTTGTGATGTGCAGGACACCCCCACGGGCCCGCCCCCGTTGTACAACGTAAGCTGTACCGGTACCGAAACGCGGCAAGTGGGGCGATAACGAACGACACCCCCACGCAGGGCCGCGGCGCGGACGGCCGGGCGGCGTGTCCGAAATAGTGTGCATTGGGTCTGCGGTGTAGAACGGGAGATGTGACGGCAATGGCTACGGAAACTCCCCAGCTCCACGCAGCATGTGCCGTCCCCGCGCCGGGCAGTCCCCGGTGACGGGAACCGGCGCGCGCACAGCTGATCCGGAGCGTGGCACGCTCGACAAGGCCGCCGCGGAGAACTTCCCCGTGGCGCCTTTCTTCCTGCCCAGGGCCTGGCGCGCCGACCTCATGGCCGTATACGGCTTCGCCCGCCTCGTCGACGACATCGGTGACGGCGATCTCGCCCCCGGCGGCGCCGACGCCCGGCTGCTCGGCGTGTCGCCCGCGGAGGCCGACGACCGCCTCGTCCTTCTCGACGCCTTCGAGGCCGATCTGCGCCGTGTCTTCGACGGCACCCCGCGCCACCCGCTGCTGCGCCGCCTCCAGCCGACCGCGCGCCGCCGCTCGCTGACCCCCGAGCCCTTCCTCGGCCTGATCGCCGCCAACCGCCAGGACCAGCTCGTCGCACGCTACGAGACCTACGACGATCTCCTTGCCTACTGCGAACTGTCCGCCAACCCCGTCGGCCGTCTCGTCCTCGCCGTCACCGGCACCGCGACGCCCGAGCGGATCCGTCGCTCCGACGCGGTCTGCACGGCGCTCCAGATCGTCGAGCACCTCCAGGACGTCGCCGAGGACCTCGGGCGTGACCGGATCTATCTGCCCGCGGCGGACATGAAGCGTTTCCACGTGCAGGAAACCGACCTCGCGGTAAAAACAGCAGGCGCATCGGTGCGCGCACTGGTTGCATATGAAGCCGAACGCGCTCAAACCCTCCTGAATGAAGGCACCCCCCTGGTGGGTAGCGTCCACGGCAGGCTGAAGCTGCTGCTCGCGGGATTCGTGGCGGGGGGAAGGGCGGCGATCCGTGCGATCTCCGCCGCCGAATACGACGTACTTCCCGGCCCGCCCAAGGCCAGCAGGCTGAAGCTGCTGCGCGAGGTGGGCGTGACTCTGCGAGGAGAGGGGTGATCCGGACCGTGGAGTCTGCACCACACGCGTCCGCACCGGTACTCGCCGCCTACAGCTACTGCGAGGCCGTCACAGGGCAGCAGGCCCGTAACTTCGCCTACGGCATCAGGCTGCTGCCCACGCCCAAGCGCCGCGCGATGTCGGCGCTGTACGCGTTCTCGCGCCGCGTCGACGACATCGGCGACGGCGCCCTGACCGACGACGTCAAGATCGCCAGACTCGAGGACACCCGGGAGCTGCTGACCCGGATCCGCGACGGCAAGGTCGACGAGGACGACATCGACCCCGTGGCCGTCGCCCTCACCCACGCCGCCGACACCTTCCCGATCCCGCTCGGCGGCCTCGACGAGCTCATCGACGGCGTCCTGATGGACGTACGCGGCGAGACCTACGAGACCTGGGACGACCTGAAGGTCTACTGCCGCTGTGTGGCGGGTGCCATCGGGCGGCTCTCGCTCGGCGTGTTCGGCACCGAACCCGGCGCGCGCGGGGCCGAGCGCGCATCCGAGTACGCCGACACGCTCGGGCTGGCCCTCCAGCTCACCAACATCCTGCGGGACGTCCGTGAGGACGCCGAGGGCGGGCGCACCTATCTGCCCTCCGACGACCTCGCCAAGTTCGGCTGCTCGACCGGCTTCAGCGGGCCGACCCCACCGGAGGGCTCCGACTTCGCGGGCCTCGTGCACTTCGAAGTGCGTCGGGCCCGCGCCCTTTTCGCCGAGGGCTACCGGCTGCTCCCCATGCTGGACCGGCGCAGCGGCGCCTGTGTCGCCGCCATGGCCGGTATCTATCTCCGCCTCCTCGACCGTATCGAGCGCGACCCTCAGGCCGTGCTGCGCGGCCGGGTCTCGCTGCCCGGGCGGGAGAAGGCGTACGTCGCCGTGCGCGGCCTGTCCGGTCTGGACGCCCGCCATGTGACCCGGCGGACCGTCAGTCGTACCGTCAGGAGGCGCGCCTGATGGACATTCCGGCCCAAGGTGATGCCATCGGCGAAAAGCGGCGGGCAACCCTCCGCCGCCGGGTCGCGTCCCTGACTGAGACGATCGGCCGTGCACCGTTCAACGACCGGCACGGCGGTCGCGCAGGGGAGGGTGCACGATGACCGACGGCACGCGGCCGGCAGGGTCGCTCGCGGACATCCCGGGAGACGGATCCGGGAAGGACGCCGTCGTGGTCGGCGGCGGGCTCGCCGGCATCACCGCCGCGCTCGCGCTCGCCGACGCCGGAGTGCGCGTCACCCTGGTCGAGGGCCGGCCGAGACTGGGCGGCCTGGCCTTCTCCTTCCAGCGCGGCGACCTGACCGTCGACAACGGACAGCACGTCTATCTGCGCTGCTGCACCGCCTACCGCTGGTTCCTCGACCGCATCGACGGAACGGCGCTGGCGCCGCTTCAGGACCGCCTCGACGTACCCGTGGTCGACCTGGCGCGGCCCGAGGGCCGTCGGCTCGGCAGGCTGCGGCGCGACGCGCTGCCCGTACCCCTGCACCTGGGCCGGAGCCTGGCGACGTATCCGCATCTGTCGCTCGCCGATCGCGCCAAGGTCGGGCGTGCCGCGCTCGCGCTCAAGGGGCTCGACCTCGCCGATCCGGCCCTGGACACCCAGGACTTCGGCAGCTGGCTGGCCGCGCACGGTCAGTCGGCGCGTGCCGTCGAGGCCCTGTGGGACCTGGTCGGGGTCGCCACTCTCAACGCGGTCGCGGGTGACGCCTCGCTGGGGCTCGCCGCGATGGTGTTCAAGACCGGTCTGCTGTCCGACCCGGGCGCGGCCGACATCGGCTGGGCGCATGTCCCGCTGGGCGAACTGCACGACCGGCTGGCCCGCAAGGCGCTCGACTCCGCGGGCGTGCGTACCGAGGTCCGTGCACGCGTCACCTCCATCTCCCCTGACGAGAACGGACGTTGGAGCGTCCAGGTTCCCGGCGAGACGCTGCGGGCGGACGCGGTCGTGCTCGCCGTCGCCCAGCGCGAGGCCCACGACCTGCTGCCCGAGGGCGCCCTCGACGCCCCCGAACGGCTGCTGGAGATCGGCACCGCGCCGATCCTCAACGTCCATGTCGTCTACGACCGCAAGGTGCTCGCCAGCCCGTTCTTCGCGGCGCTCGGCACTCCGGTGCAGTGGGTGTTCGACCGGACCGACGCCTCCGGGCTCAGGGAAGGGCAGTACCTCGCGCTGTCCCAGTCGGCCGCGCAGGACGAGATCGACGAGCCGGTCGCCGCACTGCGCGAACGGTATCTGCCGGAGCTGGAGCGGCTGTTGCCCGGGGCGCGCGGTGCTCGGGTGAAGGACTTCTTCGTGACCCGGGAGCGCACGGCGACGTTCGCTCCCACCCCCGGCGTCGGGCGGCTGCGGCCCGGCGCCCGTACCAAGGCACCCGGCCTCTGTCTGGCCGGAGCGTGGACCGCCACTGGGTGGCCCGCGACCATGGAGAGTGCGGTCCGCAGTGGTGTGAGTGCGGCCGAAGCCGCGCTGAGCGCCCTGGGCCGGCCCCGCCCCCGTCACCTCTTCGATGTCGAGGAGGCGGCGTGATGCTGAACCAGCGCCCGGCGGCAGGCCCCCGCACCCCCGGTACCGCAACAAGAGGAGAGACTGTGCCCACTGTGCCCCCGGCCGAGAAGGCCGCTCGAGAGACCGCGGTGGACGTGGCCGCGCTCCTGGAGCGCGGTAGGACCCTGGCCACCCCGGTACTGCGGGCCGCGATCGATCGCCTGGCCCCTCCCATGGACACCGTTTCCGCCTACCACTTCGGCTGGATCGACGCCGACGGCAAGCCCACGGCCGGCGACGGCGGCAAGGCCGTCCGCCCCGCCCTCGCGATCCTCTCCGCCGAGGTCACCGGCGCCGCGCCCGAGGTCGGCATCCCCGGCGCCGTCGCCGTCGAACTGGTCCACAACTTCTCCCTGCTGCACGACGACCTGATGGACGGCGACGAACAGCGCCGCCACCGCGACACGGTGTGGAAGGTGCACGGCCCCGCCCAGGCCATCCTGGTCGGCGACGCCCTGTTCGCCCTCGCCAACGAGGTGCTGCTGGAGCTCGGCACCGTCGAGGCCGGCCGTGCCACCCGCCGGCTGACCACCGCCACCCGCGCCCTGATCGACGGTCAGGCGCAGGACATCTCCTACGAGCACCGCGACCGCGTCAGCGTCGAGGAGTGCCTGGAGATGGAGGGCAACAAGACCGGCGCGCTGCTCGCCTGCGCCTCCTCCATCGGTGCGGTGCTCGGCGGCGCCGACGACCGCACCGCCGACACCCTGGAGAAGTACGGCTACCACCTGGGCCTCGCCTTCCAGGCCGTCGACGACCTGCTCGGCATCTGGGGCGACCCGGTCGCCACCGGCAAGCAGACCTGGAGCGACCTGCGCCAGCGCAAGAAGTCCCTGCCGGTCGTGGCCGCGCTCGCGGCGGGCGGCTCCGCCTCCGAGCGGCTCGGCGAGATGCTCGCCGCCGACGCCAAGAGCAGCGACTTCGAGAACTTCTCCGAGGAGGAGTTCGCGGCCCGCGCCGCCCTCATCGAGGAGGCGGGCGGCCGTGAGTGGACCGCCGACGAGGCACGCCGTCAGCACGCCGTCGCCGTGGAGGCGCTGGACGCCGTAGATATGCCCGACCGGGTGCGGGCGCGGTTCACGGCGCTGGCCGACTTCGTCGTCGTACGGAAGAGATGAGCACCAACGGGCGAAAAGAGATGATCAGTATCGGTCGAATAGCCCTCGCGTAGTCGCCGGCCGGTGCGGCGAGCACCAGCGCACCGGCCGACGGCGGACCCACAGCAGACGCAACACCTGTAGCACTGCACGAAGGGGAAGCCATGACAGCGACGACCGACGGAAGCACCGGGGCTCTCCCGCCCCGGGCAGCCGCGGCCAGCGACACCGACAGCGAGACCCCCGTGGCGGCCGGGGTGCACGAGGCCGCCCAGCGCGCGGTCCGGCGCGCCACCGACTTCCTGCTGAGCAGGCAGGACGCCCAGGGCTGGTGGAAGGGCGACCTCGAGACCAACGTCACCATGGACGCCGAGGACCTGCTGCTCCGTCAGTTCCTGGGCATCCGCGACGAGAAGACCACCCGGGCCGCCGCGCTCTTCATCCGCGGCGAGCAGCGCCAGGACGGCTCGTGGGCCACCTTCTACGGCGGGCCGGGCGAGCTCTCCGCCACCATCGAGGCGTACGTCGCCCTCCGGCTGGCCGGCGACGCGCCGGACGCACCGCACATGGCGCGGGCGTCGGCCTGGATCCGTGAGCGCGGCGGCATCGCCGCCTCCCGGGTCTTCACCCGGATCTGGCTGGCCCTGTTCGGCTGGTGGAAGTGGGAGGACCTGCCCGAACTCCCGCCGGAGCTCATCTACTTCCCCAAGTGGGTGCCGCTCAACATCTACGACTTCGGCTGCTGGGCCCGGCAGACCATCGTCCCGCTGACGATCGTCTCCGCGAAGCGCCCGGTACGGCCCGCGCCGTTCCCGCTCGACGAACTGCACACCGACCCGGCCGACCCCAACCCGCCGAGGCCCCTCGCCCCGGCGGCCACTTGGGACGGCGCCTTCCAGCGGCTCGACAAGGCGCTCCACCAGCTGCGCAAGGTCGCTCCGCGCAGACTGCGCAGAGCCGCCATGAACAGCGCCGCCCGCTGGATCATCGAGCGGCAGGAGAACGACGGCTGCTGGGGCGGCATCCAGCCTCCGGCCGTGTACTCGATCATCGCGCTGCATCTGCTGGGCTACGACCTCGAACACCCCGTCATGCGTGAGGGGTTGGCATCCCTGGACCGCTTCGCGGTGTGGCGGGAGGACGGGGCCAGGATGATCGAGGCCTGTCAGTCGCCGGTCTGGGACACCTGCCTCGCGACCATCGCGCTCGTGGACGCCGGAGTACCGGCCGACCATCCGCAGCTCGTCAAGGCGGCCGACTGGATGCTGGGCGAGGAGATCGTCCGGCCCGGCGACTGGGCGGTCAAGCGGCCCCAACTGCCGCCCGGTGGCTGGGCGTTCGAGTTCCACAACGACAACTACCCCGACATCGACGACACCGCCGAGGTCGTCCTGGCACTGCGCCGCGTCAAGCACCACGACCCGGAGCGCGTCGAGAAGGCCATCGGGCGGGGGGTCCGCTGGAACCTCGGGATGCAGTCGAGGAACGGAGCCTGGGGCGCCTTCGACGTCGACAACACCAGCCCGTTCCCCAACCGGCTGCCGTTCTGCGACTTCGGCGAGGTCATCGACCCGCCGTCGGCGGACGTCACCGCACACGTCGTAGAGATGCTCGCGGTCGAGGGCCTCGCCCACGACCCGCGCACCCGGCGCGGCATCCAGTGGCTGCTCGCCGAGCAGGAGCCGGACGGCTCGTGGTTCGGGCGCTGGGGCGTCAACTACGTCTACGGCACCGGATCCGTCGTACCCGCCCTGGTGGCCGCCGGCATCCCGGGCTCGCACCCGGCGATCCGCCGCGCCGTCACCTGGCTGGAGTCCGTCCAGAACGACGACGGCGGCTGGGGCGAGGACCTGCGCTCCTACAAGTACGTCAAGGAGTGGAGCGGCAAGGGCGCCTCGACCGCCTCGCAGACCGCGTGGGCGCTGATGGCGCTGCTGGCCGCGGGGGAGCAGGACTCCAAGGCCGTCGAGCGCGGCGTCGAGTGGCTGGCGGCCACCCAGCGGGAGGACGGCTCCTGGGACGAGCCGTACTTCACCGGCACCGGGTTCCCCTGGGACTTCTCCATCAACTACCACCTCTACCGTCAGGTCTTCCCGCTCACGGCACTCGGCCGGTACGTCCACGGAGAGCCCTTCGCCGACAAGGCCGGGGCGGCTCTCGCCGAGGCCAAGGGGAGCTGATGAGCCCACAGCCCGCCCCGGCCCCGCTGCTGATCGCCTGCGCGCTCGGCATCGAGCAGCTCGCCCTGCGCGCCGGGGACCGCGGCGGAGCCGACGGGCCGGTCACCGTCCTGCGGACCGGCATGGGACCCCGGGCGGCGGAACGCTCCGTCACCCGGATGCTGGCCGACCCGGCCCTCAGTGCGGCCGCCGTGCTCGCCACCGGCTTCTGCGCGGGGCTCGCCCCCGGGATGCACCCCGGTGACCTGGTGGTCGCCGAGGAGGCCCGGGATCCGGCGGGAACCGTTCCGTGCGTGGGAACCGACCTACTCGTCAAAGAACTCATGCGCGCCGTCCCCGGCCGCACCGTCCACACCGGACCGCTCACCGGCTCGGATCACATCATCCGAGGTCAGGAACGGTCCGACCTGCTCACGACTGGCGCAATCGCGGTCGACATGGAGTCGGCTGCCACGCTCCTGAGCGCCGTACGCACGGGCGAGCGCCCGGTTGCGGCCGTCCGGGTGGTCGTGGACGCTCCAGAACATGAACTCGTACGGATCGGCACGTTGCGCGGTGGAATATCGGCTTTCCGCGTCCTTCGTGCCGTTCTACCCGCATTCTACGAATGGCACCGTTCTTTGCTGCTCCCCAGGAGGTGAGCCAGATGGCCATGCCGCTGCGTCAGTCCATCAAGGTCGCTACTTACTTGGCCGAACAGAAGCTTCGCAGGCGTGACAAGTTCCCGCTGATCGTCGAGCTGGAACCGCTCTTCGCCTGCAACCTCAAGTGCGAGGGCTGCGGCAAGATCCAGCACCCGGCCGGAGTCCTGAAGCAGCGCATGCCGGTGGCCCAGGCCGTGGGGGCGGTGCTCGAATCCGGTGCGCCCATGGTGTCCATCGCCGGCGGCGAACCCCTGATGCACCCGCAGATCGATGAGATCGTGCGACAGTTGGTGGCCAAGCGGAAGTACGTCTTCCTCTGCACCAACGCCATGCTGCTGCGCAAGAAGATCGACAAGTTCAAGCCCTCGCCGTACTTCGCCTTCGCCGTGCACATCGACGGCCTGCGCGAACGCCACGACGAGTCCGTGGCCAAGGAGGGCGTGTTCGACGAGGCCGTGGAGGCCATCAAGGAGGCCAAGCGGCGCGGCTTCCGGGTCACCACCAACTCGACCTTCTTCAACACCGACACCCCGCAGACCATCGTCGAGGTGCTCAACTTCCTCAACGACGACCTCAAGGTCGACGAGATGATGATCTCGCCCGCCTACGCCTACGAGAAGGCCCCCGACCAGGAGCACTTCCTCGGCGTCGAGCAGACTCGGGAGCTGTTCAAGAAGGCCTTCGCGGGCGGCAACCGCGGCAAGTGGCGGCTCAACCACTCGCCGCTGTTCCTCGACTTCCTCGAGGGCAAGGTCGACTTCCCGTGCACCGCCTGGGCGATCCCCAACTACTCCCTCTTCGGCTGGCAGCGCCCCTGCTACCTGATGAGCGACGGCTACGTCCCGACGTACCGCGAACTCATCGAGGAGACCGACTGGGACAAGTACGGCCGCGGCAAGGACCCGCGCTGCGCCAACTGCATGGCGCACTGCGGCTACGAGCCGACCGCCGTCCTCGCCACCATGGGGTCGCTGAAGGAGTCCCTGCGCGCGATGCGCGAGACGGTCTCCGGAAACCGGGAGTGACGCCATGACCGCCATCTCCTTGGGCGTCCCCGAGGTGCCGGCCCGTCCGATCGCCGAGCGGCGGGTGTCGCGGCAGATCCAGGTCGGGCCGGTGGCGGTGGGCGGCGACGCCCCTGTCTCGGTGCAGTCCATGACGACGACCCGTACGTCCGACATTGGCGCCACCCTGCAGCAGATCGCCGAGCTCACCGCGTCCGGCTGCCAGATCGTGCGTGTGGCCTGTCCGACGCAGGACGACGCGGACGCGCTCGCGACCATCGCCCGGAAGTCGCAGATCCCGGTGATCGCGGACATCCACTTCCAGCCCAAGTACGTCTTCGCGGCCATCGAGGCCGGCTGCGCCGCGGTCCGTGTGAACCCCGGCAACATCAAGCAGTTCGACGACAAGGTCAAGGAGATCGCGCGGGCCGCGAAGGACCACGGCACCCCGATCCGCATCGGCGTCAACGCCGGCTCCCTCGACCTGCGGCTGCTGCAGAAGTACGGCAAGGCGACGCCCGAGGCCCTGGTCGAGTCGGCTCTCTGGGAGGCGTCGCTCTTCGAGGAGCACGACTTCCGGGACATCAAGATCTCGGTGAAGCACAACGACCCGGTGATCATGATCGAGGCGTACAAGCAGCTGGCCGCCCAGTGTGACTACCCGCTCCACCTCGGCGTGACCGAGGCCGGCCCTGCCTTCCAGGGCACGATCAAGTCGGCCGTCGCCTTCGGCGCACTGCTGTCGCGGGGGATCGGCGACACCATCCGGGTGTCCCTGTCCGCCCCGCCCGCCGAGGAGGTCAAGGTCGGCATCCAGATCCTGGAGTCGCTGGGGCTGAGGCAGCGGCGGCTGGAGATCGTCTCCTGTCCGTCGTGCGGACGTGCACAGGTCGACGTGTACAAGCTGGCCGACGAGGTCACGGCCGGCCTGGAAGGCATGGAAGTGCCGTTGCGGGTAGCCGTCATGGGCTGTGTGGTCAACGGCCCCGGCGAGGCGCGGGAAGCGGACCTGGGGGTGGCCTCCGGCAACGGCAAGGGTCAGATCTTCGTCAAGGGCGAGGTCATCAAGACCGTCCCCGAGTCGAAGATCGTCGAGACCCTGATCGAGGAGGCGATGAAGATCGCCGAGCAGATGGAGCAGGACGGGGCCGCATCGGGCGCCCCCGCCGTCACGGGGAAACCGGCAGTGACGGTGAGTTGAACCAAAGTACGGACCGAGAGGGGGCCCGAGCGTGACGATTCTGGAGAGCATCCGGGGACCACGTGACCTGAAGGCGCTGTCCGAGACGGAACTCGGTGATCTGTCCCATGAGATCAGGGAGTTCCTGGTGCACGCGGTCGCCAGGACCGGCGGACATCTCGGGCCCAATCTGGGGGTGGTGGAACTCTCCATCGCGCTCCACCGGGTCTTCGAGTCGCCGGTCGACCGCATCGTCTGGGACACCGGTCACCAGAGCTACGTGCACAAGCTGCTGACGGGACGTCAGGACTTCTCCAAGCTGCGCGGCAAGGGCGGTCTGTCCGGCTACCCCTCGCGCGAGGAGTCCGAGCACGACATCGTCGAGAACAGCCACGCCTCCACGGCGCTCGGCTGGGCCGACGGACTCGCCAAGGCCCGCGAGGTGCAGGGGGAGAAGGGCCACGTCGTCGCGGTGATCGGCGACGGGGCGCTGACCGGCGGCATGGCCTGGGAGGCGCTGAACAACATCGCGGCCGCCAAGGACCGGCCGCTGATCATCGTCGTCAACGACAACGAACGCTCCTACGCCCCGACCATCGGCGGGCTCGCCAACCACCTCGCGACCCTGCGCACGACCGACAGCTACGAGAAGGTCCTGGCCTGGGGCAAGGACGTACTGCTGCGGACCCCGCTGGTCGGCAACACGATCTACGAGTCGCTGCACGGCGCGAAGAAGGGCTTCAAGGACGCCTTCGCGCCGCAGGGCATGTTCGAGGACCTGGGCCTGAAGTACGTCGGTCCCATCGACGGGCACGACATCGGGGCCGTCGAGTCGGCGCTCAGGCGGGCCAAGCGCTTCCACGGGCCCGTGCTGATCCACTGCCTCACGGAGAAGGGGCGCGGCTACGAACCCGCCCTCGCCCACGAGGAGGACCACTTCCACACCGTCGGCGTGATGGACCCGCTGACCTGTGAGCCGCTCGCGCCGTCGGGCGGGCCGTCCTGGACCTCGGTGTTCGGCGAGGAGATCGTGCGGATCGGTCAGGAGCGGGAGGACGTCGTGGCGATCACGGCGGCCATGCTGCACCCGGTCGGGCTCGGCAAGTTCGCGGAGCGGTTCCCGGACCGGGTGTGGGACGTCGGGATCGCCGAGCAGCACGCGGCGGTGTCGGCGGCCGGGCTCGCGACGGGCGGACTGCACCCGGTCGTCGCCGTCTACGCCACCTTCCTCAACCGAGCCTTCGACCAGCTGCTGATGGACGTCGCGCTGCACCGGTGCGGGGTGACGTTCGTGCTGGACCGGGCCGGCGTCACGGGCGCCGACGGAGCCTCCCACAACGGCATGTGGGACATGTCGATCCTCCAGGTCGTGCCCGGCCTCAGGATCGCCGCGCCGCGCGACGCCGACCAGCTGCGGGCGCAGCTGCGGGAGGCCGTGGCGGTGGACGACGCGCCGACACTCGTACGGTTCCCGAAGGAGTCCGTCGGCCCGTCGGTCCCGGCCGTCGACCGGGTGGGCGGAGTGGACGTGCTGCGCCGGGACGCGGGCGAGCCGGAGGTGTTGCTGGTCGCCGTCGGCGTGATGGCGCCGGTGTGCCTCCAGGCCGCTGAACTGCTCCAGGCGCGCGGCATCAACTGCACCGTCGTCGACCCGCGCTGGGTGAAACCCGTCGACCCCGCTCTCGCGCCGCTGGCCGCACAGCACCGGCTGGTGGCCGTCGTCGAGGACAACAGCCGCTCGTCGGGCGTGGGCGCCGCCGTGGCGCTGGCGCTGGGCGACGCCGATGTCGACGTGCCCGTACGGCGGTTCGGCATCCCGGAGCAGTTCCTCGCACACGCCAAGCGCGGCGAGGTGCTCGCCGACATCGGGCTCACGCCCGTCGAGGTCGCCGGACGGATCAGCGCGAGCCTCGCCCTCAAGGACGCCGAGGACAGCCCGCCCGGCACCGAACAGGCCGGCGCCGGCCGGGGCGGCCATAGCGTCGTGCCAGTCAAGGAGAAAGCCGAATGACCACGGAGTTCGACCTCGGCCACCTCCTTGCCGAGCGCGGGGCCGAGCGCTACGAGCTGCACGGCAGGTATCTGAACCACCAGCTCCCGCGCATGCTGCACACCATCGGCTTCGACAAGGTCTACGAGCGTGCCGAGGGCGCCTATTTCTGGGACGCGGACGGCGACGACTACCTGGACATGCTCGCCGGGTTCGGGGTGATGGGCCTGGGGCGCCACCACCCCGTGGTCCGCAAGGCGCTGCACGACGTCCTCGACGCCGAGCTCGCCGACCTCACCCGCTTCGACTGCCAGCCGCTGCCCGGGCTGCTGGCGGAGAAGCTCCTCGCGCACAGCCCGCACCTGGACCGGGTGTTCTTCGGCAACAGCGGCACGGAGGCGGTGGAGACCGCGCTGAAGTTCGCCCGGTTCGTCACCGGCAAGCCGCGGGTGCTGTACTGCGACCACGCCTTCCACGGGCTGACCACCGGTTCCCTGTCCGTCAACGGCGAGTCCGGTTTCCGCGACGGCTTCGCCCCGCTGCTGCCTGACACGGCCGTACCGCTCGGCGATCTCGACGCCCTGGCACGGGAGTTGAAGAAGGGCGACGTGGCAGCCCTGATCGTCGAGCCGATCCAGGGCAAGGGCGTGCACGAGCCCCCGCCCGGCCATCTGCGGGCCGCCCAGGAACTGCTGCGCAGGCACAAGGCGCTGCTGATCGCCGACGAGGTGCAGACGGGACTGGGCCGTACCGGCGACTTCTACGCCTATCAGCACGAGGACGGTGTCGAGCCGGACCTCGTGTGTGTGGCCAAGGCGCTCTCCGGCGGCTATGTCCCGGTGGGTGCCACGCTCGGCAAGGACTGGATCTTCAAGAAGGTCTACTCGTCCATGGACCGCGTGCTGGTCCACTCGGCGAGCTTCGGGTCCAACGCGCAGGCCATGGCGGCCGGGCTCGCCGTGCTGTCCGTCATGGAGAACGAGCAGATCGTCGCGAACGCGCGGGCGACGGGGGAACTGCTGAAGTCCCGGCTCGCGGCACTGACCGACAAGTACGAGCTGCTCGCCGACGTGCGCGGGCGGGGCCTCATGGTCGGCATCGAGTTCGGCCGGCCCGACTCGCTGAAGCTGCGCAGCCGCTGGACCATGCTCCAGGCCGCACGCAAGGGCCTGTTCGCCCAGATGGTCGTGGTCCCGCTGCTGCGGCGGCACCGGATCCTCACCCAGGTCTCCGGCGACCACCTGGAGGTGATCAAGCTGATCCCGCCGCTCATCATCGGCGAGCGGGAAGTGGACCGGTTCGTCGACGCCTTCACCGATGTGATGGACGACGCGCACAGTGGCGGCGGACTGGTGTGGGACTTCGGCAAGACGCTGATCAAGCAGGCGGTCGCCAACCGATAGATGCGGGTCCGATAGATGCGGTTCAGGGAGGGCGGTCCAGGTCGGCGGGGGCTGGGCTTTTGCCTCAAAGGCAAGAAATTTGCCGGAGAGGCAAAGCTCGGGCTGAATGGAGAGCATGAGCTCTCCCGAAAGCGGGCCTCCCAAGAGCGAGTCGGAGGCCGATACGACGGGGCCGGTCGATGCCCTGCCCGTCGTCGCGCCCCAGCTCCGCGCGCTGCGCCGGCGCGCCTCCCTCACCCTGGAGGCCGCCGCCCGTTCCGCCGGGCTCTCGCCCGCGCATCTGTCCCGGCTGGAGACCGGGCAGCGCCAGCCCTCGCTGCCCATGCTGCTCGCACTCGCGCGTATCTACGGTACGACTGTCTCCGAGCTGCTCGGCGAGACGGTCGCCGACCGGGACGCCGTGGTGCGCTCGGCCGACATGGAGCCGACCGCGGCCGGCGGGTGGACGTACTGGCAGGCCGGCGCCTCCGGGCGCGGGATGCAGGCCCTGCGGGTCCGTGTGCCGTACGGCTCGCAGGGCGACATCGTGCGCGTGCACCCCGGCGAGGAGTGGCTCTACGTCCTCGAAGGCAGACTGCGGCTGCGTCTCGGGGACACCACGCACCGGCTCGCGCCCGGCGACAGCGCGCACTTCGACTCGCTCACCCCGCACCGCATCGCCGCCCAGGACCCGGGCGGGGTCGAGCTCCTGTTCGTCCACACCCTGCTGCAGAGCCCCACGGCCACGCTGTGCCTGGGTCCCACCCCTGGAGAGATGCCATGAGCAACCTGGAGGAGAAGTTCCCGCGCGCCCTGTGGGTGCGGCTCATCATCTACATCGCGGTGGGGCACGTCTTCGCGGCCTTCATCTACCTGCTGTTCGAGGTGGGCGCGAAGTAGGCACGGGCGCGTGGCCCGGGCACGGGTGCGTGGCGGCGGCCGAGGTCAGTCGAGCAGGCGCTCCCGCAGCCGCTCCCGGAGTTCAGGGGTGAGCCCGAGGCCCTGCTCCAGGTAGGCGTCGACGCCGCCCCAGGTCTCGTCGATCGTCTCGAAGGCCGCCGCCAGATACTCGGCCCGCGCGTCGAACAGCGGGCTGAGCAGCTCCATGATCTCGGGCGAGTAGGCGGAGGCGTCGCTGCCGCTGCGGCGCACCTTGTAGCGGCGGTGCTTGGCGTTGGACTCCAGGTAGTCGGCGATGATCGCCTCGCGCTCGACGCCGAGGGCCAGCAGCGTCACCGCGATCGACAGGCCCGCGCGGTCCTTGCCGGCCGCGCAGTGCATCAGGGCGGGGACGCTGTCCTCCGCGAGGGAGTGCAGCACCTGGGAGTGCTCGGCGGTGCGCTCCTTGATGATCGTCCGGTAGGAGGCGATCATCCGGCCCGCGCCCTTGCCGTCCGCCAGTATCTCCCGCAGCTGGTCGATGTCGCCGTCGCGGACCATCTTCCAGAACTCCGCGCCGTCCGCGGGGTCGGACAGCGGCAGGTTCACATTGCGCACCCCCGGCAGCTCCACATCGGCCCCTTCGAGCTTCTGGTCGGCCGCGTTGCGGAAGTCGAAGATCGTGTGCAGCCCGAGGGAGCCGAGGAACGTGGCGTCGTCGTCGGTCGCGTGCGCGAGGTGGCCGCTGCGGAACAGGACCCCGTGCCGCACCCGCCGTCCGTCCACGGTCGGCAGTCCGCCCACGTCGCGGAAGTTGCGAACTCCGGCCAGTTCGGGCTCGGTCGACGGGATCTGCTGCGTCACGGGGGCTCCTCCCAGTCGGCCCCGGCGGCGCGGCTCGGCGATGCGGCCGACGGGGTGCGCTCTCGACCATACGACATGGCTTCCTGGGGCAATGAGTTGTCCACAGGCGTTGCCTCAGGGGCAGGCGGACCTTGATGATGTTGGTACTTGATCGCACCTGTTCGTCTCTGTGAGGGCTTGATGCTGGAGATCTCCGACAACGGCCGTACGTGGCTCCTGACCGGGCCGACCAGCAGTTACGCCGTCCATCTGACCGACGCCGACGAGCTTCTGCACCTCCACTGGGGGCCGCGGATCGCGCTCGCCGACGCCGAGGCCCTCGCCGTACGCCCGCTGCCGGAGTACTGGCCCTTCGAGTCCCCGCTCGACGGGCGCGAGGAGTACCCGGTCGAGGGCGGCCCCCGCTTCGTACGGCCCGCCCTGTCCGTGCGCACCGAGGAGCGGCGCGGCACCGAGTGGGGCTTCGAGCGGTACGAGTCCGACGGGGACGAGCTGCGGTTGCGGTTCCGCGACGACGGGCTGACCGTCACCCTGCACTACCGGATGCGCGGGGACGTCGTGGAGCGCTGGGTGACCCTGGACAACCAGGGGCCCGCCCTGGAGCTGCTGCGCGCCGACTCGGCGACCTGGACGCTGCCCGACCGCGAGGACTGGCGGCTGTCGCAGCTGCACGGCCGCTGGGGCGCCGAGTCCCGGCTGGCGCGGGCTCCCCTCACCTACGGTGAGAAGGTCATCGGCAGCCGCCGCGGCCACACCGGGCACCAGCACCTGCCGTGGGTCGCGCTCGACACGGACGCCACCGAGGAGCGCGGGGAGGTCTACGGCTGCGCGCTGGGCTGGTCCGGGTCCTGGCGTATCGCCGTCGCGCAACTCCCCGACGCGCGCGTGCAGATCACCGGCGGGGCCGGGTACGACGACTCGGGCCTGCTGCGGCTGGCGCCGGGGGAGTCCTTCACCACGCCGGTCTTCGCCGGTCTGTGGAGCGACGGCGGCTTCGGCGGGGCGAGCCGCGCCTGGCACGCGTACCAGCGCGCGTATGTGATCCCGAACGCCGACCAGGACCGGCCGGTGCTGTTCAACTCCTGGGAGGCGACGGAGTTCGACATCTCCGAGGAGCAGCAGAGTCTGCTCGCGCGGCGGGCCGCGGCCATCGGCGTCGAGCTGTTCGTCGTCGACGACGGCTGGTTCGGGACGCGCACCAGCGACCGCGCGGGCCTCGGCGACTGGACGCCCAACCCCGACCGCTTCCCGTCCGGTCTCAAGCCGCTCGCCGAGTACGTGCACGCGCTCGGCATGCAGTTCGGCATCTGGGTCGAACCGGAAATGGTCAACCCGGACAGCGAGCTGTACCGCGCGCACCCGGACTGGGTCCAGCATCAAACGGGACGAAAGCGGACGGAGTTCCGCAATCAGCTCGTACTCAACCTCGCGCGCGACGACGTCCAGGAGTACCTCTGGAAGCAGCTCGACGAGCTTCTCTCCAGCGCCCCGATCGACTATGTGAAGTGGGACTTCAACCGCTGCTTCACCGACGCAGGCTGGCCCGGCGAGCCCTACCCGCAGCGCCTGTGGGTCGACCACGTGCACGCTCTGTACGGCCTGCTGGACCGGCTGCGCGCGGCCCACCCGGGAGTCGCCTTCGAGTCCTGCTCGGGCGGCGGCGGACGGATCGACCTCGGCGTGCTCGGCCGCACGGACCAGGTGTGGACCTCGGACAACACCGACCCCCTCGACCGGCTCGCCATCCAGCACGGCTTCAGTCAGCTCCACCCCGCCCGGGCCATGGCCGCCTGGGTCACCGACAGCCCGAACGCCATGCTCAACCATCGCGCCAGCTCCCTGCGCTTCCGGTTCGTGAGCGCCATGGCCGGGGTGCTCGGCGTCGGCGGCGACCTCACCCGGTGGACCGAGGAGGAGCTCGCCGAGGCCCGGGAATGGGTGACCCGCTACAAGGAGATCCGGCCCGTGGTGCAGCGCGGCGACCTGTACCGGCTGCGGGCTCCGCGGGGCGGGCTGAGCGCGGTGCAGTACACACTCGGGGACGAAACGGTCGTTTTCGCCTGGCTCCAGGCGCAGAGCTTCGGCGAGCCCGTCCCGGCGCTGCGCTTGCGCGCCCTCGACCCGACAGCGTCGTATGAATGCCTTGAAACGGGCGAAGTTCACCGAGGTGCCGTACTGGCACATCACGGACTTCGCGTCGGCCTCCGCGGCGACCTTGATGCGACGGTTATCCGGCTGCGCCGCATCTAGGGTTTCTGTCCGAATTGGCGCCTTCATTCCAACTCGCTCTGCAGTAAAGGAAGGTGGAGCAATGTCACGTGAGGAGCGTCATATTCGTGACCGTGAGTCGCCCGTCATGTTCATGTAATTCACCTGCTTTTCATGGGGTTTTGAGTCCGGCAGTGCCTCGATAATTCACGCAGGGTGACGGGTAATTCCCACAAGGGATCAACAGGAACGCATTCGGACGGAACCTCTCACTTGTTCCCTTGCGTCTTCCTCGCTTACGTTCGCCACCAATCCGGACGGACGCCGAATCCTGCCGCCGACCGGATCCCGCGCAAACTCACCCGTGAACGGCAGGAGCGGGGGACCCACAGGTACAACCGCCTGTTCCGGTCTCCGGAACAGGCTTGGGGTCAAGTCGCGTCCCCACGCGACCGGGCATCTCCAGCCCGCACCCGACAGCTCACCTCGCAGGCGCCGGAGAGGAATTCGCCATGCCCGCGAAGGGTAAGCACCGCCGTCCGAAGTCCCTGCGCTTCACCCGCTCCATCGCCGTCGCCGGAACCGGTGGCGCCGCTCTCGCTCTCCCGCTCATCGGTGCCACCGGTGCCCACGCCGCACCCTCGCAGTCCGTTTCGGAAAAGGCCGTTCAGTCCCTTCCGGTCGCTGAGAAGAAGGCCGTCGAGAAGAAGGCCTCCGACAAGAACGCGGGCCCGCGGACCTATTCGGTGAAGGTCGGCGACTACCTCTCGAAGATCGCCGACGAGCAGAACGTCAGCGGTGGCTGGAAGAAGCTCTACGCCGACAACCGCGAAGCCGTCGGCGACGACCCGTCGCTGATCCACCCCGGCCTGAAGCTCTCCCTCGGCGGCAAGAAGGCGACGACGAGCGCCCCCAAGTCGTCGCCTGCTCCCTCGTCTTCCTCCTCAGCGCCTTCCAAGTCGTCCTCCGGCTCGACCGCCTCGAAGCCCTCCGCCGCGAAGGCGGCCACGACCGACCAGAGCGCCGAGAACGCGGGCACCTCCAGCGGCTTCTCCGCCCCCCTCGACGGCGCCGCCGTCGGCACCGCGTACAAGGTGGCGGGCAGCATGTGGTCCAGCGGCTACCACACCGGTGTCGACTTCTCCGCCGCCACCGGCACCCCGCTGAAGGCGGTCGGCGCGGGCACCGTCGTCTCGGCCGGCTGGGGCGGCGCGTACGGCAACCAGGTCGTCATCCGGCTCGCCGACGGCTACTACGCCCAGTACGCCCACCTGTCCTCGCTGTCCGTCTCGAGCGGCCAGACGGTGACCGCGGGCCAGCAGATAGGCCTCTCCGGCGCGACCGGCAATGTGACCGGCCCGCACCTCCACTTCGAGATCCGCACCACGCCGGACTACGGCTCCGACCTCGACCCGGTCGCCTACCTCCGCTCCAAGGGCGTGGCCATCGGCTGACGGCGGCCCTGCGCACACACCACCTGCCTGACACGCAACCGAAGGCCGGACCTCGATCCCCGGGTCCGGCCTTCGGTGTGCGCGGGGCGGGGCTGCGTGGCTCGGGGTGTCGACAGCGCGGGGGTGATGGAGGGAGAGTGATCTCCGACCGGTTGGAGCAAGCGCTTTCTGTGTCATGTGTCGTCGCCCCAGCGAAGGAGCCCATTCCGTGACAACCACGCGCAGAGCATTCGGAGTCCTGGCCGCAGGTGCCGCCCTCGGAGCGCTGGCCCCCGCCGCCGCGGCGAGTGCCTCTCCCGGCCGCCGGCTGATCGCCCGCGACGACTTCCGCCACGGCCTGGACCAATGGGTCACCGAGTTGCAGGACGGCGGCACCGTCACCGCCGCCCACGGTGTGCTGGAGATCGACGTACCGGGCGGGGCGACGGTCTGGTTCAAGAAGCGGCTCGAAGGACCGTACGTCCTCCAATACACGGCCACCGCCGTCTCGGCCGGCGGACCCAACGACCGGGTCTCCGACCTCAACAACTTCTGGAACGCCCTCGACGTCCGCTCCCCGGACGACCTCTTCGCCACGCGGCGGGGCGGCGCGCTGGAGGAGTACGACCACCTCAAGACGTACTACGCCGGATACGGCGCCAACTACAACACCACGACACGACTGCGCCGGTACGTCGGCCAGGCCGGGGTCCGTCCGCTGGTCTTCGACTACACGGAGCCGCTGCTGGTGGCCAATCAGCCGAACCGGGTCCGTATCGTCTCCGACGGCTCGACCGTCCAGTGGTGGAACAACGGCCGGCTCGTCTTCGACCACATCGACCAGGAGCCGTACACCGGTGGGCACTTCGCCTTCCGGACCGTATGGAGCCACTTCCGGGTCAGCGACTTCCGCGTATGGCGGCTGCGCCCACAACACCCCTGATCAGAGGGATATTCCAGGTTTGGCGAATCCTTTGGAAGTGGCTTATCTCACCGCTCGTCAACCCTTGCCTACGGTCGCGTAGGTCACATTCGAAGGTGAATCATGTGCCGATGTGGCAGACGATTCGAAGAGTGACAGCAGATCAGTGATCGGGTCGTACGTCGCGGTGGGGGACAGCTTCACCGAGGGCGTCGGCGACCCCGGCCCCGACGGGGCGTTCGTCGGTTGGGCCGACCGGTTCGCGGTTCTGCTCGCGGACCGGCGCCCCGAGGGCGACTTCAACTACACGAACCTCGCCGTGCGCGGCAAACTGCTCGACCAGATCATCGAGGACCAGCTCCCGAAGGCCGTCGAACTGGCCCCGGACCTGGTCTCGTTCTGTGCGGGCGGCAACGACATCATCCGACCCGGAACCGACCCCGACGAGGTCGCCGAGCGCTTCGAGCGGGCCATCGCCCGGCTCACCGCCGTGGCCGGCACCGTCATGGTGACGACCGGCTTCGACACCCGTGGCGTGCCCGTGCTGAAGCATCTGCGCGGCAAGATCGCCACCTACAACGGGCATGTGCGGGCCGTCGCCGACCGGTACGGCTGCCCGGTGCTCGACCTGTGGTCCCTGAAGACCGTTCAGGACCGCCGGGCCTGGGACGACGACCGGCTCCACCTGTCTCCCGAGGGGCACACACGCGTGGCGCTCCGCGCGGGCCAGGTCCTCGGCCTGGAGGTCCCGGCCGACCCCGACCAGCCCTGGCCGGCGCTCCCGCCCCGCGGCACCCTGGAGATCCGCCGGGACGACGTCCACTGGGCGCGTGAGTACCTGGTGCCGTGGATCGGACGCCGCCTGCGCGGCGAGTCGTCGGGGGACCATGTGACGGCCAAGGGTGCCCTGTCCCCGGACGACATCAAGATGCGGATCGAATCGGTGGCCTGAAGCGCCGCTTCGTGTCGATGTGGGCCGCGTCCTGGCCGGGGCGCGGCCCACACGGCTGTCGTGGACGCTGTGAGGCGGAACCGCCCGGCGATCGACGACCTCACCGTGCCGACGCCGTCAACGCCTCCCGCTCAAGGCCCAGTTCCCGGGCCAGCGCCTCGTCCACCCACTCCTGGGCACGCGCGCGTGACACCGCGCCGCGGTACGACGTCAGCTGTACGGCGAGCCCGTCGAGGAGGGCCGTGAGCCGCAGCGCCGTGCCGCTGGGGTCGGCGCAGACGAACTCGCCCGCGGCCACGCCCTGGGTGATGACCTCGGCGATGGCGCCCTTCCACTGCCGGTCGAGGTCCCGCGTGACCTCCTGCAGCGCGGGCTCGCGCAGCGCCCCCGCCCAGCCCTCGATCCACAGCCGCCAGCCCTTGGCCTGACCGGTCGGCGCGTACCAGCGCACGGCCGTCCGCAGCCGGCGCAGCGCCGTCGTACGGCGGCCGAGGATCCTGCGCAGACGGGCCAGATCGCCCTCGGCCGCGTGGGCGAACGCGGCGGCGACCAGCTTCTCCTTCGTGGCGAAGTGGTAGAGCACCAGCGCGTTGCTCACGTCGAGCGCCGAGGCCACGTCGGCGATCCTGACCGCCGCCACGCCCCGCGCCTCTATCTGCTCGACGGCGGCCCGCAGCAACTCCTCGCGCCGCTCCGCCACGCTCAACCGCACTCTTGCCACCCGGTCACCCTAAAGCCTCGTCATGGACTGTTCCCGGGCCGAGGCCAGGTCACGAGCCCCTCGTCCGGCGTTACCGGTGCCGGCCGAACCGTTCGGCGATCACCGGCAGCCGGTCCTCAGCGATGGCGTGCGCGGCGGCCCGGGGCGTCGTCCCGTCGGCCTCCGCCCGGGCCAGCGTGAGGTCGGTCAAAGCGCGCATCGAGCGCCGCGTGTGGGCGAACGCCTCGTCCGCCGACGCTCCGATGTCGCCGAACAGCGTCCACCACCACCAGGCGTTCGTGGCCGAGTTGACCACGACGTCCGGCAGCACGGTCACGCCCCGCGCGGCCAGCGCCTCCTCCGCGTCCGGCCGTACGGGCATGTTGGCCGCCTCGGCGATCCAGCGGGCGGTGACGCGCCCCTGGTTCGAGGCGTCGATCACGTAAGAGACGGCCGCCGGCACCAGCACCTCGGCCTCGACCGACAGCCAGGCCTCGCCCGGCAGTTCACGGTCGCCCCGGCGCAGCGCCGCGCGATCGATCGTGCCGTACGCGTCCCGCGCCGCCAGCAGGCTCTCGACGTCGAGGCCCGCCGGGTTGGCGATCGTGCCCTTGATGTCGGCGACGGCCACGACCGTGAGCCCCGCGCGCGTGAGGAAGCGTGCCGTGGCCCCGCCCATCGTCCCGAGGCCCTGTACGGCGACACGCGTACGCCAGCGCGGCACACCGGCCCGGTCCAGCGCCGTGAGCACCGACTCGGCGACCCCGCAGCCGCCGACCAGCTCGTCCAGCCCGATGCCGTCCACCTCGACCGCGAACGCGTCCGCGAGCCGCCGACGCGCGCCGGCCTCGTCGTCGAGCAGCGGATACACGGCCTGCACGGACGAGACGAGCCCCGCCTCGGCGGCCGCCCGGTCGACCACTTCCTGGGTGAGTCCGAGGTCCTCGCCCGTGGTCCAGAAGCTCTCGATGTACGGCCGCATGGTCCGCAGGTAGCGCACCAGGAGCCCGTACGCCTCCGGATCCCGGGGATCACAGTCGATGCCGCCCTTGGCGCCGCCCAGCGGGACGTACCGGGCCTCGGGGTCGTAGTGCAGGGCTTCCTTCAGGCTCATGCCGCGGGCGAGCCCGGCGACCTCCTCCGACGTGCATCCCGGCCGCATGCGCAACCCGCCGCTGGACACGCCGCGCACCAGGCGGTCGATGACCAGGAAGCCCTGGCGGCCGGTGACCTCGTCGGTCCAGGTGAGCGACAGCAGGGGGGTGGTCATGGGGTCTCCGGGGAGGGGCGAGGGCTGTGGGCCGCGCTCTTACTGAACGATGGGTCAGTATCGGAGGCGGATGAGGACATGTCAACGTGCGAAGTGGAGCCGACCGCAGCGGAATGGATCAGGGAGTACAGCGGAATGGATCAGGGGGGTACGGGGTTGTCGGAGGGGCCGACCATAATGGATTTCTCACCGACTCCACCTGGAGGTACCGTGGCCGGTTTCCGTTTCCCGAGCTCCGGGCTGCGTGCCCTGCGGCCCGAGGCCTTCGGCGTGGACCCGAGCGGTGAGCGCATGGCGCGCATCCGCAGATCGCCGCACTTCCGGGACGGGGTCTTCCAGAACCCCGGGGGCGCCGCCCGCACCAGACCGTCCGGATCGATGCTGGAGTTCGCCAAGGTCTTCTTCGACCGGGACACCCGGCCCCGCCGCGCTCCGAAGTCTCCCGTGCCGATCCACCCCACCACCTACGCCGACCTGGCGAAACCGCCCGTCGACGGACTGCGCCTGACCTGGATGGGACATTCGAGCGTCCTCGCCGAGATCGACGGGCGCCGGGTTCTCTTCGACCCCGTGTGGGGCGAGCGCTGCTCGCCGTTCCCCTTCGCGGGGCCGAAGCGGCTGCATCCCGTGCCACTGCCCCTCGCCGCGCTCGGGCCGGTCGACGTCGTCGTCATCTCGCACGACCACTACGACCATCTCGACCTGCCCACGATCAAGGCCCTGGTCGGCACGGACACCCTGTTCGCCGTACCGCTCGGCGTCGGCGCCCACCTCGAACACTGGGGCGTGCCCGCCGACCGGCTGCGCGAGCTGGACTGGCACGAGACGACGAAGATCGGCGGCCTCACCCTGACGGCCACCCCGGCCCGCCACTTCTGCGGCCGCGGCCTGCGCAACACCCAGCACACCCTCTGGGCGTCCTGGGTGGTCGCCTCGGACGAGCACCGGATCTACCACAGCGGCGACACCGGCTACTTCGAGGGCTTCAAGGACATCGGCGCCGAACACGGCCCGTTCGACGCCACGATGATCCAGCTCGGCGCCTACTCGGACTTCTGGCCCGACATCCACATGACGCCGGACGAGGCCGTCCGCGCCCACCTCGACCTTCAGGGCGGCGACCCGGCCGCTGGCGTCATGCTGCCCATCCACTGGGGCACCTTCAACCTGGCGACGCATCCGTGGGCCGAGCCGGCGGAACGGACCACGCGGGCCACGCACAAGGCCGGGGTCACCATGGCGGCGCCCGTCTGCGGCGAGCCTTTCGAGCCGGCCTCGGTGCCGCCCGTGACGCCGTGGTGGCGCGCGGCGGCCGAGGAGCCTGCCGAGGGGTGGCCGACCTGGCCGCCGGTCGTGGCGGGGCCGGACGGAGCGGATGCACAGGACGCACAGGCCGCACCAGACGCATTGGACACGCAGGACACGCAGGACCGGCCGGACAGGCCTGGCAGCGTGGCGGTCGGCTAGCGCGACCGCGACCTTGGTGGGCCCCGTCGGTTGTGGGACGGGGCTCACTGTCTTCCGGGCGCCCATTCGGGCGCCCGCTGTTGTTCGTGCGCCCTTTTGGAACGGTTCGCGCGGGGCGCGTGGGGGCACTGCTGGGCGCTCGCGGAGCAGCGCGCGCGGATACGGCCCGTGACATGGCCGGGGTCGGTGATCAAGGCGCCTGCAGCGCTGAATCGTCCCGGCCGGGGGCGGCTGCGGCGGCCGAGGGCGAGAGTAGTGGGGGCCGCGAGGCGTGCGGCGGCTGAAGCCCCCCGCCGCTCGACTTTTCTTCGTGACCACTTCTGACCAGGTCCGATCGTTCGAATGCTCCTTGTGGGCGAACGGTGGAGCTGGTTATCGGTCTGTCGTACGAGACCTCATACCAGAGCGGGACGCTGCCTGCGGGACTTTGTCAACTGCCCACCGCACTTGATGCGGAGGCGACTACTGTCAGTGTCCGTTGGGCGACACGGAGCCGAATTCGTCGGCTCCGTCGACCGACATCGCGATGGCGCATGCCCCGGGCCGCGCAGACCGCGCGCACCCCAAGGCCCCGACCGACGGACCAGTACGAGGACCCTGATGTCTCAACTCCGCGCCCCGGCCGCACGCGCAGACCGCCGTGAGGGCGGGCGGCACGGGCGCCCGGCCGCACGCACCGCAACCGCGCTGCCCGAGACCCACATACGGCCCCAGTTGCTGCGCCTGGCAGTGCTGCCACCCGTCGCGGTGACCCTCAGCGCCTGCGCGGCCGTGCTCTTCGTCATGCGCTCCACCGGCGCACGGCCGAGCCTCACCCTGTGGGGCGTGCTGGCCGGCGCGGTCTCGGTGACCGTGGCGGGCATCCTGATCGCGGCGGTGGCCGCCAACCGCACCGCCAGATCCGTGAGCGACCGCATCGGCGCACTGCGCCGCAACAGCGCGCGCGGTGAAGCCGATCTGCGCACGCTCGTCGAGGCCCTGCGCCGCGGTGACGGTCCGCCCAAGCGCAAGCCGCGCAGCGGTCCGCCCGAGGGCGCCGACGACTTCGAACTGCTCGCCTCCGATCTGGCCCGTGCCCATGACGGAGCCGTCACCGCCGTCGTCCAGGCATCCCAGCTCTCCAGCCAGGCCGGCAGCGAACAGAAGCTCGAGGTCTTCGTCAACCTCGCCCGGCGCCTTCAGTCGCTCGTGCACCGGGAGATCTCCATCCTCGACGAGCTGGAGAACGAGATCGAGGACCCCGACCTGCTCAAGGGCCTCTTCCACGTCGACCACCTCGCCACCCGCATCCGCCGCCACGCCGAGAACCTCGCCGTGCTCGGCGGCGCCGTCTCCCGCCGCCAGTGGAGCAACCCGGTCTCCATGACCGAGGTGCTGCGCTCGGCCATCGCGGAGGTCGAGCAGTACTCGCGGGTCAAGCTGGTGCCGCCGATCGACGGCACCCTGCGCGGACACGCCGTCGCCGACGTCATCCACCTGCTGGCCGAACTGGTCGAGAACGCCACGGTGTTCTCCGCCCCGCACACCCAAGTCCTGCTCCGGGCCAACCTGGTGACCTCGGGGCTCGCCGTCGAGGTCGAGGACCGCGGGCTGGGCATGCCCGTCGGCGAGCAGAGCCGCATGAACGCCCTGCTCGCCGACCCCGACCAGGTCAACGTGGCCAGCCTGCTGGCGGACGGACGGATCGGACTGTTCGTCGTCTCCCAGCTCGCCAAGCGGCACGGCATCCATGTACGGCTCCAGACCAACATCTACGGCGGTGTCCAAGCCGTACTCGTCGTGCCGCAGGGGTTGTTGGGGGCGGAACCGGAGGGCCGCCGTGGCGGAGCGCCGCGGGTGCAGGATGCGCATGGTGCGGCAAGCGCCGCTGCTGGAGCTGGAGCTGGAGCTGGAGGTGCTGGCGCGGGCGTGCCGTCGCGCTCCACGCCGCAGGCACGTGCACAGCAGGTGCCGGTGCCGCCGCAGCAGCATCGGCAGTCCACGTCGGCCGCATCGGCTGCATCGCCCGCGTCGGCGGCGTCGGAGGGCGGGCAGCGAGGTGCGGCCGAGGTCTCCGCGGGCGTCCAGCGTCGCCAGCAGCCGCAGGCCCAGCCTCAGTCTCAGCCGCAGTCCGGTGGCTGGAGCGCGGCCTCCGGGGGGCGTGGCACCGGCCCGGCGCCGTTGCCCGTGCGCGGCGCTCGCGAGGAGCGGGCGAATCCGGCGGAGGCCGTGCCCGGCATCAGGCCCGACGAACGTCGGGTCGTCGCGGAGAACACCGCCACGCCGCCGACCCCGCGCACCGGAACCGTCCGCGGCACCATGGGCAAGCCCCAACTGCCCCGACGCCGGGCCCAGGAACACATCGTGCCCCAGCTGCGGAGCGCGCCCGTGCCCCGCCAGGAGACCGACGAGTTGGCCGGGCACGACCCGGGGCTGATGGCCGCCTTCCAGCGGGGGATCGGGCTCGCCGAGACGCAGCAGCACATGGAGTCGGCACATGGGGAGGCCGCCCACATGGAGTCGACGCACATGGAGTCGGCGCACATGGGGTCGGCACATATGGATGCCGGGCATGTGGAGGTCGGGCATGTCGAGACCGGACGTATGGACGCCGGACATACGGGTGCCGAGCACATGGGCGACGGGCACATGGGCGACGGGCACATGGATGCGGGGCACCTGGGCGTCAGCCACATGGGCACCTCGCACACAGTGCCAGGCCACATGGGCTCGGGACACACAGCGTTCGACCACACAGGGCCCGACCACATGAGCGCGAGCCACATGGACGCAGCCCACGTGGACGCGGCCCACATGGACTCGACGCACACCACCAGCACCCAAGGCACCACGTCCGCCTACACCCCCTCGCCGCACCAGCCCGCCGACCGGACGTCGACCGACCCGGAGGACCCGACACGCCTGGAGTTCATGCGCCCGGCGTCGTTCCATCTGGAGTCGACGAGCCTCGACGCCGGGCGGGTGCAGCCCACACCGTCCGCACGTCTGCGTCCGACATCCCTGGATTCCCTCCACACAGACGCGACCTCCATGAACTCCCGGCCATCCATGGACGCATCGCCCATGGACCCGCCCCACATCACCCAGACCC
>NZ_JAKEIP010000026.1 GCF_021474425.1 Streptomyces muensis | reverse complement strand
GGCGAGGAAGAGGGGTGGAAGTCCCCGGTCGGAGCGGGGACTTGGGTACGGCGGCTAGCCGGCCAGGTGGCGTTCCACCGTCTCGACCTTGGACGTGAGGCCGTCCGTCACCCCGGGGCGGATGTCCGCCTTGAGGACCAGGGAGACACGGGGCGCACGGGCCTCGACCGCGGCCACGGCTCGCTTGACCACGTCCATGACCTCGTCCCACTCCCCCTCGACGGACGTGAACATCGCATCGGTCCGATTGGGCAGACCCGACTCACGGACCACCCGGACGGCATCGGCGACGTACTCCCCCACGTCCTCACCGACGCCCAGCGGAGTCACGGAGAACGCGACGATCATGCGTTGACGATCCCTTCCTTACGCGCGCGCGTGGCGATGACCGCGTCCTCCGCCTCACGCTTGAGCCTGCGGTCGGCGAAGAACCCGCCGGTCGGCAGGACGGAGAGGACGAAGTAGAGGGCGGCGGTCTTCAGCGGCCACTTGGCACGGTTCCAGGCATCCGCCCAGAAGATCACGTACAGGATGAAGAGGACGCCGTGAACCGCACCCATCACGGGCACCGCGTTGAAGTCCGTGGTCCGCTTGAGCACCGAGCAGACGAGCAGGAGCAGGAACGACACCGCCTCGGGGGCCGAGACGAGACGGAGGCGGCGGAGGGCGGTGGCGGTCTTGATGTCCACGGGTCACCTTCGGTGGGTTCGATGGGGGTTTGAGGGAGAGACGTCGGTCACTCGGGCCCGAGCTTGTGAATACAAGCACAAGCCTCGTCCATTGTGGCAAACGCCGAGGGGTGGGTCTGCCTCGGGGTGGCGTCAGGGGTGAAGTCCACCTTCAGGATCTGTTGGCGCCGCGCACCGGCGGCTACCTTCGCTGCGTGGCGATGTTCCGACTGCAAGGCAGCAAGGTGCTCGCCGTCGACATGACCGGGGATGCCGTGAAGGCGAAGAACGGCTCGATGGTCGCGTACGACGGGCAGATGGCCTTCAAGAAGATGAGCGGTGGCGGTGAGGGCCTGCGGGGCATGGTGACCCGGCGGCTCACCGGTGAGCAGATGACGGTGATGGAGGTGAAGGGGCATGGGACGTGCTGGTTCGCGGACCGGGCCTCCGAGATCAACCTCGTGAGCCTCCAGGGCGACAAGCTGTACGTGGAGTCGAGCAATCTGCTCGCCACGGACGCGGGGCTGCGGACGGGGACCAGCTTCACGGGGATGCGCGGCGCCTCGCAGGGCAACGGGCTGTTCACCACGACCGTCGAAGGGCACGGACAGGCGGCGATCATGTCGGACGGGCCGGCCGTGGTGCTGCGGGTCAGCGCGCAGTACCCGCTGACCGTCGATCCGGGGGCCTACGTGGCCCACCAGGGGAATCTGCGGCAGTCCTTCCAGTCCGGTGTGACGTTCCGCACGCTCATGGGTGAGGGCGGGGGCGAGGCCTTCCAGATCCGGTTCGAAGGGGACGGGCTGGTGTACGTACAGCCGAGCGAGCGGAACACGATCGCGGGGGACGTGTGACATGGGCTTCCGCGAGATCAACTCCAAGATGGTCGAGGCGACCGTCATGCCGGGTCAGCGGCTGTTCAGCCAGCGCGGGGCCATGCTCGCCTACAAGGGCGAGGTGTCCTTCACCCCGAACATGGCCGGCGGCCAGGGCGGGATCATGTCGATGATCGGGCGCCGGGTCGCCAATGAGGACACCCCGCTGATGAGCGTCGAGGGGAGCGGCACCGTGCTCTTCGGGCACGGCGGCCACCACGTCCAGGTGATCAACCTCTCCGGCGACACCCTGTGTGTGGAGGCGGACCGCCTCCTCGCCTTCGAGGGCACGCTTCAGCAGGGCACGATGTTCCTCGGCTCGCAGGGCGGGGTCATGGGCATGGTGCGGGGGCAGATCAGCGGGCAGGGGCTGTTCACCACGACCCTCAAGGGGCACGGGGCCGTGGCCGTCATGGCACACGGTGGAGTGTTCGAGATTCCGATCACCCCGCAGCGGCCGGTCCATGTGGACCCCCAGGCCTACGTCGCCCACCACGGCGACGTGCGCAACAAGCTGTCCACCGCGCTGGGCTGGCGCGACATGGTGGGCCGGGGCTCCGGTGAGGCGTTCCAGCTGGAGCTCAGCGGGAGCGGTGCGGTGTACGTCCAGGCGTCGGAGGAGAAGCTGTGAGCCACTACCCGGGGGCGGGTCCGACCGTGTTCGACCCCATGACGCTGCCCTCCGACGACAACGTCAACGCCTACACCTTCTGCGTGGAGCTCAAGGGGAGCCAGTGGTTCCTGCAGAAGGGGAAGATGATCGCCTACTACGGACAGATGGACTTCAACGGCGTCGGGCACGGGCGACTCGACCGGCTTGTCCGTACGTCCTTTCATTCGCCACTGCACGCCAGCGACTGGGTGGTGGCGGAGGGCTCCGGCAAGATGCTGCTCGCTGACCGGGCCTTCGACGTCAATTCGTACGACCTCGAAGACGGCAACCTGACCATTCGCTCGGGCAACCTGCTCGCTTTTCAGCCAAGTCTTGCCCTCAAGCAATCGATCGTGCCGGGTTTTCTGACACTGATCGGAACCGGAAAGTTCGTGGCCGCATCTAACGGTCCGGTGGTGTTCATGGAACCCCCGATCCGGGTGGACCCGCAGGCGCTCGTCGGCTGGGCCGACTGCCCGTCGCCGTGCCACCACTACGACCATGGCTACATGACCGGCGTAATGGGCGGTCTACGTGCACTGACAGGCCTCGGCGGGGCCTCCGGAGAGGAGCATCAGTTCGAGTTCGTCGGAGCCGGTACGGTCCTGCTCCAGTCGACCGAGACCCTGATGGCCGAGCAGGCCACGGGGGTGGTTCCGTCAGGGGTCGGAGTACCGGGTGCCGGCGGGACGCACACAAGCCCTTCACAGACGGCCGGTACACAGCGCCTTCCCGGACAGCTCGGAGACCTCCAGCGTCGCTTCGGGCTGTGAGCGGTAGTCTGCGGAGTGTGACATCGAACGTGTGCGCACACCGCGATGTCACAGAAAACCCTCGCTAGTTCGCCTTTCAACTTTTTAGGTAGACTTCATTCATGGAGACCGAGACGGCCACCCACTGGCTGACCGATGCGGAGCAGTGCGCCTGGCGCACCCACCTGGAGGTCAACAGGCTCTTGACGTACCAGCTCGAGAAGGACCTGCAGCCGTTCGGACTGACAATGAACGACTACGAGATCCTGGTGAACCTCTCCGAGTCGGAGGACGTACGGATGCGGATGAGCGACCTCGCGTCCGCCACCCTCCAGTCCAAGAGCCGCCTGTCCCACCAGATCACCCGGATGGAGAACGCGAACCTGGTCCGGCGTGAGAACTGCGAGTCCGACCGCCGCGGGCTGTACGCGGTGCTCACCGAGCACGGCATGGAGACGATGCAGAAGGTCGCGCCGCACCATGTGGCGTCGGTGCGCAGGCACTTCATCGACCTGCTGTCCCCCGATTCCCTGACCGAGCTCGACAAGGCCCTCAAGCCCATCGCCGAGCATCTGCGCGGCCAGCGGGGACGCCCGTAACCCCTGGCGGAGCCCGGCGTCTAGTGAGCCCGCGGCAGGCGGAGTTCGAACAGGGCTCCGCCCGCCGGCGCCCGGCCCACGGTGAGCGTGCCACCGTGCCGTACGGCGATCTCGCGGGCGATGGCCAGGCCGAGACCGGCACCGCCGTCGTCGCGGCTGCGGGCCTCGTCCAGCCGGACGAACCGCTCGAAGATCCGCTCCCGGTCGGCCTCGGCCACCCCGTCCCCGTCGTCGCCGACGGCCACGACCGCCCACTCCCCCTGCCGGTCGACGGTCAGGGTGACCGCCGAGCGGGCGTGCCGTGCGGCGTTGTCCAGCAGGTTGGTGAGCACCCGCCCGACCTGCGCCCGTGACCCGGCCACCTCCACGACCCCCGCGTCCACCGTCACACCCGTACGCCCCTCGGCCTTCTCGCACGCCAGGGCGCCCAGGTCGAAGCGTGCCGGGGGTCCGGGGGCCGTCCCCGGGGAAGACGCGCCGGGGCCCTCCCCGGCGTCCAGCCGGGCGAGCAGCAGCAGGTCCGCCGCGAGGTCCTGGAGCCGTACGGTGTCCTCCACCGCGCCGTCGAGGTCGAGCAACTCGGGGTGGGCGGCGCCCACTTCGAGCTGGGTGCGCAAGGAGGCGATCGGGCTGCGCAGCTCGTGCGAGGCGTCGGCGACGAACCGGCGCTGGCGTTCCACCGAGGCTTGCAGGGCGGCCAGCGTCTCGTTCGTGGTCAGCGCGAGGCGGGCGACCTCGTCGTGCGTGTCCGGCACCGGCACGCGGCGCGCGAGGTCCTCGGAGGCGGTGATCGCGGCCATCTCGGTGCGGATGCCCTCGACCGGGCGCAGGGCGCGCCGGGTGACCAGCCAGGTGACGCCCGCGACGACGCCGAGCAGCAGCGGGAAGCCGATCAGCAGGACCGTCGACGCCGTGCCCACGGCGCTCTGCTCGGCCGAGAGCGGCGCCCCGGCGTACACGGTGAGGGTGCCCCTGTCCTCGAACTCGACCTCGACGGCGGCGAAACGGTAGTCGGCGGTCTTGCCGTCGAGGGTGGCGGAGCCGTTGCTGTAGTCGGTGTCCGTGCCGATCTCACCGGCCTCGGCGGCCTTGCCGGGTGCTCCGTCGTCGTCGGAGTCGTCGGCGTCCTCGCGGACGGTGCCACCGGTCGACGGCCGCGGGCGTACGGCGTCCACACCCGTGCCGCTGATGCTCTCCAGGTCCTCGCTGGCCGCGACCAGCGTCCCCTGCTCGTCGACGATCTGGACCGGACGGTCGTCGTCGTCGAGCGCGGACAGCTGGTCGTAGGGCCGCCCGTCGGACAGCTCGACGGCGATGTTGCGGGCGGTGCCCGCGGCATCCGCCGCCGCCTGGCCGGTCAGGTTGGACCGCAGCGACAGCAGTACGGCGGTACCGGCCGCGACCAGCGCCACGGCGACGACGAGGGTGGCGGCCAGGGTCGCCCGGGACCGGACCGAACCGAAGAGCCGGCGGCTCACGGCGAGGCCTCCCCTCTCTCCAGCCGGTAGCCGGCCCCGCGCACCGTCCGGATGAGCCCGGCGCTCAGCTTGCGCCGCAGGGTGCTGACGTACACCTCGACGATGTTCGGATCGCCCTCGTACGCGAAGTCCCAGACGTGCTCCAGGATCTCCGCCTTGGACACCACCTCACCGGCCCGCACCACGAGCTGCTCCAGGACCGCGAACTCCTTGGCGGTGAGGACCACTTCGCCGTCGCCGAGGAAGACCCGGCGCGCCGCGGTGTCGACCTTCAGGTTCCCGTGGACGTGCACGGGCGAGGCCCCGGCGCCCTGTCCGCCGCGCCGCAGCAGCGCCTTGACGCGGGCGACGAGGACGACGTACGAGAACGGCTTGGTCAGGTAGTCGTCGGCGCCGGTGTCCAGCCCCTCGGCCTCGTCGTACTCGCCGTCCTTGGCGGTGAGCATCAGGATCGGCACGTCGTGGCCGGCGGCGCGCAGGGCGGCGCAGACGCGGTAGCCGTTCATGCCGGGCAGCATGATGTCGAGGATCACGAGGTCGTACGTTCCCTCGCTCGCCCGGTAGAGGCCCTCCCGCCCGTCGTGGACGACGTCCACGGCGTATCCCTCGGCCGTCAGGCCCTTGGCGAGCGACAGGGCCAGCCGCTTCTCGTCCTCCACGATCAACAGGCGCATGCGTAAAGGTTCGCAAAGCGAAGCTGAAGATCTCTTCAGGGGGCTTCAGGTTCCTCTCAGCGTCGGTTCGGCAGATTGGTCCGCGTCGAAACGAAGTCATACGAGACGACGCAGAACGCGACCACCCGGGAGGGAACCCCATGAAGCGCAACATCGTCATCGCCACCGTCGCCGCCGCGGCCCTGATCGGAGGCGGCACCGTCGCGGCCTACGCGTCCGGTGACGACGACAGCGCGTCCACGCAGCGTCAGTCGACCGTCCGGGTCGCCGACGACCGGGACGACAGCGCGCAGGAAGTGGCGGAGGACAAGGCCGAGGACAAGGCGGAGGACAAGGCCGAGGCCGCGGACGACAGGGCGGACGACCGGGGCGACGACGCCACCGACGACCGTACGGCGGCCGACGGCGCCAAGGTCACCGCCGCCGACGCCATCGCGGCCGCGCTGAAGCACACGCCGGGCACGGCCGTCTCCGCCGACCTGGACGACGACCGCTCCGGCGTCTGGGAGGTGAGCGTCGTCAAGGCCGACGGCACCGACCACGACGTCCGGGTCGCCTCGGACAACGGCAAGGTGCTCGGCGCCCAGCGCGACGACGATGACGACAACGACGGCCGTGAGGACCTCGCCGCGCTGAAGGGCGCGAGCGTCGACGCCCGCGAGGCCGCCGAGGCCGCGGCGGCGAACGGCACCGTCACCGACGTCGACCTGGACGACGACGGTCCCGCCGCCTGGAGCGTGGAGACCACGAAGGGCGAGTGGAAGGTCGACCTCTCCACCGGCAAGGTCACCCAGGACCGCGACGACGACTGACCCGGCCGTCACACGACAGCCACACCGTCGCGAAGGGCGCCCTCTCCCCCGGGCGCCCTTCGTCATGCGATGAGGGCGGCGGCCAGTCGCCCGGGATTCAGCTCCGGGTCAGGCCCTCCACCAGTTCGTCCGCCGCGCGGTAGGGGTCCAGCTCGCCGGCGACGATCTTCTCCGCCAGTGCGCCGAGCCGGCGGTCGCCGTGGAGGTCGGCGATGCGTTCGCGCAGGGCGGTGACGGCGATGGTCTCGACCTCGCGGGCGGCGCGGGCGCGGCGGCGTTCGGCGAGGACTCCGCGCTCCTCCATCCACGCCCGGTGCTTCTCCAGGGCCTCCAGCACCTCCTCGACGCCCTCGCCGCGCGCGGCGACGGTCTTGACGATCGGGGGGCGCCAGTCGCCGGGGCCGCGGGACTCGCCGAGGCCGAGCATGTGGTTGAGCTCGCGGGCGGTGGCGTCGGCGCCGTCGCGGTCGGCCTTGTTGACGACGTAGACGTCGCCGATCTCCAGGATGCCCGCCTTCGCCGCCTGGATGCCGTCGCCCATGCCCGGGGCGAGCAGGACCACGCTGGTGTCCGCCTGCGAGGCGATCTCCACCTCCGACTGGCCCACACCCACCGTCTCGACGAGGATCACGTCGCAGCCCGCCGCGTCCAGAACGCGGATCGCCTGCGGGGCGGCCCACGCGAGGCCGCCCAGGTGGCCGCGGGTCGCCATCGAGCGGATGTAGACACCGGGGTCGGAGGCGTGGTCCGACATCCGCACGCGGTCGCCGAGGAGGGCGCCGCCCGAGAAGGGCGAGGACGGGTCGACGGCCAGGACGCCGACCCGCTTGCCCTGCTTGCGGTACGCCGTCACCAGCGCCGAGGTCGAGGTGGACTTGCCGACACCCGGTGAGCCCGTCAGCCCGACCACGTAGGCGTTGCCCGTGAGCGGCGCCAGTGCCGCCATGACCTCCCGCAGCTGCGGGGACGCCCCCTCCACCAGGGAGATCAGCCGGGCCACGGCCCGCGGCCGGCCTTCCCTGGCCTGGGCCACCAGGGTGGAGACGTCCTGCATCACAGCTCCGTTCACGAAAGAGGTCCTACGGGGTCGCGCCGAGCGGACTCAGGACTTGGGTACCCGCACGATCAGCGCGTCACCCTGACCGCCACCGCCGCACAGCGCGGCCGCGCCGACGCCGCCGCCCCGCCGCTTCAGCTCCAGGGCCAGGTGCAGGACGAGCCGCGCACCGGACATACCGATCGGGTGCCCCAGGGCGATGGCTCCGCCGTTGACGTTCACCTTTTCGGAGGACACTCCGAGGTCCTTCATTGACTGCACCGCGACGGCGGCGAAGGCCTCGTTGATCTCGATCAGGTCGAGGTCGGAGACCTCCAGGCCCTCCTTCTTCAGGGCGTGGGCGATGGCGTTGGACGGCTGGGACTGCAGGCTGTTGTCCGGTCCTGCCACATTGCCGTGGGCGCCGATCTCGGCGATCCAGTCCAGGCCGAGCTCCTGTGCCTTGGCCTTGCTCATGACGACGACCGCTGCGGCGCCGTCGGAGATCTGGGACGACGTGCCCGCCGTGATCGTGCCGTCCTTGGTGAACGCCGGGCGCAGCTTGCCCAGCGACTCCGCGGTGGTCTCGGCGCGGATGCCCTCGTCCTTGCTGAAGACGACGGGCTCGCCCTTGCGCTGCGGGATCTCGACCGGGGTGATCTCGGCCTCGAAGATGCCGTTCTTCTGGGCGGCGGCCGCGCGCTGGTGCGACTGGGCGGCGATCTCGTCCTGCTCGGGGCGCAGGATGCCGAGGCGGGCGTTGTGCTTCTCCGTGGACTCGCCCATGGCGATGTTCTCGAAGGAGTCGGTCAGGCCGTCGTACGCCATCGCGTCGAGCATCTCGATCGCGCCGTACTTGAAGCCCTCACGGGACTTGGGGAGCAGGTGCGGGGCGTTGGTCATGGACTCCTGGCCGCCCGCGACGATCACGTCGAACTCGCCGGCGCGGATCAGCTGGTCGGCGAGCGCGATGGCGTCGAGGCCGGACAGACACACCTTGTTGACGGTGAGCGCCGGGACGTTCATCGGGATGCCGGCCTTCACGGCGGCCTGGCGCGCCGGGATCTGCCCGGCCCCCGCCTGGAGCACCTGGCCCATGATCACGTACTGCACCTGGTCGCCGCCGATCCCCGCACGGTCGAGGGCGGCCTTGATCGCGAAGCCGCCGAGGTCGGCTCCGGAGAAGGACTTCAGTGAACCGAGCAACCGTCCCATGGGCGTACGCGCGCCCGCGACGATCACAGAGGTAGTTCCAGAAGACATGAGGTGCGATCCCCTTCCAGCTGGACAGCCGAGGAGTGAACGAGGGTTTACTTCGAATGTACTGAGTGGCACTCCGTGCCGTCACCGGGCCGTCGGTGTGATCGCGCGCACGTTGCGTAACCACCTCCGGGGCGCTGCACTGAATTCCATGCTGACGCGAATCGACCACATCGGGATCGCCTGTTTCGACCTGGACAAGACGGTGGAGTTCTACCGGGCCACCTACGGCTTCGAGGTGTTCCACTCCGAGGTCAACGAGGAGCAGGGCGTCCGCGAGGCCATGCTCAAGATCAACGACACCTCCGACGGCGGTGCCTCCTACCTGCAGCTTCTCGAACCGACCCGGCCGGACTCGACGGTCGCGAAGTGGCTCGACAAGAACGGCGAGGGTGTCCACCACATCGCTTTCGGTACGGCGGATGTGGACGGGGACGCCGCCGACATCAAGGGCAAGGGCGTACGCGTTCTGTACGAAGAGCCCCGGCGCGGCTCCATGGGGTCACGAATCACCTTCCTGCACCCCAAGGATTGCCATGGCGTACTGACAGAACTGGTCACTTCGGCGCCTGTTGAGTCACCTGAGCACTGACCCCCGTACATATGGGCCGGTAGGGTTGGGGGCGGTCGCCGCTCAGTCCAGGGTGACCCGGCCCCTCCGTCAAAGGTGGGACCGTTTCCGGGGTCCGGGTTTCGGGGGACGAGGGTGGGGCAACAGCCCGTGCTCCGCCGTTGATCTGACACCATTCCCCGGGGGCCCCGTTCGGCGGATGGACGGTGCTCGTATGGAGAGACTTGCGACCAGGGGACGGATGGGACCGCGCAGTGCGGGGCTACGAACGCCAGGAGCGAGAGCCGGCGGCTGACGTCGACCACCTCTCTCGGTTCGAGGCCGAGATGGATCGGCTGAAGACCGAGCGGGAAAAGGCGATCCAGCACGCCGAGGACCTCGGCTACCAGGTCGAGGTGCTGCGCGCCAAGCTGCACGAGGCGCGGCGGACCATCATGTCCCGACCCGCCTTCGACGGCGGGGACATCGGCTATCAGGCCGAGCAGTTGCTGCGCAACGCGCAGGTCCAGGCCGACCAGCTGCGCCAGGAGGCCGAGCGCGAGCTGAGCCAGGCCCGGGCGCAGACCCAGCGGATCCTCCAGGAGCACGCCGAGCAGGCCGCCCGGCTCCAGGCCGAGCTGCACCAGGAGGCGGTGACCCGCCGCCAGCAGCTGGACCAGGAGCTGGCCGAGCGCCGCCAGACCGTCGAGTCGCACGTCAACGAGAACGTGGCGTGGGCGGAGCAGCTGCGCGCCCGCACCGAGCAGCAGGCCCGCCGGCTTCTCGACGAGTCGCGCACCGAGGCCGAGCAGGCCATGGCGACCGCGCGCGCCGAGGCCGAGCGGCTCACCGGCGAGGCCCGCCAGCGCCTGACCAGCGCGGCCGAGGAGGCCCGCGCGGAGGCCGAGCAGATCCTGCGCCGGGCCCGGACGGACGCCGAGCGGCTGCTGAACGCCGCCTCGACGCAGGCCCAGGAGGCCACCGACCACGCCGAGCAGCTGCGCAGCTCCACGGCGACCGAGTCGGACACGGCCCGCCGGCAGGCCACCGAGCTCAGCCGGGCCGCCGAGCAGCGCATGGCGGAGGCCGAGGAGGCGCTGCGCAAGGCGCAGTCCGAGGCCGAGAAGCTGGTCGCCGAGGCGAAGACGGCCGCCGAGAAGGCGCTCTCCAGCGCCGAGTCGGCCAACGAGCAGCGCACCCGTACGGCGAAGGAGCAGGTCGCCCGGCTGGTCAGCGAGGCCACCAAGGAGGCCGAGTCCACCAAGGCGGACGCCGAACAGGTCGTCGCGGACGCCCGCGCCGAGGCCGAGAAGATCGTCGCCGAGGCCGCCGAGAAGGCCCGCACGATCACCGCCGAGGAGAGCGCGACCCAGCTGTCCAAGGCCGCCAAGACCGCCGAGGACGTCCTCAACAAGGCGCAGGAGGACGCGCAGAACACCACCAAGGCGGCGGCCGAGGAGGCCGAGCGGATCCGCACCGAGGCCGAGGCCGAGGCCGACCGGCTGCGGTCCGAGGCGCATGACATCGCCGAGCAGCTCAAGGGCGCGGCGAAGGACGACACCAAGGAGTACCGCGCCAAGACGGTCGAGCTCCAGGAGGAGGCCCGTCGGCTGCGCGGCGAGGCCGAGCAGTTGCGCTCCGAGGCGGTCGCCGAGGGCGAGAAGATCCGCGCGGAGGCCCGCAAGGAGGCCGTCCAGCAGATCGAGGAGGCGGCCAAGACCGCCGAGGAGCTGCTGTCCAAGGCCCGGCAGGACGCCGACGAGCTGCGCCAGAAGGCCACGACGGACAGCGAGAAGGTCCGCACCGAGGCCATCGAGCGGGCGACGACGCTGCGCCGGCAGGCCGAGGAGACCCTGCAGCGCACCCGCCAGGAGGCCGAGCGGCACCGCGAGGAGGTCGTCGAGCAGGCCGAGGGCATCAAGTCCGACGCCGAGCGGGCCGCGCGGGAGCTGCACGAGGAGACCGAGCGGGCCATAGAGGCCCGCCGCGCCGAGGCCGCCGAGGAGCTGACGCGCCTTCAGACCGAGGCCGAGCAGCGGCTCACGGCGGCCGAGCAGGCCCTCACCGACGCCCGCGAGGAGGCCTCGCGCATCCGGCGTGAGGCCGCCGAGGAGACCGACCGGCTGCGCTCCGAGTCCGCCGAGCGGATCCGTACGCTCCAGCAGCAGGCCGAGGAGGAGGCCGACCGGCTGCGCACCGAGGCCGCGTCGGACGCGTCCGCGTCCCGTGCCGAGGGCGAGGCCGTCGCCGTACGCCTGCGGTCGGAGGCCGCGGCCGAGGCCGAGCGACTGAAGTCGGAGGCGCAGGACACCGCGGACCGGGTCCGTGCGGAGGCGCAGGCCGCCGCCGAGCGGCTCGCCACCGAGGCGTCCGAGACGCTGGCCGCCGCGCAGGAGGAGGCCGCCCGCCGCCGTCGCGAGGCCGAGGAACTCCTCGGTTCCGCCCGGCAGGAGGCCGACCAGGAGCGCGAGCGGGCCCGCGAGCAGAGCGAGGAGCTGCTGGCCTCCGCCCGGAAGCGGGTGGAGGAGGCGCAGGCCGAGGCGGTGCGGCTGGTCGAGGAGGCCGACCGGCGCGCCACCGAGATGGTGTCGGCGGCCGAGCAGCACGCCCAGCAGGTCCGCGACTCCGTGTCCGGGCTGCACGAGCAGGCCCAGGAGGAGATCGCCGGGCTGCGCAGCGCCGCCGAGCACGCGGCGGACCGTACCCGCCGGGAGGCGCAGGAGGAGGCGGACCGGGTCCGCTCCGACGCCTACGCCGAGCGGGAGCGGGCCAGCGAGGACGCCGGCCGTGTCCGGCGCGAGGCGAACGAGGAGACCGAGGCCGCCAAGGCCCTCGCCGAGCGGACGGTCGGGGAGGCCATCGCGGAGGCGGAGCGGCTGCGGTCGGACGCCGCCGAGCACGCCCAGCGGGTGCGTACGGAGGCCTCCGACGCCATCGCCGAGGCCGACCAGGCCGCGTCGCGCACCCGGGCCGACGCCCGTGAGGACGCCAACCGGATCCGGTCGGACGCGGCGACGCAGGCCGACACCCTCATCACCGAGGCGCGTTCGGAGGCGGAGCGGCTCCAGTCGGAGACGATCGCGGAGGCCGACCGGGTGCGCACCGACGCGCTCGCCAAGGCCGAGAAGCTGGTCGGGGACGCCACGTCGGAGGCGGAGCGGCTGCGCGCCGAGGCCGCCGACACGGTGGGGTCGGCCCAGCAGCACGCCGAGCGGGTCCGCAGCGACTCCGAGCGCGTCAAGGCCGAGGCGGCCGCGGAGGCGGAGCGGCTGGTCAACGCGGCGCGCGAGGAGGCCGAGCGCACCCTCGAAGAGGCCCGCAAGGACGCCGGCAAGCGCCGGCAGGACGTGGCCGAGCAGGTCGACAAGCTCATCACGGAGACCACCGCCGAGGCGGACAAGCTGCTCACCGAGGCGCAGACGCAGGCGCACAAGACGACCGCGGACGCCGAGGCGCAGGCCGACACCATGGTGGGCGCGGCCCGCAAGGAGGCCGACCGGCTGGTCTCCGAGGCGACGGTCGAGGGCAACTCGATGGTGGAGAAGGCCCGTACGGACGCGGACGAACTGCTCGTCGGCGCCCGCCGGGACGCCACCTCGATCCGGGAGCGCGCGGAGGAGCTGCGCGACCGCATCACGAGCGAGATCGAGGAGCTGCACGAGCGGGCCCGCCGTGAGTCGGCCGAGACGATGAAGTCGGCCGGCGACCGCTGCGACGCGCTCATCAAGGCCGCCGAGGAGCAGTTGGCCAAGGCCCAGGCGAAGGCGAAGGAGCTGGTCTCGGAGGCCAACTCGGAGGCGGGCAAGGTCCGTATCGCCGCCGTGAAGAAGGCCGAGGGGCTGCTGAAGGAGGCCGAGCAGAAGCGGTCCACGCTGATCCGGGAGGCCGAGGAGCTCAAGGCCGAGGCGATCCGCGAGGCCCGGCGCACGGTCGAGGAGGGCAAGCGCGAGCTGGAGGTCCTGGTCCGGCGCCGCGAGGACATCAACGCCGAGATCTCCCGGGTCCAGGACGTCCTGGAGGCGCTGGAGTCCTTCGAGGCGCCGTCCGCGGCGAAGGACGGCGGGGTCAAGGCAGGTGCCACGGTGGGGGCACCCCGATCGGGTGGCAAGTCGTCAGACGGCTAGCGGGGCGTGCGCCTTCGGGTGTCTCCTGGGGCCTTTGACCAAGTTTTTGGCAAGCCGTCCGACGGTTAGCCACTCAAAAGGGGTCTCATTCTCCAGATCAAACACGTATCCGCTCGATGACACACCGCTTCGGCCCCTAGGATTCCACTTATCACCTCACCGGTCTCATTTGACAGGAACCCCATGAGCGACACTTCCCCCTACGGCTTCGAGCTTGTGCGGCGTGGGTACGACCGCGCGCAGGTGGACGAACGCATCTCGAAGCTCGTCTCCGACCGCGACAGCGCTCTGGCCCGCATCACCGCTCTGGAAAAGCGCATCGAGGAGCTCCACCTCGAGACGCAGAACGCCCAGGCCGCCGTCACCGACGCAGAGCCGTCGTACGCGGGTCTCGGCGCGCGTGTCGAGAAGATCCTCCGCCTCGCCGAGGAAGAGGCCAAGGATCTGCGCGAGGAGGCCCGCCGCGCCGCCGAGCAGCACCGCGAGCTCGCCGAGTCGGCGGCCCAGCAGGTCCGCAACGACGCAGAATCGTTCGCTGCGGAGCGCAAGGCCAAGGCCGAGGACGAAGGCGTCCGGATCGTCGAGAAGGCCAAGAGCGACGCCTCCCAGCTGCGTGCCGAGGCGCAGAAGGACGCGCAGTCCAAGCGCGAGGAGGCGGACGCCCTCTTCGAGGAGACCCGTGCGAAGGCCGCGCAGGCCGCCGCCGACTTCGAGACGAACCTCGCCAAGCGCCGCGAGCAGTCCGAGCGCGACCTGGCGTCGCGTCAGCAGAAGGCGGAGAAGCGTCTCGCGGAGATCGAGCACCGCGCGGAGCAGCTGCGTCTGGAGGCGGAGAAGCTGCGCACCGACGCCGAGCGCCGGGCCCGCCAGACGGTGGAGACCGCCCAGCGTCAGGCCGAGGACATCGTGGCGGACGCCAACGCCAAGGCCGACCGCATCCGTTCGGAATCCGAGCGCGAGCTCGCGGCGCTCACCAACCGCCGCGACAGCATCAACGCTCAGCTGACGAACGTCCGCGAGATGCTGGCCACGCTCACGGGCGCCGCGGTGGCCGCCGCCGGCACCCCGGCCGAGGACGAGCCGATCTCCCGTGGGGTTCCCGCCCAGCAGACCCGGTAACGATCCGGCGCACGTCTGCTGAATTTTGGCAAAGCCCTCTGCCACTGGGGTGGCAGAGGGCTTTGTCCCGTTTTAGCGTGGGCGGCATGATCGAGCTCGAGGGGCTGACCAAGCGGTACGGCGAGAAGGTGGCGGTCAACAACCTCACCTTCACGGTGAGACCGGGCATCGTCACCGGCTTTCTCGGCCCCAACGGCGCCGGGAAGTCCACGACGATGCGGATGATCCTGGGCCTCGACCACCCCACCGCCGGCCAGGTCCGTATCGACGGCAAGCGCTACGACCAGCTCAAGGATCCGCTCACGTACATCGGCGCGCTGCTGGAGGCCAAGGCCTGGCACGGCGGGCGCAGCGCCTTCAACCATCTGCTGTGCCTCGCGCAGAGCAACGGCATCGCGACGAACCGGGTGCGCGAGGTGCTGGAGACGGTCGGGCTGACGGCGGTCGCGAAGAAGAAGACCAAGGGCTTCTCGATGGGCATGGGCCAGCGGCTCGGCATCGCGGGCGCGCTGCTCGGCGACCCACGGATCCTGATGTTCGACGAGCCGGTCAACGGGCTCGACCCCGAGGGCATCCACTGGATCCGGAACCTGATGAAATCGCTGGCCGCACAGGGCCGGACGGTGTTCGTCTCCTCCCACCTGATGAGCGAGATGGCCCTGACCGCCGACCACCTGGTCGTCATCGGACAGGGGCGGCTGCTCGCCGACACGTCCATGGCCGACTTCATCGAGCGGAACTCACGGTCGTACGTCCGGATCCGCACCCCGCAGCGGGAGCTGCTGCTCGACGTCCTGCACACGGCCGGGATCATGGCGGTTCAGACCGGGGACGGGGCGTTGGAGGTCGACGGCAGCAAGGCCGAGCAGATCGGTGAGCTGGCGGCGCGGCACGGGGTCGTGCTGCACGAGCTGAGCCCGCAACAGGCGTCCCTGGAGGAGGCGTTCATGCAGCTGACCGCGGAGTCGGTGGAGTACCACGCGCACGCCGACGCCGTGCCCGGCGGACAGCAGCGGCCACCGGGACAGGAACGGCAGTCGTGGGGCAGCGAGTGGAGGAGGAGCTGAGCATGGCAGCCACCCAGGTCGTCCGCTCCGAATGGACCAAGATCCGCTCCGTGGCCTCCACCGTGTGGACGCTGTCCCTCGCCGTGGTGGTCACCATCGCCCTCGGGATGCTGATCTCGGGTCTGTCGGCGCACGAGTTCGACAACATGAGCGAGCGGGACAGGCTCTCCTTCGACCCGACGTTCATCAGCTTCGCCGGGATGAGCCTCGGTCAGCTCGCGCTGATCGTGTTCGGTGTGCTCGTCGTGTCGAACGAGTACAGCACCGGCATGATCCGCACCTCCCTGGCCGCCGTGCCGAAGCGCGGGACGTTCCTGGCCAGCAAGGTCGCGGTGGCCACCGGCCTCGCGCTCGTCGTCGGCGTCGCCACCAGCTTCGTCACCTTCTTCCTCGGGCAGGCGATGCTCGGCGACCACCGGGCCGAGATCGGCGACCCGGGGGTGCTGCGGGCGGTGCTCGGCGGCGGGCTGTACATGGCTCTCATCGCGATGTTCTCGATGGGCGTCGCCGCGATGCTGCGCTCGCCGATGCTGTCGCTGGGCATCCTGATGCCGTTCTTCTTCCTGGTCTCCAACATCCTCGGCAACGTCTCGGCGACCGAGAAGATCGGCCGCTATCTGCCCGACCAGGCCGGCAGCAGGATCATGCAGGTGGTCACCCCGATCGACGACGACAAGCCGTACGGCCCCTGGGGCGGGCTCGGGATCATGGTGCTGTGGGTGGTCGCGGCGCTGCTGGGGGGTTACCTCACGCTCAAGAAGCGGGACGCGTAGGCGCTCCGCTGGGAAGAGCCGCCCATGCCGTGGTTCGGCTGCGGCGCCGTCGTGGCTGTTCGCGCAGTTCCCCGCGCCCCTTTGGGGCGCGTCACCGAACCCGCGTCAGCGAGGGCCGTCTGCCGAGTTTTTACCTGCCCTTGAGTGGAACCGTCAGCGCCTAGGTATCCTCCTAACCCTTACGGGGGGCGTGTGCCCCGCTGTCCTGATCCTTTCGATGGGTGCGGAGCATGATCGAAGCAGTCGGCCTGACCAAGCGCTACGGCGACAAGACCGCTGTGTACAACCTGTCCTTCCAGGTGCGGCCCGGTTCCGTCACCGGCTTCCTCGGCCCCAACGGCTCGGGCAAGTCGACGACGATGCGGATGATCCTCGGCCTGGACAACCCGACCGCGGGGCACGTCACGATCGGTGGCTATCCGTACCGCAAGCTGCCCAACGCCCCCCGCCAGGTCGGCGCGCTGCTGGACGCCAAGGCCGTGCACGGCGGCCGCGCCGCCCGCAACCACCTGGTGTCCCTCGCCCAGCTGTCCGGCATCCCGGCCCGGCGCGTGGACGAGGTGCTGGGCGTGGTCGGCCTCCAGGACGTGGCCGGCAAGCGCTCCAAGGGCTTCTCGCTCGGCATGGGCCAGCGGCTCGGCATCGCCGCCGCGCTGCTCGGCGATCCTCAGGTGCTGCTGTTCGACGAGCCGGTCAACGGCCTCGACCCCGAGGGCATCCTCTGGGTGCGGAACCTGATGAAGTCGCTGGCGGCCGAGGGCCGTACCGTCTTCGTCTCCTCGCACCTGATGAGCGAGATGGCGCTGACCGCCGACCACCTGATCGTGATCGGGCGCGGCCAGCTGCTCGCCGACATGAGCGTCAAGGACTTCATCGCGGCGAACTCCGCGGGCTTCGCCCGGGTGCGTACGCCCGACACCGAGCCGCAGCTGCGCGAGAAGCTGGCCGGGGCGCTGACCGAGGCGGGCGGGCATGTGCTGCCCGAGCAGGACGGCGCGCTGCGGGTGACCGGGCTGCCGCTCCCCCGCATCAGCGACATCGCGCACGACACGGACGTACGCCTCTGGGAGCTGTCGCCGCACCAGGCCTCGCTGGAGGAGGCGTACATGCGGATGACGCAGGGCGCGGTCGACTACCGCTCGACGACCGACCAGAAGGCAGGGCTGCAGCAGCAGCTGCCGCCGGGCGCGCAGCCGCCGATGCCGGTGCCGGGGCAGGGCCAGCCCGGCTGGTACGCCCCGCCGCCGCCCCAGCAGGGCGGGCAGCCGTTCGCCGCGCCGCAGGGTCAGCCGGGGCCGTACGGCGGCCCTGGCGCGCCCGCTGCGGCGCCGGCGGCGGACGCGCCCAACCCGTACGCCCAGCAGACGCCCCAGGCGCCCCAGGCCCCGGCCCAGCCTCCGGCCGCGCCCGCACCCTCCGCCCCTGCCGCCCTGACCAAGCCCGAGGACGCCCGATGAGCACGCCCCAGCCCCCGATGCCGCAGACCGCCGCACCGAACTGGCAGGCGGCGCCCGGCTCCTCGTACCCCACCTACACCTCGCCGATCCCCGTGGTGCGCACGCACCTCGGGCACGCGCTCGCCTCGGAGTGGACGAAGATCCGCTCGGTGCGCTCCACGATGTGGACGCTCGGCGTGTTCGTGCTGCTCGTCGTCGGTATCGGTCTGGCGGCCGCCGCGCTGGTCGCCGCCAATTCCGCGGACGGCGGCGTGGGCGATGAGAACCCGCTGTCGCTCGGCTTCTTCGGGCTGCTGCTCGGCAGCATGTGCATCATCACGCTCGGCGTGCTGACCACCGCCTCGGAGTACGGCACCGGCATGATCCGGACCACGATGACCGCCTGCCCGTCCCGCGGCCGGGTGCTGGCGGCGAAGGCGATCGTGTTCTTCAGCGTCGCGTTCGTGGTGACGCTGGCGGCGTCCCTCGTCGTCGCCCTCGCCGATGTGTCCATGCTGGACGCGCGCGAGCCCACCGGCCAGGAGTGGCTGAAGGGCACGGTCGGCATCTCGCTCTACATCGCGCTGCTCGGCCTGCTCTCGCTCGTCGTCGGCTCGATCATCCGGCACTCCGCGGGCGCGATCACCATCATGATCGGCGTGCTGCTGGCCCCGCTGGTCATCGCGCTGTTCATGTTCTCGGAGTCGCTGCAGGACCTGCAGCAGGCCCTGTTCGAGTACTCCATCCCGAACCAGCTCAGCGTCTTCTACTCCCAGTCCCTCAGCAGCTCCGGCCCGTCCGGCTGGGACCCCCTGTGGATCATGCTGGTAGTGACGGCGGCCGCCTTCGCCGCCGCCTACGCGCTACTGGAGAAGCGCGACGTGTGAGCCTGCCCGGCAGACTCTGAGAACCTCAGAACTTCGGCGCGTCACGGGACCGCCGCACCCGCGTGGTGCGGCGGTCCTTGGCGTTCCAGCAGGCCTTGTGCCAGTGGCGGCGGTCGTCGACGCCCGCGTGGGAGGGCCAGGCGACGACGTGGGGGACGCCGTCGGGGATCAGTTGGTCGCAGCCGGGGCAGCGGTAGGCCTTGCCCTGGGCGCTGGCGCCCGCCACATGCCGTACGTTCCAGTCCTCGCCCTGCCAGCTCTCCGTGGACTGCCAGCCGCCGTAGCGGCCGGAGCGGTCGTCCTCGGCGCTGTGTCCGGACGAGCCTGCTCCCTTGGGTCGGTTGCGACGCGGGGACACGGAACACCTCACGGGGCTATACAGGATGCAGGGGCCATGTCCAGCCTACGCGGCGCGGGCGGGGGCACTCGTACGGCACCAACCCCCACAAGTCCCCCACGCCGACGATCGATTCTGCAGACAATCCGCAAATCTCTTCGCCAAGCCGTGTCCTCGGCACGTGTCAGACGGTTATGCCGGGTGGGGGAGCTCCACGTCGGAGCCAAGGAAGCAGGAAAAGGCAATGCGCGTAGGTAGTTTCGTGTTGGCGGCCCGGTTCCCGGGACAGGGCGAGGGGGAGGCGCTGCACCGCGCGGTCCGCTCCGCCGAGGTCGCCGAGGAAGCGGGGCTCGACACGGCCTGGGTCGCCGAGCACCACTTCGTGCCGTACGGCACCTGTCCGTCCGCGATCACCCTGGCCGCCTTACTGCTCGGCCGCACCCGGCGCCTGAGGGTCGGCACGGCGGTCAGCGTGCTGCCCACCGTCCACCCGGTGGCCCTCGGCGAGCAGGCCGCGCTGTTGCACATCACCTCCGGCGGGCGCTTCTCGCTGGGCGTAGGCCGCGGCGGGCCATGGGTCGACCTGGAGGTGTTCGGCTCGGGCCTCAAGGCGTACGAGGAGGGCTTCCCCGAATCCCTCGATCTGCTGCTGCGCTGGCTGCGCGAGCCCTCGGTCGCCGCCGCCGGCGAGCGCTTCGGCTTCCGCGAGGTCCCCGTCGTCCCCAGGCCGTCGGAGTGCCTCACGGACACCGAGGGCCCCGAGGTCGTCGTCGCGTGTACGTCACCCAAGAGCGTGCGGCTGGCGGCCGAGCGCGGGCTGCCGATGCTGCTCGGCATGCATGTGGGTGACGAGGAGAAGGCCGAGATGGTCGCCCTGTGGCGGGAGCACGCCCGCGCGGCCGGGCGACCGGCCGACGAGATCCGGGGCGCGGCCCATGTGTCGGCCGGTGTCTGCCAGATCGCGGACCGGCGCACGGACGCGGTGGAGACGCTGACGAAGGCGATGCCGGGCTGGCTCCGGCAGGGCCTGGAGGCCCATGTGACGGTGGACGGCCGCCATCGCGCGATGCGCGACCCGCTGGCGTACACCGAACTGCTCTGCGGACTGCACCCGGTGGGCACCCCGCGACTCGCCGCCGACCGCCTGGCGGCGACCAGCGAACGGACCGGCATCTCCCGTTTCGCCCTGCTCGTCGAGGGCTCGGGCGACCTGGCGGCGACCGAGGAGAACGTCCGTCGACTGGGCGCCGAAGTGCTCCCGCACCTCGGCTGAAAGGCCCTGTCCTGTCCCACCGCGTCGCCAAGGGGCTTGCCGCCCCGTACTGATTGCACCTCCCGCGTACGGAGCGGCAAGCAAGCGGCTTACTGCGTCAGCAGTCCCTGAGTTCCGGCGACTGGTTCAGCAGCTGGTTGCGCACCGAGGTGAAGCGGGCGAGCGTCTCGTCGACCGAGGCGTCAAGCGGGAACACCGCCACCCGGTGGCAGTTCTGGAAGGCCAGTCGCACCCCGAAGTGCCGCTGCAGCGCGCCGCGTATCGCGTCACTCGCGAGTGCACGCAGCAACTGGCCACGTGCCTGCTCGTCCGGCGGGGGCGTCTGGTTGTCGGCGAACTGACCGCCGTCGACCTTCAGCTGGGCCACCAGGGAGCTGATCATCTCCCACGCATAGGGCAGGGAGGTCCGGACGCAGTCGACGAAGGCTGCTTCATCGACCTCGCCTCGCTCGGCCTGTTCGAGTAGGGCCGGTGAGACGTCGAGCGACATGGGTTCTCCTCTCGCACCCCCGAAGAGCAGGGGTTGCCTGACAGATAAGGGAGTTCGCGATACCGAACACTCTGTGTACACGCCTCGCGACCTCCCGTTTAATACGGTAGGCAACAGACGGTGACGGCACCAGGAGAATGCGTACATGGGCGGTCTTCGTTAGGCGCACAATCGGCCAGAAATGAACAGGGGCAGTCCGGGGTCATACGGACTCCCCCAGGGCGAATCGCGTCGACACCGGCCCGTCGAGTAGCGTTGCGGACCATGCGTCTCGTCATTGCCCGATGCTCCGTCGACTACGCGGGCCGGCTCACCGCCCACCTGCCCTCGGCGCCCCGTCTGATCCTGGTCAAGGCGGACGGAAGCGTCTCGATCCACGCGGACGACCGGGCCTACAAGCCCCTGAACTGGATGTCGCCGCCGTGCACCCTGAAGGAGGGTGACGGCGAGCAGCAGGACGTCTGGACCGTCACCAACAAGGGGGGCGAGAAGCTCATCATCACGATGGAGGAGATCCTCCACGACTCCTCGCACGAACTCGGCGTGGACCCCGGCCTGATCAAGGACGGCGTGGAAGCACACCTCCAGGAGCTCCTCGCCGACCGCATCGAGACCCTCGGCGAGGGCTACACGCTCATCCGCCGCGAGTACATGACGGCCATCGGCCCGGTCGACATCCTGTGCCGGGACGCGGACGGGCAGACGGTCGCGGTCGAGATCAAGCGGCGCGGCGAGATCGACGGCGTGGAGCAGCTGACGCGCTATCTGGACCTGCTGAACCGGGATCCCCATCTCGCGCCGGTCCGCGGCATCTTCGCGGCCCAGGAGATCAAGCCCCAGGCCCGCGTCCTCGCGACGGACCGCGGGATCGGCTGCCAGGTGCTGGACTACGACACCATGCGGGGGATCGAGGACGACAAGCTGCGGCTGTTCTGACGCGCGGCGGTCGGCAGTTCCAGTTCTACGACGGTGAGGGCCGGGTCCGTTGAACGGACCCGGCCCTCTTGTCTTGATCAGTGCTCAGATCACAGCGTCCGAGCTGCTCGGTGAGCCTGCCTCACTCGTCTCCGGTGCGCTGGCCGAACTGCTCGCAGGGGCACTGGAGCTCGCCGGGCCGCTGGCCGAGTCCGAGGTGGACGGTGTGGGCGTCGGGGTTGGCGTCGGAGTCGGAGTCGGAGTCGGCGTGGGAGTCGGTGTCGGGGTCGGCGTGGGAGTCGGTGTCGGTGACGAGGACGACGGCTTCGATGTCGGCTTCGTCGGAGAACTCGTCGTACCGCCGCCGGAACTGTTCGTACCGCTTGGGTCGTCCGACGGCTCCGTGGCACCGCCCGTCGGCGTCGGGTCGTCCGACGTGCCGGGGGTGCCGTCGGGCCCCGGATCCGTCGGCCGGCTGGTCGCCGTGCCCGTGTCGCCGGAGGACTTGCCGTCGTCGCCCTCCACCTTGTCCGCGCCGATGCTGTCGTCGCCGATGCCCTGGCTGGCGGACGGATTGACGCCGACCTGGGTGGACGGGTCGCCCGGATCGTTGTCAGAGGTCGCGCCGAGGGTCACCACCGTGCCGAGCACCGCGACGAGCAGCGCGCCCGCGCCGGCGGCGACGAGGTTGCGGCGTGCGAAGTTCCGGACGCCGCCGCGGCCCTTGTGCGAGGCCGCCGACGACGGCGAGGAGGCCTGGTGGGTGACCAGGGTCGTGGCGTCCCCGCCCGGCGGCGGGAACGCGGCGGCCGGTACGCCTCCGGGCGGCGACTGCGACTCCTCGTACCGCGCGTCCGGCACCTCCTCCCCCGCCGTCGCGCCGAACGCGGCCACGCCCGGCGTCGTGCCGGAGCGGTCCGAGACCAGTGCGAGGGCGCGGCGGCCGGCGACGGTGCCGCGCTTGTCGGCGAGGGCGCCGCGCAGGCCGATGGAGGTCTCCAACTCGGCGCGGGCCCGGTCCAGCCGGCCGCCGCAGAGCGCGAGGATGCCCAACTCGTGGTGGAAGTAGGCCTGTTCGGTGACGTCACCGGCCAGGCGGGCGGCCTCGGCGCCGGCCCGCAGCGCCCGCTCCCAGGCGCTCCAGTGCAGCCCGGCCGCGAACGCGGGTCCCGCCGTGCGGGCGAGCTGCACGGACGGGCTCTCCTCTCCCTCGGCGGGCGCGGTCGTACCCGGCACGAGCACGCCGAGGGCGGCGAGCACGGCGTCGGCCTCGGCGCACACGCGCTCCGGGGTGACCGAGGGGTGGCCGGCCCACCAGGCGTAGTGCTGGGCGGCGGTGAGGGCGTTGTCCTGGACGTCCTCGGCGTATCCGGCGGCCTCCAGCTGGGCCTGCACACCGGCGGCCAGCCGGTAGCGGGAGCCGACCGGCGAGACAAGACCGCAGTCGGCGAGCTCGCCCAGCGCGGCGTCCGCGTGGGTGTCGCCGACCAGCGCGGGCAGATGCGCCTGGTGCGGCACCTCGCCGCCGAGGGCGACGGCGAACCTCAGGGCGCTGCGGGCCGAGGCGCTGAGCCGTGAGGCCAGCAGCGGCGCGGGGCCGGCCGCCTCGCCGAGGGAGGGCAGGGGCGTGTCCTCGCCGCGGCCCTCGCCGCCGTACGCCCCGTCGAAGGGCGCGTCGAACGGGGCGTCGGCCGGTGGCGGGGTGTCCTCGAAGACGCCGTACTCGTCGACCGCGTCGGCGCCGGCCCGTAGCCGGTCCCGCTGCCGCAGCAGGGCGCCGGCCTGGACGAACCTGAGGGGCAGGCCCTCCGACTCGAACCACAAGTCGCCCGCCCAGTTCGCCTCGTCCTCGGTGAGGACCCGGCCGACCTGGCGCTCCAGGAGCTCGACGCTCGCGGCCCGGTCGAACCCGCTGAGGGCGACCTCCTCGATGCCGGAGTCGGCGGACGGCGCGGGCACGTCGGGCGTGACGCCGAGCAGGAACGCGCACTCGGGGGTCGCGTCCAGCAGCTCGTCGAGGGCGGCGCCGCCGAACTCGATGTCGTCCAGGACGACGACCGCGCCGATCTCACGCACGAAGCCGAGCAGTTCGTCCTGATCCGGGCGGTGCAGGGGTGCGCTGTAGACGGCGTAGAAGAGGTCGTACAGCAGATCGTCCGGGGTGCGGTGGTAGCCGGTGAGCCGGACCACGCCGTCGGGGGCGAGGTCCGAGCAGTCCTCGGCGACGAGGTCGAGGAGGCTGGTGCGGCCGGCTCCCGGGGCGCCGACCAGGCGTACGGAGCGGCCGCGGGCGAGCATCCGTACCAGCTGTTCGCGCTCGTCCTGGCGGGCCAGCAGCGGCTCGGCGGGACGGGTCGGGCCGGGTGGGACGGGCGGCTTGGCGGCGCGGTCGACCTCGGCGCGTTCGGCCGGGGTCAGCTTCTCGGGCCGCGAGGGCCGCTCCGCCGGCGGGCAGACCTCGATCTCGCTGCCGTCGACGGGGTTGACGGTGAGCAGGAAGTCGCCCGAGACCAGCTGCACCGTGCGGGCGAGTGCGGGCGTGTGCTGTCCGAAGTCGGGTGTGAGGGGGTCCCTGGGCGGGCGATGGCGCGACGACTGGCCGTCACCGTCATGGCCGTACTCCTCGGGTCCCCGGTTGTTCGGGTCCATAGGTTTCAAGCCCCCCAAAAGCGTCGTGTGCGTAAGCCAAGCCCCTCCCGGCCTTGCTGCACACCGCGCTGTCGCTTCTGGTCCGGGCCCGCTGAGAAGGGTTTGTCTGGGCAGCGGGCAGCCGAACCCTAAACCTTTGCACAGTATCTACGACAGACCGGGGTGCCGCGCCGTCCGAGACATCACAGTCTCGTGAGGATTGTGCGTGACGTGCCCTTCGCAACCGGAACGCCCGACTGTCCCGCCCCACCCGTGCCGGGTGTCACACCCGAGGCAGGGACTCCACCCCGATGCCACCCTCGATCGCCAGGATCCGGTGCAGCCGGGTGGCCACCAGCAGGCGCTGCATCTGCGGCGGCACGCCGCGCAGCACCAGGCGTCGGCCGCAGCGGCCGGCCCGCCGGTGGGCCCCCATGATCACCCCGAGTCCGGTGGCGTCCCAGGAGTCCAGCTCGGACAGGTCGAGCACCAGATCGCCGACTCCGTCGTCGACGGCCGAGTGCAGGACCGTACGGGCGTCCGCCGCGCTGCGGACGTCGAGGACGCCCCCGACGACCAGTTCGGCGTGGTCGCCCCTGATGTGCATATGCGCTCCCCAAGCGTGCGTTGGTGCTCCGCGATGCGTTGCCTGTGCTGTTCCTGTGCCTGTGTTCGCTATGAGTCTTCGCTGTGGCCGGTGATGCAACCTCTGACTGCGTTGAGCGGTCAGAGGTTGCCGTCTGTAAGCGAACCGATACCGAATTCACCCCATCGCGTGATGGGCGTGGGGGCTGTGCGGTGGTCTACGAAACCTCAGTAGCTGTAAAAGCCTTGCCCGCTCTTGCGGCCGATGTCACCCGCGTCCACCATCCGGCGCATCAGCTCCGGCGGGGCGAACTTCTCGTCCTGGGACTCGGTGTAGATGTTGCTGGTGGCGTGCAGCAGGATGTCGACGCCGGTGAGGTCGGCCGTGGCGAGCGGGCCCATGGCGTGACCGAAGCCCAGCTTGCAGGCGAGGTCGATGTCCTCGGCGGTGGCGACGCCCGACTCGTAGAGCTTGGTGGCCTCGACGACGAGGGCGGAGATGAGCCGGGTGGTCACGAACCCCGCCACGTCCCGGTTGACGACGATGCAGGTCTTGCCGACGGACTCGGCGAACTCCCGCGCGGTGGCGAGGGTTTCGTCGCTCGTCTTGTAGCCGCGGACGAGTTCGACGAGCTGCATCATCGGCACCGGCGAGAAGAAGTGGACGCCGACGACCCGCTCGGGGTGCTCGGTGGCCGCCGCGATCTTGGTGATCGGGATCGCGGAGGTGTTGGAGGCGAGCACGGCGTCCTCGCGCACGATCTTGTCGAGCGTGCGGAAGATCTCGTGCTTGACCTCGAGCTTCTCGAAGACGGCCTCGATGACGACATCCGCGTCGGCGGCGGCGTCCAGGTCGGTGGTCGCGGTGATACGGGCGAGGGCGGCGTCGGCGTCGTGCGCCTCCAGCTTGCCCTTGCTGACGAACTTGTCGTACGACGCCTTGATGCCGTCGGTGCCACGCGTGAGAGCCTCGTCGGTGACGTCCCGCAGGACGACGTCCCAGCCCGCCTGAGCGGAGACCTGGGCGATCCCGGAACCCATCAAGCCGGCGCCGATGACGGCAAGCTTCCGTGCCACTGTTGCGACTCCCCTTTGAAACGCCTTACACCCTGTTTACGTTGCTCTTCGGCGGACCTTAGCGCTCGTGAGGGACTGTGTGACCGGTTAGTAACGCGAGTCACGTCTCATCTGACGGACATCACACCGGCACGGGTCACTGAGCGCCCCGGACGGCGTAGTTGAGCACCTTCTCGCTCAACAGCTCCTCGATCTCGTCGAGAAGCACGAGCATCTCTCGTGACACTTTGCCCGGATTGCGCCCGGCGACCGTCTCGCGCCCGATGCGGACGAACACCGCTTGGTGGATCCAGGCGATCTGACCGGCGATCAGCCCCGGCAGCGGGTCCGCGGCGTCCGCGCCGACCTCCTCGCGCAGGGTCGACTCCAGGTGGTCGTGGATCTCCTGCTGCATGCTCCACAGCCGTGAGCGCAGCGGCGGCGCGTCCTGGATGCAGCGCATGAAGCGGTCGTAGCCCTCCATGAGCCCGACCCGGGGCGAGACGACCTCGACCTCGGCGCGCAGCTCGCGCAGCACGGCCCGGGCGGCCGACCTCCCCGCCGCCCGGCCGCGCACCCGGACACGTCGGCGGAGCATGCCTCCGGCGGGAGAACCAGATCCGGGGGCCAGCCCACTGCTCAGGCAGCCCGCCAGGGCACCGTGCGATCGACCTCACCGTCCGGGAGGGCGAGATCCTCGGCTTCCTCGGCCCGAACGGGGCCGGCAAGACCACGACCCTGCGGATGCTGACGACCCTGCTGGCGCCCACCGGAGGCGCGGCCACCGTGGCGGGCTGCGATCTCACTACCGAGCGCGCCGAGGAGTTGGCCCGCGACCTGGGCCTGACCGACCTGCTGGACCGCAAGGCGGGTGCCCTCTCCGGGGGCCAGCGTCGGCGCCTCGACATCGCGATGGCGCTCACACACCGCCCGAAGGTGCTGTTCCTCGACGAGCCGACGACGGGACTGGACCCCGGCAGCCGGGCCGACCTGTGGGACCTGATCCGGCGGCTGCGCGACGAGTACCGCACGACCGTCTTCCTCACCACGCACTACCTGGACGAGGCCGACGCCCTCTCCGACCGACTGGTGGTCGTGGACAAGGGCACGATCGTCGCGGAGGGCACCCCGAGCACGCTGAAGCTCCGGTACGGCGGCTCCATCGACGCGACCCTCCAGGACACCTGCCTCGCCATCACCGGCCGCGGCCCCGCCCCGGCCGACGCCGCCCCCGTAGCCGTATAGGAATCCCACGAGATGCTGCTGCACGACACGGCCCTCATCTACGGCCGCTACGCCCGCAAGACCCTCCGCTCCCGCTTCGCCCTGTTCTTCGGCGTCCTGATGCCGCTGCTGTACCTGCTGTTCTTCGGTCCGCTGCTGACGGATCTGCCGCTGGGCGGGGAGGGCAGCTCGTGGCAGGTGCTGGTGCCCGTTCTGCTGCTCCAACTCGGGCTGTTCGGGGCGTCGTTCGCCGGCTTCACGATCATCATCGAGAACGGCTGTCGCTGGCCTCCCTGTCGTACGCGCTCGCGATGAAGGTCCGCACTCCGCAGGAGTTCGGGCCGGCGATCAACGCCATGACGATGCCGATGATGCTGCTGTCGGGCCTAATGCTGCCGATGACGCTGGGGCCGCGATGGCTGGACGTGCTGTCCCACTTCATCCCGTTCCGCTATCTGGTGGACGCGGTGCGGGACGCCTACGTCGGCTCGTACGCGACGACGCACATGCTGTACGGCGTCCTGGTCGCCGTCGCGTTCGCCGCACTGGCCGTGACGGTGGGCACACGCGTGTTCCGAACCGCCGGAGCGTAACTACGCTGGTCACATGGTCAATCTGACGCGCATCTACACCAGGACCGGCGACCAGGGCACCACCGCCCTCGGCGACATGAGCCGGGTCGCCAAGACCGACCTGCGGATCTCGGCGTACGCCGACGCCAACGAGGCGAACGCGGTGATCGGCACGGCCATCGCGCTGGGCGGGCTCGACGAGGAGGTCGTCAAGGTCCTCACCCGGGTGCAGAACGACCTGTTCGACGTGGGCGCGGACCTGTCGACGCCGGTGGTGGAGAATCCTCAGTTCCCGCCGCTCAGGGTCGAGCAGTCGTACATCGACAAGCTGGAGGCCGACTGCGACCACTTCCTGGAGGAACTGGAGAAGCTGCGCTCCTTCATCCTCCCCGGCGGCACCCCGGGCGCGGCCCTGCTGCACCAGGCCTGCACGGTCGTACGCCGGGCCGAGCGCTCCACGTGGGCCGCGCTGGAGGTGCACGGCGAGGTGATGAACCCCCTGACGGCGACGTACCTGAACCGCCTGTCCGACCTGCTGTTCATCCTGGCGAGGACGGCGAACAAGGAGATCGGGGACGTGCTGTGGGTGCCGGGCGGGGAACGCTAGCCGCCTAGCCCCGGGCCTTCTCCTTCTCCGTCACTGGGCTGTCGGCGGGCTCGCCCTTGGGCTGCTTCGGCCAGATCAGGTACGCCAACGCGACCAGCCCATGAATCCCCGCCGCCCGCAACGCCACCCACTGGAACGACCGCAGCGACGACGTGTCGCCGTCCCCGACGTACCAGATCGCCCCTTGGAGCAGGGCGAGGGCCACCGCCGCCGCGAGCAGCGTCCGCAGCCACAGCCGGCCCTCGTGCCGGGCCCGTGCCATGCCGTACTGCGGCGGCTTGGGCGGGCGGGGCGCGCCGGCCAGGCGATGGGCCGCGTGGCCGTCCAGCCAGCGGATCGTGTAGTGGCCGTACGCCACGGTGTAGCCGATGTAGACCGCCGCCAGCCCGTGCTCCCAGCCGGGCTCCGCGCCGTTCTTCAGGTCCACCGCCGTCGCCACGAACAGGACCAGCTCCAGCACCGGCTCGCACAGCAGCAGCACCACACTCGTACGGCGCCACTTCAGCAGGTAGCGGACGGCCAGGCCCAGGGCCAGCAGCACCCAGAAGCCCACCTCGCAGGCGATGATGAGGGCGACGATCACGACATGCTCCCTTCGGTCACCCTTCCAGGCTCCCGGCGGCCACGGCCCCTTTCGTCGTCGGCGGTGACGAAACCGCGGTACATCGAAAGATGCAGTCCAGGACCCTCCCGCGGAATCAGGCGTCGGCCGCGGCCACCGTGTTGGATGGAGTCATGGCCCTCCCCCGCCCGCACCGTTTCGACGTGTACATCGCCATCGGCGGGCTGCTCGGCGGCCTGCTGCTGGTGGGCATCGGCCTGGGCACGCGGACCGCCAAGGACCCGATCACGCTCTTCGACGGCCCCTGGCCGATGCTGGTGCCGCTCACCGTGATGGCGGGCTGCGAGCTGCTGCGCCGGGCGGCGCCCCGCGCGGCCCTGCTGATCGGCACGCTCGCGATCTGCGCGGACGTCTTCACCCAGGGCAGCCTGGCCACGCTCCTGATGTTCACCGACATCGTCTACGCGGCCGTGCTGTACGGCCCGCTCGCCTCGGCCCGCCGCATCCAGTGGATCACCGGTCTGCTCACGGTGGCCGGGACACTGGTGCCGTTCGCGGTGCTGCGTGTCCCGGAGGCGCTGCTGATCGGTGTGGTCGTCGGCGTCGTGGCGTACGCGCCCGCCTCCACGGGCTGGATCGTCCGCAACCACCGTGACGCCGCCGAGGCCGCCCGCCTGCGCGCCGAACAGACCGCGCTGCTCGCCGAGATGGACCGCGCCCAGGCCGTGACCTCGGAACGCGCCCGTATGGCACGGGAGTTGCACGACATGGTGGCCAACCATCTCTCCGCCATCGCCATCCACTCCACGGCCGCGCTCTCCCTCGACGATCCGAAGACCTCCCAGGAGGCGCTCTCGGTCATCCGGGAGAACAGCGTCGAAGGGCTCGCCGAGATGCGTCGGCTCATCGGCATCCTGCGGGACGCCGGCGGCGACACCGAGCCGGTCGCCGCGCCCACGCTCGACGGCCTCGACGCGCTGGTGGAGGGCGCCCGCGTCAACGGCCTCGACGTCCACCTCGACGCCGAGCCCGCCGACGTCCCCGCGCCCGTCGAACTCGCCGCCTACCGCATCGTCCAGGAGGCCCTGACCAACGCCCTCAAGCACGCCTCCCCCGGCCGGGTCACGGTCGCGCTCGCCATGGGGGCACCTCCCACGCCTTTCGGGCAGTGGGGGAGGGACGGCTGCCTCACCGTCACCGTGACCAGCCCCTTCGGCGACCGCGACGGGCCGCGCGCGCCCGGCTCCGGCGCCGGGCTGGTCGGGATGCGGGAACGGGTCGAGCTGCTGGGCGGCGCGTTCGAGGCCGGTCCCGTCGACGACCCGGACTCGACGGACGGCAAGATCTGGGTCGTACGCGCCACGCTTCCCGTGACCGAAGGAGACAGAGAATGATCCGCGTCCTGGTCGCCGAGGACCAGTCCGCCGTACGCGCCGGGCTGGTCCTGATCCTGCGCAGCGCGCCCGACATCGAGGTGGTCGGCGAGGCGGCGGACGGCGAGCAGGCGGTGGCCCTGGCCCGTGAACTGCGGCCGGACCTGGTGCTGATGGATGTGCAGATGCCGCGCCTGGACGGGGTGTCGGCGACCCGGCAGGTGGTCGCCGAGCGGCTGGCCGACGTGCTGGTGCTGACCACCTTCGACCTCGACGAGTACGTCTTCGGGGCGCTGCGGGCCGGCGCGTCCGGGTTCCTGCTGAAGAACACCGAGGCCAGGGACCTGCTGGCGGCGGTCCGCACGGTGGCGCGCGGCGAGGGCCTGATCGCCCCGGCCGTCACCCGGCGGCTGATCGCCGAGTTCGCCGCGAAGCCCGTACGGGAGCCGACGGCCGACCCGGCCGCCCTCGCCGCCCTCACCCGGCGCGAGCGCGAGGTGCTGTCCTGCCTTGGCGAGGGACTGTCCAACGCCGACATCGCGTCCCGGCTCGACATGGCCGAGGCGACCGTGAAGACCCACGTCAGTCGCCTGTTGGGAAAGCTGGAGCTGCGCAGCCGGGTTCAAGCGGCCGTGCTGGCCCAGGAGTTGGGGATCTAGGAGTCGGGGCACGGCCGTATACGGCCGCTGCCGACTGAGTGGTCCAGACCTATTGACCCGTGGTCCAGACCTTTCTATTCTCGCGGCACCGTGGGCGCGAAGGCTCAGTCGTGCCCCATACATCCCCAAGGAGGCGCAGCATGCGCTTCAGACACAGAGCCGTGGCGGGGTTCGCGACCCTGCTGCTGCCGCTGGCCGGTCTGGTCGGCCTCGCGAGCCCGGCAGAGGCCGCGACATCCGCCACCGCCACCTACGCCAAGACCCAGGACTGGGGCTCAGGCTTCGAGGGCAAGTGGACGGTGAAGAACACCGGCACCACCTCCCTCAGCTCCTGGACCGTCGAGTGGGACTTCCCCTCCGGCACCTCCGTCACCTCCGCCTGGGACGCCGACGTCACCTCCTCCGGCACCCACTGGACCGCGAAGAACAAGTCCTGGAACGGCACCCTCGCCCCCGGCGCCTCGGTCTCCTTCGGTTTCAACGGCGCCGGCTCCGGCTCCCCCGCCAACTGCAAGCTGAACGGCGGCAGCTGCGACGGCGGCACCACCGAGCCCGGCGACAGCGCCCCGAGCGCACCCGGCACCCCCAGCGCCTCCGACATCACCAACACCTCGGTGAAGCTCAGCTGGTCCGCCGCCACCGACGACAAGGGCATCAAGAACTACGACGTCCTGCGCGACGGCGCCAAGGTCGCCACCGTGACGACCACGTCGTACTCCGACACCGGCCTGACCGCCGGCACCGACTACTCGTACACCGTCCAGGCCCGTGACACCGCCGACCAGACCGGCCCGGTCAGCGGCGCCCGCGCGGTCCGCACCACCGGCGGCACCACCGAGCCGCCCACCGGTGACAAGGTCAAGCTCGGCTACTTCACCGAGTGGGGCGTCTACGGCCGCAACTACCACGTCAAGAACCTGGTGACCTCCGGCTCGGCCTCGAAGATCACCCACATCAACTACGCGTTCGGCAACGTCAAGAACGGCCAGTGCACCGTCGACGACACCTACGCCGCCTACGACAAGGCCTACACCGCCGACCAGTCCGTCAGCGGCACCGCCGACACCTGGGACCAGCCGCTGCGCGGCAACTTCAACCAGCTGCGCCAGCTGAAGGCCAAGTACCCGCACATCAAGGTGCTGTACTCCTTCGGCGGCTGGACCTACTCCGGCGGCTTCGGCCAGGCCGCCGCCAACGCGGCCGCGTTCGCCAAGTCCTGCAAGGCCGTCGTCGAGGACCCGCGCTGGGCCGACGTCTTCGACGGCATCGACATCGACTGGGAGTACCCGAACGCCTGCGGTCTGACCTGCGACACGTCCGGCCCCGCGGCCTTCAAGAACCTGATGTCCGCGCTGCGCACCGAGTTCGGCCCGAACTACCTGGTCACCGCGGCCATCACCGCCGACGGCTCCTCCGGCGGCAAGATCGACGCGGCCGACTACGGCGGCGCCTCCCAGTACCTCGACTGGTACAACGTGATGACGTACGACTACTTCGGCGCCTTCAACGCGCAGGGCCCGACCGCCCCGCACTCGCCGCTCACCTCGTACGCAGGCATCCCCCAGGCGGGCTTCAACTCCGCCGACGCCATCGCCAAGCTCAAGTCCAAGGGCGTGGCGTCCAAGAAGCTGCTGCTCGGCATCGGCTTCTACGGCCGCGGCTGGACCGGCGTCACCCAGGCCGCCCCCGGCGGCACGGCGACCGGCGCGGCCCCCGGCACCTACGAGGCGGGCATCGAGGACTACAAGGTCCTGAAGAACTCCTGCCCGGCCAACGGCACCATCGCCGGCACCGCATACGCCTACTGCGGCAACAACTGGTGGTCCTACGACACTCCGTCGACGATCGCCGGGAAGATGACCTGGGCCAAGAACCAGGGCCTGGGCGGCGCGTTCTTCTGGGAGTTCAGCGGTGACACCGCGGGCGGTGAGCTGGTGACCGCCATCAACGACGGCCTCAACTAGCAGACGTACCGAGCGACACGGACGTACTAAGCGACATTGACGCGCTGACCGGGCGGGGCTGCCTCAAGCCACGCGAGGAAACCGGTCAGCGCGTCTTCGCTCATGGCGAGTTCCAGGCGCGTGCCCCGGTGCAGACAGGTGAGGATCACCGCGTCGGAGAGCAGCGCCAGCTCCTCCTCGCCGTCGGGGACCCGACGGCCTGCCACCTCGATGGCGGAGCGCTCCAGGATGCGGCGCGGGCGGTAGGCGTAGGAGAAGACGCGGTACCACTCGATGCGGTCGCCGTTGTAGCGGGCGACGCCGTAGGACCAGCCCTTGCCGTTGGTGTCGGGTTTCTCCGGGACGTCCCAGCGCAGGGAACAGTCGAAGGTGCCGCCCGAGCGCTGGATGAGTCTGCGGCGCAGGCCGAAGACGAACAATCCCAGCACCACGAGGGCGACGACGATTCCGCACACAGTCAGAGCGAGGACCATCGACACCGACCTCCTCGTCTCCTAGGTAACGGAACGTAAAAAACTTCCATATCTGCCTCAGCCGCGACCGGCACCGGATTGCTCCGGTCCCAGCCGCGGCTGAGTGACGTCATCGCGTGCGCTCCCCCAGAGCCTAAAGGGCTCGGGAGGTGACCTGGGGGGTCAGCGCGCCGTCGCCGCCCGCAGGCGGACCTCCGCGCGGCGCTCGGCGGACGCGTCGTCGTCCCCCTTCGCGCGCTCGAGCGCCCGCTCCGCGCGCTGGACATCGATCTCGTCCGACAGCTCGGCGATCTCGGCCAGCAGCGACAGCTTGTCGTCCGCGAAGGAGATGAAACCGCCGTGCACCGCGGCGATGACGGTTCCACCTTCACTCGTACGGATGGTCACCGGGCCCGACTCCAGCACACCGAGCAGCGGCTGGTGACCGGGCATGACGCCGATGTCGCCGGACGTGGTGCGCGCGACGACCAGGGTGGCCTGGCCGGACCAGACCTCACGGTCGGCGGCGACCAACGCGACGTGCAGCTCAGCAGCCAAGGTGGCTCCTCGGGTCACCACCCGGCGGTTGTGCCGGGTGTTGGTTACAAGTCTAGTAGGCGTGGAAGAGGGGGCGGGACGTGCCCCGCCCCCTCACCAAGAGCTCAGTGGCTCACAAGGACCGGTGCGTCAGGAGACGCCCAGTTCCTTCGCGTTCTTCTTGAGGTCCTCGAGACCACCGCACATGAAGAACGCCTGCTCCGGGAAGTGGTCGAACTCACCGTCGCAGATCGCGTTGAACGCGGTGATCGACTCGTCCAGCGGCACGTCCGAGCCGTCCACACCGGTGAACTGCTTGGCGACGTGCGTGTTCTGGGACAGGAAGCGCTCGACGCGGCGGGCACGCTGGACGACCAGCTTGTCCTCCTCGCTGAGCTCGTCGATACCGAGGATCGCGATGATGTCCTGGAGGTCCTTGTACTTCTGCAGGATCCCCTTGACGCGCATCGCGGTGTTGTAGTGGTCCTGCGCGATGTAGCGCGGGTCCAGGATCCGGGACGTGGAGTCCAGCGGGTCCACGGCCGGGTAGATGCCCTTCTCGGAGATCGGACGGGACAGAACCGTCGTCGCGTCGAGGTGGGCGAAGGTGGTGGCCGGGGCCGGGTCGGTCAGGTCGTCCGCGGGGACGTAGATCGCCTGCATCGAGGTGATCGAGTGACCACGGGTCGAGGTGATGCGCTCCTGGAGGAGACCCATCTCGTCGGCCAGGTTCGGCTGGTAGCCCACCGCGGAGGGCATACGGCCGAGCAGGGTCGACACCTCGGAACCGGCCTGCGTGAAGCGGAAGATGTTGTCGATGAAGAACAGCACGTCCTGCTTCTGGACGTCACGGAAGTACTCGGCCATGGTCAGGCCGGCCAGCGCGACGCGCAGACGGGTGCCCGGGGGCTCGTCCATCTGACCGAAGACCAGCGCGGTCTTGTCGATGACGCCGGACTCGCTCATCTCGTCGATGAGGTCGTTGCCCTCACGGGTGCGCTCACCGACACCGGCGAACACCGACACACCGTCGTGGTTGTTGGCGACGCGGTAGATCATCTCCTGGATGAGCACCGTCTTGCCGACGCCGGCACCACCGAACAGACCGATCTTTCCACCCTTGACGTACGGGGTGAGAAGGTCGATGACCTTGACGCCGGTCTCGAACATCTCGGTCTTCGACTCGAGCTCGTCGAAGTTCGGGGCCTTGCGGTGGATGGACCAGCGCTCGCCGTCGTACTGCTCGTCGACGTTCAGCACCTCACCGAGGGTGTTGAACACCTTGCCCTTGGTGAAGTCGCCGACCGGGACGGTGATGCCGTCGCCGGTGTCGGTGACCGGGGCCTGGCGGACCAGACCGTCGGTGGGCTGCATGGAGATGGTGCGGACCAGGCCGTCACCCAGGTGCTGGGCGACCTCCAGGGTCAGCGTCTTCTTCTCGCCGGCGTTGGCCGGGTCGGCCACCTCGACGTGAAGGGCGTTGTAGATGTCCGGCATCGCGTCGACGGGGAACTCCACGTCGACGACCGGGCCGATGACCCGGGCGACGCGGCCCGTAGCCGTCGCGGTCTCAACAGTGGTGGTCATTTATCGGTCACTCCCCGCGGTCGCGTCGGCCAGGGCGCTGGCGCCACCGACGATCTCGCTGATTTCCTGGGTGATTTCGGCCTGGCGGGCCGCGTTGGCAAGACGGGAGAGCGTGTTGATCAGCTCGCCCGCGTTGTCGGTGGCCGACTTCATCGCGCGCCGCGTGGCGGCGTGCTTGGAGGCGGCCGACTGGAGCAGCGCGTTGTAGATACGGCTCTCGACGTACCGCGGCAGCAGGGCGTCGAGGACGTCCTCCGCCGAGGGCTCGAAGTCGAACAGCGGAAGGATCTCGCCCTTGGGGGCTGCTTCCTTCGCGACCTCTTCGAGGCTGAGCGGCAGGAGCTGGGCGTCCAGCGCCTGCTGCGTCATCATCGACACGAACTCGGTGTAGACGATGTGGAGCTCGTCCACGCCGCCCTCGGCCGTCTCCGTCTCGATCGCCTCGATCAGCGGGGCCGCGACCTTCTTGGCGTCCGCGTACGTGGGCTCGTCGGTGAAGCCGCTCCACGACTCCGCGATCTTGCGCTCACGGAAGTTGTAGTGCGCCACACCACGGCGGCCGACGATGTAGACGTCGACCTCCTTGCCCTCGCGCTCCAGGCGCTCGGTCAGCTGCTCCGCCGCCTTGATGGCGTTGGAGTTGAAGGCGCCGGCAAGGCCACGGTCGCTCGTCAGGAGCAGCACCGCGGACCGCGTGACCGTCTCGGCCTGCGTGGTCAGCGGGTGCTTGGTGTTCGAGCCGGTGCCGACCGCCGTGACCGCGCGGGTGAGCTCGGTCGCGTAGGGCGTGGAGGCCGCCACCTTGCGCTGCGCCTTGACGACGCGCGAGGCGGCGATCATCTCCATCGCCTTCGTGATCTTCTTGGTCGCGGTGACGGATCGGATGCGACGCTTGTAGACCCGGAGCTGGGCTCCCATGAGTCAGGTCCCTTCCTTACGTCACTTGGAGGCGCTGGTCGCCTTCGGGCCGGCCTCTTCGCCGAGCAGCTTGCCGTCCGCGGTCTCGAACTGCTTCTTGAACTCCGCGATGGCGTCGGCGACGGCGGTGAGGGTGTCGTCCGACATCTTGCCGCCCTCCTTGATGGAGGTCATGAGGCCCTGCTCCTTGCGGTGCAGGTACTCCAGGAGCTCCTTCTCGAAGCGGCGGATGTCGGCGACCGGCACGTCGTCCATCTTGCCGGTGGTGCCGGCCCAGACGGAGACGACCTGGTCCTCGGTGGACATCGGCTCGTACTGCGCCTGCTTCAGCAGCTCGACCATGCGCTGACCGCGCTCCAGCTGCGCCTTCGACGCGGCGTCCAGGTCGGAACCGAAGGCGGCGAACGCCTCCAGCTCACGGAACTGGGCGAGGTCCACGCGCAGACGGCCCGAGACCTGCTTCATCGCCTTGTGCTGCGCGGAACCACCGACTCGGGAGACGGAGATACCGACGTTCAGCGCGGGGCGCTGACCGGCGTTGAACAGGTCCGACTCCAGGAAGCACTGGCCGTCGGTGATGGAGATGACGTTGGTCGGGATGAACGCCGAGACGTCGTTGGCCTTGGTCTCGACGATCGGCAGACCGGTCATCGAACCGGCGCCCATGTCGTCGGAGAGCTTGGCGCAACGCTCCAGCAGACGGGAGTGCAGGTAGAAGACGTCACCCGGGTAGGCCTCACGGCCCGGCGGGCGGCGCAGCAGCAGGGACACGGCGCGGTAGGCGTCGGCCTGCTTCGAGAGGTCGTCGAAGATGATGAGGACGTGCTTGCCCTCGTACATCCACTGCTGACCGATGGCCGAACCGGTGTACGGCGCCAGGTACTTGAAGCCGGCCGGGTCGGACGCCGGGGCGGCGACGATGGTCGTGTACTCCAGCGCGCCGTTCTCCTCCAGCGCGCGGCGGACCGACGCGATCGTCGAGCCCTTCTGGCCGATGGCGACGTAGATGCAGCGGACCTGCTTGTTCGGGTCGCCGGTGCGCCAGTTGTCGCGCTGGTTGATGATCGTGTCGACGGCCAGGGCGGTCTTGCCGGTCTGACGGTCACCGATGATCAGCTGACGCTGGCCACGGCCGATCGGGGTCATCGCGTCGACGGCCTTGTAGCCGGTCTCCATCGGCTCGTGCACCGACTTGCGCTGCATGACCGTGGGGGCCTGCAGCTCAAGGGCACGACGACCGCTGGTCTCGATCTCGCCGAGGCCGTCGATCGGGTTGCCGAGCGGGTCGACGACGCGGCCGAGGTAGCCCTCGCCGACGGCCACGGAGAGGACCTCACCGGTACGGGAGACCGGCTGCCCCTCCTCGATGCCGCTGAACTCACCGAGGACGATGGCACCGATCTCGCGCTCCTCGAGGTTGAGGGCGAGGCCGAGGGTGCCGTCCTCGAACTTCAGCAGTTCGTTGGCCATGGCCGAGGGCAGGCCCTCGACCTTCGCGATGCCGTCGCCGGCAAGGGTGACCGTACCGACCTCCTCGCGCGAGGCCGCGTCCGGCTTGTACGACTGGACGAAGTTCTCCAGCGCGTCCCGGATCTCCTCCGGCCGGATCGTGAGCTCCGCCATCTGGGTTCCCTGCTCTCCTTGTTGGGCCCGAAGTTTCACTTTGGGGGTCTGGGGGCGACCCCCAGGATTCTTCTGCACGGCCCAACCAGGGCCGTCGTAAGTACGTACTGCCTATGAAGTTGCTGCTCAGCTCGCCAGTCGGCGGCCGGCGTCCTCGATGCGGTCAGCGAGGGAGCCGTTGATGACCTCGTCACCGACCTGCACCCGGATTCCGCCGACGACCTCGGGGTCCACGTCGAGGTTGAGGTGCATCGGGCGGCCGTAGAGCTTCGCGAGGGCGGCGCCCAGGCGCTGCTTCTGCCGGTCGCTCAGCGGCACCGCCGAGGTGACCACGGCCACCATGCGGTCCCGACGGTCCGCGGCGAGCTTGGACAGGGACTCCAGTCCCGACTCCAGGCTACGTCCACGCGGCGCGGTCACAAGACGCGTGACCAGACGCTCGGTGGTGACCTTGGCCCGGCCGCCGAGCAGGCTGCGCAGCAGCTCGCCCTTGGCCGATCCGGTGGCGGCGCGGTTGGTCAGCGCGGCACGGAGCTCGGTGCTCGAGGAGACGATCCGGCCGAACCGGAACAGCTCGTCCTCGACCTCGTCGAGCGTGCCCGCCTGCTGCGCGGCGGTGAGGTCGGCGGTGTTCGCCAGCTCCTCCAGCGCGTCCACCAGGTCGCGGGACTGCGACCAGCGGGAGCGCACCATGCCGGCCAGCAGATCGGCGGTCTCGCCGCCGACCTGACCGCCGAGCAGGCGCTGGGCCAGCTCGGCCTTGGCCTCGCCGGCCTGCGCCGGGTCGGTGAGGACCCGACGCAGCGACACCTCGCGGTCGAGCAGCGCGGTGACGGCGGCCAGCTCGTCGGCGAGCTTGGCCGCGTCGACGGACGTGTTGTCCGTCAGCGCGTCGAGACGCTCACGTGCGGCTGCCAGGGCCTCGCGGCTCGCTCCGTTCATCGCGCGGCCTCGGCCTTCTCCTCGAGGTCCTCGAGGAAGCGGTCGATGACACGGCTCTGCCGGGCGTGGTCCTCCAGGGACTCGCCGACGAGCTTGCCGGCCAGTTCGGTGGCGAGCTTGCCGACGTCCTGGCGCAGCGCGGAGGACGCGGCCTTGCGGTCGGCCTCGATCTGCGCGTGACCGGCGGCGACGATCTCCTCGCGCTGCCGCTGGCCTTCCGCGCGCATCTCGGCGATGAGCGTGGCGCCCTGCTCCTGCGCCTCCTGGCGCAGACGCGCGGCCTCGTGCCGGGCCTCGGCGAGCTGGGCCTTGTACTGCTCGAGGACGCTCTGGGCCTCGACCTGCGCAGCTTCGGCCTTCTCGATTCCGCCTTCGATCGCCTCGCGGCGCTCCTCCAGAACCTTGTTGATGTTCGGAAGCAGCTTCTTCCAGAAGAAGAAGAACACGATGGCGAAGGCGATGGTGCCGACGAGCAGCTCCGGGCCCGGAGGAACGAGCGGGTTCTGCTCTTCCTCGGCCGCCAGCTGTACCAGGTTGGCGATCACATCAATGCCTTTCGTGGAAAGGGTGGCTCGTCAGGGTTCGATCATCCGTAGACGAACGGCATGACGATGCCGATGAGGGCGAGCGCCTCACAGAAGGCGAAGCCGAGGATCTGGTTGGCACGGATCAGGCCGGCGGCCTCGGGCTGACGGGCAAGCGCCTGGGTGCCGTTACCGAAGATGATGCCGACGCCGACGCCGGGGCCGATGGCGGCGAGGCCGTAGCCGACGGAACCGATGTTGCCTTCGAGGGCGGCGAGGGTCTCCATGGCAGCCATGCTGATTCTTCCTTCTCTTTCATGGACCGGCGGGGGTTGGCCACCGGACGTTCTTGGGGGCTTGTGGTGCGGGGGAGGCTCAGTGGTGCTCGGCGAGCGCGCCCTGGATGTACGAGCAGGCCAGCAGCACGAACACGTACGCCTGGACGGCCTGCACGAAGAGCTCGAAGAGGATCATGACCATGGTCATGACGAAGGAGACACCGGCCGCCGGGATCATCCAGCTGTTCAGCAAGTACCAGGAGGCGACGGTGAACATCACCAGCATCAGGTGGCCGGCGAACATGTTGGCGAAGAGTCGCACCGCGTGCGTGAACGGGCGGACCAGCAGGTTCGAGAAGAACTCGATGACCATCACGAGCGGCAGTACCGGGCCCAGCGTCTTGTCGTAGCCGGTGACGTTCTTGAAGAAGCCGACGAAACCGTGCCGCTTGAAGGTCACCGAGACCCACACCACGTAGACGATGGCAGCCAGGACCATCGGGTAGGCGATGATCGACGAGACCGGGAACTGGGCCAGCGGGATCACGGACCAGATGTTCATGATCCAGATGAAGAAGAAGAGCGAGACCATGAAGGGGACGTACTTCTCGCCCTCCTTCTTGCCGAGGGTCTCGTACACGATGCCGCGGCGCACGAAGTCGTAGCCGGCTTCAGCGACCATCTGCAGCTTGCCCGGCACCACCTTCGCCTTGCTGAAGGCGAGCGTGAAGAAGGTGACAACCAGCAGCGTGGTGATGAGGGCAAGCAGCATCACCTTGTTGAACTCGAACCCGCCGACCGTGGTGATCGGCTTGAAGAGGAACGAGTGCAGGCCCGGAGCCGGGAAGCCGCAGCCGTTGTCGGACATGATCCGACAGCTCCAGTCAAAGGCGAGCTGGGTCTGGTCAGCACTCACCGCGGACTCCTTCGGCATGACGCATGGGTACGGCAACCTCGTTGTGTCGGCGCGGCGCGCAGCCGCGGTTCGGCACGGGACTGGTGTTACGGATGTGGGGGCGGCTGAGGGGCATCGAGCCTCGCGATTGAGCAGGCGTCAGCTCAGATGCCCGCGCCCGCGATGCCGCAGTTGGCACCGGACGATAGCAGGACTTCTCACACGCATTTATCTCGCCCCTACCCCTCACGACGAGTGCCCCGATTTTTCGGGCTTGTCGCCCGAGGAGTCGGGTTCGACGTAGAGGATCTTGGCTTTCATATGGGCCCGGGTCTGGGCCGCGATCCACGCGAGGGTGGTGGCGATCAGAGTGATCGCGAAAGCCTTGGGGTTGAACAGCGTGGTGTTCTTGAACACGCTCAGAAAGACGAACAGCAGCAGGATCTGCGCCGCGTAGAGCATCAGGCCCATCATCTGGAACAGATGCGGAAGCGATTTGGCAGTCCGCTGCAGGACGTAGAGGCCGATACCCATGAAGAGGATCGTGAGCACCGCCGCCACGAGGGCCCCGATCGCCCCCTTGCCACCGGCGACCACACCGCTGACGACGGCGGCAATCGCGCCGACGGCAGCCGTGGGCACGGCAGCCTGAAGGAGGATCCGGACGTCATTGGACGGCATGGCGGCAACTCCGCTTTCACGGTGGGGGCAGGGTGTCGTCATGGACGAGCGTAGTCCCGGGTCGAGAGAGAACCTCACGCCGGTGGACCGTCGCACTGCGGTCCTTCGGCTCTATCCGGGGGTTCTCGTGAACCGTATCACAAACTATTTGATGAGGTCTTTACCTGAACTGTGTGCTCGGTGTCACACATGAGGGTGACCCTGCGCGTCTGTGCAGAAACGGCGCCCACTTGTCTGGTACTGGGACGCTTCGTTCCCCCATGAGTTGGCAATGCTCTAGTCAGATTCTTACCTTGGCCGTCAGCGGGACGTTCCGGCTTTCCGTCGGTCCAGGAAGCGCGAACGGGCGCCGATGGCGGTCGCGCCGTTGACCCCGGCCACACCCGCACCCGCCCCCGCGGCGACCGGAGTGCGCGGTTCCTCCTCGGGCAGGAGGTCGTCGGCCCGGGCCTCGGCGGCGGTCTGCGGTGTGGTGGCCGCGGGCTCGGCGACGGCACCGCCCCGCCGATACCGCGGCGGTACGAACGCCTCGGCCCAGCGCGGCGCGCGCGGGGTGAAGCGGGGGAGCAGGAGGAGGGCCAGGCCGATGGCGCTGAGGAAGACCACGCCGAGGACGATCCACATGGACGCGGAGTTCACGGAGTAGGCGAGGGCGCCGAAGGCGATCAGGGCGGACCAGAAGTACATGATCAGCACCGCGCGGCTGTGGGAGTGGCCGATCTCCAGGAGGCGGTGGTGGAGGTGGCCGCGGTCGGCGGCGAACGGGGACTGGCCGCGCCAGGTGCGGCGCACGATCGCCAGGACCAGGTCCGCGGCCGGGATCGCGATGATCGTCAGCGGGAGCAGCAGCGGGATGTAGACCGGGACCGTCTGGTGCACGGCCTCCTTCTCGGAGCCGGCGAACAGCTTCAGCGCGTCCGGGTCGACCTGTCCCGTGATGGAGATCGCGCCCGCGGCGAGGACCAGGCCGATCAGCATCGAGCCCGAGTCGCCCATGAAGATCCGCGCCGGGTGCATGTTGTGCGGCAGGAAGCCCAGGCACATGCCCATCAGGATCGCCGAGAAGAGGGTGGCGGGGGCGGCGGCCTCGATGCCGTACGAGACCCAGACGCGGTAGGCGTAGAGGAAGAACGCGGCCGACGCGATGCACACCATGCCCGCCGCGAGGCCGTCCAGGCCGTCGACGAAGTTGACCGCGTTGATGGTGATGACGACCAGGGCGACGGTGAGCAGGGTGCCCTGCCACTGGGTGAGCGCGACCGAGCCGAAGCCCGGGATGGGCAGCCACAGGATCGTCAGACCCTGCATGACCATGACGCCGGCGGCGATCATCTGGCCGCCCAGCTTGATCAGGGCGTCGATCTCGAACTTGTCGTCCAGGACGCCGATCAGCCAGATGAGCGCCGCTCCCGAGAGCAGGGCCCGCGGTTCGTTGGACTTCTCGAAGACCGCGCTGAGGTTCGTGAGGTGGTCGGCGACCAGCAGGCCCGCGCACAGGCCGAAGAACATCGCGATACCGCCGAGCCGCGGAGTGGGTTCCCGGTGCACGTCACGTGCCCGGATCTCCGGCATCGCTCCGGCCACGATCGCGAACTTACGTACCGGCCCTGTCAGCAGATACGTCACCGCGGCCGTGATGCAGAGCGTCAGCAGGTATTCACGCACGGGCTTCCCCACAGGTCTCGCTGGCCATCTCAGCCCCACACCCTAGCGATGTACTCATACGCGACGCATATGTGTAGGGACTTCCGGGTAGCGACGATGGTTGCACGTGTGGCTGTGCACGCAGGTGCGTCTACCCCCGCTCAGCCGGGATACGGCGGAAATCTACCGGTGAGCTCCCGCACTTCTTCACGCGCCTTCTGGCTCTCCGTGTCCCCGCGCAGCACACCTGCGAGCAGCGCGGCGAGCCACGCCATCTCCTCCTCCCCCATCCCCTGGGTGGTCACGGCCGCCGTGCCCAGGCGCAGGCCACGGGCGTCGCCGTGCGGCAGCGCGCAGCAGTCCAGCACGATCCCGGCGGCGGCCAGCCGGCCGCGTGCGTCACGGCCGTCGACGCCGAGGGGCGCCGGGTCGGCGGTGATCAGGTGGGTGTCGGTGCCGCCCGTGGTGACGACGAGCCCCTCCGCGGCCAGCCCAGCCGCCAGCATCCGCGCGTTGGCGACCACCTGATGGGCGTACGCCGAGAAGGCCGGCGTCGCGGCCTCGCCGAACGCGACGGCCTTGGCCGCGATGGTGTGCATCTGCGCGCCGCCCTGGGTGAACGGGAACACGGCCCGGTCGATCCGCTCGGCGAGGTCCGCGCCGCACAGGATCATGCCGCCGCGCGGTCCGCGCAGCACCTTGTGCGTGGTGGCGCACACGACGTCGGCGTACGGCACCGGATTCGGCGCCGCGCCCCCGGCGACCAGCCCCATCGGGTGCGCGGCGTCGGCGATGAGATACGCGCCCACCTCGTCCGCGACGTCACGGAAGAAGGCGTAGTCGATGTGGCGCGGATAGGCGATGGACCCGCACACGAGCGCCTTGGGCCGATGGTTGCGGGCCAGCGTGCGCACCTGGTCGTAGTCGATGAGCCCGGTCTCGGCGTCGACGCCGTAGCCGACGAAGTCGAACCAGCGCCCGGAGAAGTTGGCGGGCGAGCCGTGCGTGAGGTGTCCGCCGTACGGCAGTCCGAGGGCGAGGACGGTGTCGCCGGGGCGCAGCAGGGCGGCGTACGCGGCGAGGACCGCCGACGAACCGGAGTGCGACTGCACGTTGGCGTGCTCGGCCCCGAACAGCGCCTTGGCCCGCTCCACGGCCAGCCGTTCGGCGACGTCGACCATCTCGCAACCGCCGTGGTACCGGGCGCCCGGATACCCCTCCGCGTACTTGTTGGCCAGCGACGACCCGAGCGCCGCCAGCACGGCCGGCGAGGTGAAGTTCTCGGCGGCGACGAGCTGAAGCGTCGTCGACTGCCGGTCGAGCTCCCCGAGCAGGATGTCGGCGAGCTGAGGGTCCTGACGGCGCAGGACATCGGCCTCGAGGGTATGGGTGACCGACATGATGGGCTCCGGGCGTGCGTCGACGATGACGTACGTCCAATGTAGGCCGGGGACGTCGGGGCCGCCCGGTGTTGTCACGCCTTCGCCGGCACCCGCGCCCGTGTCACGCCCGCGCCGGGACCCCCGTCAACGCCGTCACCACCGGATCCAGCGCCTCATGTATCTCCTCCCCCACCGACCGGAAGAACGTCAACGGCGCACCGTACGGGTCGTACACCTCATCCGCCTCCGCCGTCGGCGCGAGCAGCCACCCGCGTAGAGCCGCCGCAGCACGCACCAGGGCACGTGCGCGGAAGACCACGCCGACCCATCCCTGACGCGTCCCTCACACTGCTCGGCCCTGGCGGGCCTCCCAGGCATCGGGACGCTGCGGCGGACTCCGTCCGCCGGTTGAACCCGCCCCGTGTCACGCCCGCGCCGCAACCCCCGTCAACGCCGTCACCACCGGATCCAGCGCCTCATGTATCTCCTCCCCCACCGACCGGAAGAACGTCAACGGCGCACCGTACGGGTCGTACACCTCGTCCGCCTCCGCCGTCGGCGCGAGCAGCCACCCGCGTAGAGCCGCCGCAGCGCGGACCAGGGCGCGTGCGCGGAAGACCACGCCGTCCTCCAGGGGAGGGAGGGTCGCGGGGTCTATGGCCCGTACCAGTCGGGTGAACTCCTTGAGGGTGAAGGTGCGCAGGCCCGCCGAGTGGCCCATGGAGATGACCTGGGCGCGGTGGTCGCGGGTGGCGGTCAGGACCAGGTCGGCTCGGATGACGTGTTCGTCGAGGAGCTCGCGGCCGACGAAGCCGGAGGCGTCCGCGCCGAAGTCGGCGAGGACCGTCTCGGCGTTCGACTCCATGGGCGCGCCCTCGTGGCCCCAGGTGCCCGCGCTCTCCACGATGAGGCCGCCGCCCAGCACGCCGAGCCGCTGCGCCACGAAATGGCGGGTCAGCCGCTCGGTGATCGGCGAGCGGCACACGTTTCCGGTGCTGACGTGGAGGATGCGGAAGCTGTCGCGCGGGAGTCCCACGAAGGTCGTCGTGATCTCTGCCGCGCTTTCCCCGTTGCCTATGCCACGCCCCACATCAGGGGCTGTCAATTGGCCACCTCGAGGTCGGGTACGACCTTCCGCAGCTCGTCCGCGGAGATCGCGCCCTCGCGCAGGAGGAGGGGCACTTCGCGCGTCACGTCGACGATCGAGGACGGGACGTTGCCGGGGGTCGGGCCGCCGTCCAGATAGACGGAGACCGAGTCGCCGAGCATCTCCTGCGCGGCGTCACAGTCCTCGGGAGCCGGGTGGCCCGTGAGGTTGGCCGAGGAGACCGCCATGGGGCCGACCTCGGTCAGCAGCTCGATGGCGACCGGGTGCAGCGGCATGCGGACGGCGACCGTGCCCCGGGTGTCCCCCAGGTCCCACTGAAGCGACGGCTGGTGCTTGGCGACCAGCGTCAGCGCGCCCGGCCAGAACGCGTCGACCAGCTCCCAGGCCAGCTCGGAGAAGTCGGTGACGAGACCGTGGAGCGTGTTCGGGGACCCGATCAGCACAGGGGTGGGCATGTTGCGGCCCCGCCCCTTGGCCTCCAGCAGGTCGCCGACGGCCTCCTTGGTGAACGCGTCGGCGCCGATGCCGTACACCGTGTCGGTCGGGAGGACCACGAGCTCGCCACGGCGGACGGCGGACGCGGCCTCACGCAGACCCGTCGTACGGTCGGTCGCGTCGTTGGTGTCGTATCGCCGTGCCATGTCTAGCGGGCCTCCTCGTACACGAAGTACACGTACTGCGGGATCGAAGTCTGCGGGGCGGTCACGGCAGCGCCTTGCGGGCCGTCGCGAACCTCGGGCGGTTGTTGAGGTCGGGGTGGTCGGCCGCGTCGGCCCAGCCCCGTTCCTCGGTGAAGATCCACGGCACCTGGCCGCCCTGGGTGTCGGCGTGCTCGATGACGACGACGCCGCCGGGGCGCAGGAGCCGGTGCGCGGTCCGTTCCAGACCGCGGATGAGGTCGAGGCCGTCCTCGCCGGAGAACAGGGCGAGTTCGGGATCGTAGTCCCGCGCCTCGGGAGCGACGTACTCCCATTCGGTGAGCGGGATGTAGGGCGGGTTGGAGATGACCAGGTCGACCTGGCCGTCGAGGTCCGGGAAGGCGTCCAGGGCGTTGCCCTGACGCAGGTCGACCCTGGACCCCGCCACGTTCTTACGGGTCCAGTGCAGCGCGTCCTCGGACAGCTCCACGGCGTGCACGCGGGAGCGCGGCACCTCCTGGGCGAGGGCGAGCGCGATGGCGCCGGAGCCGGTGCACAGGTCGACGATGCAGGGCTCGACGACGTCCATCGCGCGCACCGCGTCTATGGCCCAGCCGACCACCGACTCGGTCTCGGGGCGGGGCACGAACACCCCGGGCCCGACTTGGAGTTCGAGATAGCGGAAGTAGGCCCGCCCGGTGATGTGCTGCAGCGGCTCGCGCTGCTCACGCCGGGCGATGACCTCCCAGTAGCGGGCGTCGAAGTCCGAGTCCTTCACGGAGTGCAGCTCGCCCCGCTTCACGCCGTGCACGAACGCGGCGAGCTCCTCCGCGTCGTTGCGCGGCGAGGGCACGCCGGCGTCCGCCAGCCGCTGGGTGGCCTGGGCCACCTCCGCGAGCAGCACGCTGCGGGGGCTCGGGGTTCGCCCCCCGGTGAATTGCTGCACGCAAGTCCTCCGTGTCGTACTCGTACGTGCGTACGTCCCTTACGTCTTCGTCCTTACGCGGCCGCCAGCTTCGCCGCCGAGTCCGCGTCGACGCACGCCTGGATCACCGCGTCGAGGTCGCCGTCCAGGACCTGGTCCAGGTTGTAGGCCTTGAAGCCGACGCGGTGGTCCGAGAGGCGATTCTCCGGGAAGTTGTAGGTACGGATCTTCTCGGAGCGGTCGACGGTGCGGACCTGGCTGCGGCGGGCGTCGGCGGCTTCCTTCTCCGCCTCCTCCTGCGCCGCGGCAAGCAGCCTGGAGCGCAGGATACGCATCGCCTGCTCCTTGTTCTGCAGCTGGCTCTTCTCGTTCTGGCAGGAGGCGACGACTCCGGTCGGAATGTGCGTGATGCGCACGGCGGAGTCGGTGGTGTTGACGGACTGGCCGCCCGGCCCGGACGACCGGTACACGTCGATACGGAGGTCGTTCGGGTTGATCTCGACGTCGATCTCCTCGGCCTCGGGGGTCACGAGGACACCGGCCGCCGACGTGTGGATACGGCCCTGGGACTCGGTCGCCGGCACGCGCTGCACGCGGTGCACGCCGCCTTCGTACTTCAGCCGCGCCCAGACACCCTGCCCGGGCTCCGGCGTCTGTCCGCCCTTGGTCTTCACCGCGACCTGGACGTCCTTGTAGCCGCCGAGCTCGGACTCGGTGGAGTCGATGATCTCGGTCTTCCAGCCCACGCGCTCGGCGTAGCGCAGATACATCCGCAGCAGGTCACCGGCGAACAGGGCCGACTCGTCGCCACCGGCTCCGGCCTTGATCTCGAGGATGACGTCCTTGTCGTCGCTGGGGTCGCGCGGGATGAGCAGGAGGCGGAGCTTCTCGGTCAGCTCCTCGCGCTGCTTGTCCAGCTCCTTGACCTCGGCGGCGAACTCCGGGTCGTCGGCGGCCAGTTCCCGGGCCGTCTCGATGTCGTCGCCGGTCTGCTTCCAGGAGCGGTACGTGGCGACGATCGGGGTGAGCTCGGCGTAGCGCTTGTTGAGCTTGCGCGCGTTGGCCTGGTCGGCGTGGACCGACGGGTCGGCGAGCTTCGTCTCCAGGTCGGCGTGCTCAGCGACCAGGTCCTCGACGGCCTCGAACATCTTGGGCTCCTGAACTGCGTAAGAAAGAAGGGGGAGGGCGGGCGACCAAAAACGCCGGTCCCGGCACGCCTGTGAGGGGCGCGGCCGTGGACCGGCGGATTGGAGCTCGCTACTTCTTGGAGCCGGCAGCAGCCTTGCCGAAGCGGGCCTCGAAGCGGGCCACACGGCCACCGGTGTCGAGGATCTTCTGCTTGCCCGTGTAGAACGGGTGGCACTCGGAGCAGACCTCGGCGCGGATGGTGCCGCTGGAGATCGTGCTACGGGTGGTGAACGACGCGCCACAGGTGCAGCTGACCTGCGTCTCGACGTACTCGGGGTGGATGTCGCGCTTCAAGGTGTCTCCTAGTTTCGGGAGGGCGCCGGGTCGCATCCGCGGGGTGCGGGGGCGTGAACCGGAGCCGACGTACCAGTCTGCCAGGACTGGTGTCCATCAGCCAAAACCGGGGGTGCCTGTTGTTTGTTCCCTGCGGGCCGGTGGGGGCTTGTCGCGCAGTTCCCCGCGCCCCTTTAGGACGTCACCACGCCCTTGGCATCACCGCTGGCCGTGCCCTTGGTGGCCGACTTCGGGATCGGCTTGTCGGCCTTCAAGGCCTCCCACACCTGCTTGGCCTTCGTCTCGGCCACGATCACCCGGTTCGGGTCCGCCGGGTCGTACTGGACCGGCATGGTGACCATGGTCATGTTCTTGGAGCTGATGCCCTTGAGGCTGTCGGTGAAGGACATGAGTTTGTTGACGGAGCCGAGGTCGGAGTCGGTGGTGACGGCCTTGGTGGCGGTGTTGGCGAGGTCGTAGAGGCGCTTGGGGTTGCCGAAGAGGTTGATGTCCTTGACCTGGTTGATCAGTGCCTTGATGAAGGCCTGCTGGAGCTGGATGCGGCCGAGGTCGGAGCCGTCGCCGACGCCGTGCCGGGTGCGGACCAGGCCCAGGGCCTGCTTGCCGGTGAGCTGGTGGGTGCCGGCCTTGAGGTCGAGGTGGCTGTCGGGGTCGTTGATGTTCTTGGTGGTGGTGACCTCGACGCCGCCGAGTTCGTCGATGAGCTTCTGGAAGCCGGAGAAGTCGACCTCCAGGTAGTGGTCCATGCGGATGCCGGTGACGGACTCGACCGTCTTCACGGTGCAGGCGGCGCCGCCCGTGGAGTACGCCTCGTTGAACATCACGCCGGACGCGGCGTCGTGCGTGTCGCCGCCCGTGTCGGTGCACCGGGGGCGGTCGACGAGGGTGTCGCGCGGGATGGAGACCACGCTGGCCTTCTTGTGGCCCTCGTAGACGTGCACGATCATCGCGGTGTCGGAGCGGGCACTGCCGTCGTCGGTGCCGCCGCCGAGGTCCTTGTTGCTGCCGGAGCGGGTGTCCGAGCCGAGGACGAGGATGTTCTCCGAGCCGTTGTCGACCTTCTCCGGGCGTTCGGTGCCGAGGGCCTGGTCGATGTCGACGCTCTTGATGTTGCCGTTGAGCTTGAAGTACAGGTACCCGGCGCCGGTGCCGCCCAGGATCACGATCCCGGCGGCCGTCCAGGCCGCGATCAGCAGGCCCTTGCGCCTGTCCCGGGGTTTGCGGCGGCGGCCCTTGGCGCGGTGGCGTGGACCTGCGGTGCCGGTCTCGCCCGGTATGCCGGGCTCCGGCGTGCTCTCGGCGGACACTGTGCTCCTCGGTTCTCGTCCGGTCGGTTACCCCCTGCTTTCAGGGACAGGCGTGGCCATTTGGCCCGTACCACACCATCGTCGCCCCGTCCGGTCAGACGGGGAAACTCGGAGAAGGGTTGCACAACGGACCGTGCCCACCGCGGGCGAGCGGTGGGCACGGTCCGTAGTCGGCGATCCCGGGCAGGCCGGTCTCACCTGCGGTTTCAGCCGAGGATGTCGTACTGCTTGTAATCGGTGCCGACGGACTTCGGTGTGCTGAAGATCTCGCTCGTGGCCTTTCCGGTGCCCGGGTAGAGGTAGAGCGTGCCGGCGGTGTTACGGGCCAGGAAGTCGGCCCTGCCGTCGCCGGTGACGTCGCCGACGGCATCGAAGCCGTTGTACGTCGCCCAGGTGCGCACCTTGATCCGGCTGGCGAAGGCGCCGGTGCCGGACTTGCCGGTGCCCTTGTACAGGTAGATGTAGCCGCCGGAGGAGCTGCGCGCGATCAGGTCCGTCCTGCCGTCGCCGGTGAAGTCGCCGTGGCCACGCAGGGAGTTGTACTGGTTCCAGCCGGAGCCGACCTTGACGCGGGTGGCGAAGGTGCCGTTGCCGTTGCCCGGATAGATCCACAGGTAGCCGGCGGAGTCGACGGAGAGCAGGTCGGGCTTGTAGTCGCCGGTGACGTCGCCCGGGACGACGATGCGGGTGCGGGTCTTCCAGTTGTCGGCGATCTGCTTGGTGGCCCAGCTGCCGGTGGCCGGCAGGTAGTGCGTCCAGAACAGGTCGCCGTCGGAGCTGCGCCGGTAGATCAGGTCCTGGTAGCCGTCCCGGTCGAGGTCGGTCTGCAGGACGAGGTTGGCGCCGCTCCAGTTGCCCCAGGACTCGCGTGCGGCGAAGGAGGTGCCGTTCGAGTCCTTCGAATAGCCGGTCCTCGTGGAGGCGTTGCGCAGCCACAGGTCGGCCCGGTGGTCGCCGCTGATGTTGGTGTCGTCGACGCGGGGGTAGGCGGCACCGACATAGGAGGTGACCTTGGCGAAGACGCTGTAGGCGCCCTTGGCGACGCAGTCCTGCACACCCCACGACACCACGCCGACGATCCGGCCGTTCACGACGAGCGGTCCGCCGGAGTCGCCGTTGCAGGCGGACGTCGTACCGGTGTCGCTGCCGCTGGCCGGCTGACCCGCGCAGACCATGTGGCCCTTGACGAACTCGCTGCCGTAGTAGCCGGCGCAGGTGGTGTCGGACTGGATGGGCAGCGTGGCCGTCTTCAGGGTGTCGGAGATGTCCTCGCTGGTGGAGCTGGTCCGGCCCCAGCCGTAGACCTTGGCGCTGGTCCCGGCGGCGTACGAGGCGGTGTCGCCGGACGTCGTCATGCGGATCGGCGTCGCCTTGACCGGGTTCGCCAGGGTGATGACGGCGATGTCGTTGTCGATCGTCGTCGCGTTGTACGACGGGTGGTTCCACTGCCGGTGCGGCAGGCTGACGGTGCCGCCGTGCAGGTCGCTGTCGCCGGCGTCGTCGGTGGTGGGCAGCTGGGCGGTGCCGGTGATAACGGCGCCGTAGGTGTGCCAGTCGTAGCCCTTGACGCAGTGCGCGGCGGTGAGGATCTTCGTCGGCGCGACGACGGCGCCCCCGCAGAAGAACCCGAGGTCGTCGGCCTCGTCGGCGGTGCCCTGGTCGTCGTAGTACCAGAGCTGCGCCATCCAGGGCGCCGAGGTGATGCCGGTGGTCGTGCCGCCGATGACCATGGGGCTCACGGTGGAGTCGTCGGAGGCGCCGGAGGTGCTCGCGCTGTACGACGACTTCGTCGGCGTCTCCCCCGCGGTGTCGTCACCGTCGACGGCACCGGCGACCCGCCGCTCCAGCTCGGCGAGCGAGGCCGAACTGGTCATGGGCTTCACGGTGGGCGTGGGCAGCGCGGTGGCGGCCCCCGCGGACGAGGTCAGCAGCGCGGCGGCGACGGCCGCGGCGACACCGGCGGCGGCGATGGGCAGCCCAATGCGTATCCGGCGTCTGTGACGACCACTGCCGGACAGGGTGGTGCTCAAGAAGGTCCCCCCAGGGATGCATGTGCAGGAAGGGGCGCATGGCTACGCCCGTCCCTATCAGCGCCAAAAGGCCGCCCCCCGTCACTGTGTGACGGGGGGCGGCCTCAACGCCTTAAGGGGCGCGGGGCTGTATTCAATTTGCGGCTCCGCCGCGCGGGCGCGATCAACCACGAACGACCCGCAGCCGACGTACAGCCAACAGCTCAACGGCGACTAGTCACCGTTACCCGGCGTCGGCGTCGTCTTCTGAATCTGCATCAGGAACTCGACATTCGACTTCGTCTGCTTCATCTTGTCCAGCAGCAGCTCGATCGCCTGCTGCTGGTCCAGCGCGTGCAGCACCCGCCGCAGCTTCCAGACAACCGCCAGCTCCTCGTTGCCGAGCAGGATCTCTTCCTTACGGGTACCGGACGCGTCCACGTCCACCGCCGGGAAGATGCGCTTGTCCGCGAGCTTCCGGTCGAGCTTGAGCTCCATGTTGCCGGTGCCCTTGAACTCCTCGAAGATCACCTCGTCCATGCGGGACCCGGTGTCGACGAGAGCGGTGGCCAGGATGGTGAGCGAGCCACCGTCCTCGATGTTGCGCGCCGCACCGAAGAAGCGCTTCGGCGGGTACAGCGCGGTCGAGTCGACACCACCGGACAGGATGCGGCCGGAGGCGGGCGCGGCCAGGTTGTACGCACGACCCAGACGGGTGATCGAGTCGAGCAGCACGACCACGTCGTGACCCAGCTCCACCAGCCGCTTCGCACGCTCGATCGCGAGCTCGGCGACCGTGGTGTGGTCCTCGGCCGGGCGGTCGAAGGTCGAGGAGATGACCTCGCCCTTGACCGACCGCTGCATGTCGGTGACCTCTTCCGGACGCTCGTCGACCAGGACGACCATCAGGTGGCACTCGGGGTTGTTGTGCGTGATCGCGTTGGCGATGGCCTGCATGATCATGGTCTTACCGGTCTTCGGCGGGGCCACGATCAGACCGCGCTGGCCCTTACCGATCGGCGACACGAGGTCGATGATGCGGGTGGTCAGCACGCCCGGGTCGGTCTCCAGGCGGAGCCGGTCCTGCGGGTAGAGCGGGGTGAGCTTGTTGAACTCCGGGCGGCCGCGGCCGTGTTCGGGCGCCATGCCGTTGACGGAGTCGAGACGCACCAGCGCGTTGAACTTCTCGCGCCGCTCGCCTTCCTTGGGCTGACGGACCGCACCGGTGATGTGGTCGCCCTTGCGCAGGCCGTTCTTGCGGACCTGGGCGAGGGAGACGTACACGTCGTTCGGGCCCGGCAGGTACCCGGACGTACGGATGAAGGCGTAGTTGTCGAGGATGTCCAGGATGCCCGCGACGGGGATCAGGACGTCGTCCTCGGCGATCTGCGGCTCCTGCACGTCGTCGCGGCCGCGACGGCCACGGCGGTCGCGGTAACGCCCGCGACGGCCACGCCGGCCGCCCTCGAAGTCGTCGTCGTCCTGCGGGCCGTTGTCACGCTGGCGGTCCTGACGGCCACCGCCCTGCTGCTGGCCCTGCTGGCGGTCCTGACGGCCGCCGCCCTGCTGGTCGTCGCCCTTGCGACGGTCACCGCGGTCACCGCGGTCACGGTCCCGGCCGCGCTCCCGGCGGTCGCGACGGCGGCCCTCGCCGCCCTCGCCGGCGTCGCCCTTGGCGTCACCCTGCTGGCCCTGCGGCTGCGCGGGCGTCTCGGCCTTCGGCTCGCTCTTCGCCTCGGCGGCGACCGTCTCGGGGGCGGCCGCGGGGGCACCGGCGTCGGCGGTGGCGCGGCGACGGCGGCGCTCGGCCGGCGCGTCGTCGCTGGCCGGCTGGCCGGGGATCTCGATCTGCTGCTGGGCCACGGCCTTCTCGGCGGGGGCCTCGGCGGCCTTGTCCGCCTTCTTCGCGGCGGCGGCCTCGTCGCCCGTACGGGCGCGGGAGGTGGCGCGGCGCTTCGGCTTGGTCTCGGTGGCGGTCTCGGCCTTCGCCGGGGCGGATCCCCCTCCGGCCTGCGCCTCCTTGATGACCTCGATCAGCTGGCTCTTGCGCATACGCGCCGTGCCCCTGATGCCGAGGCCGGATGCGACCTGCTGCAGCTCGGCCAGCACCATGCCCTCGAGGCCGGTACCGCGGCGCCGCCGGGAGCCGGCACCGCTGGCAGGCGCGGAGGCGTCCGTGGCGGGCGCGGCAGCGGTCTCCTCGACACGTGCGCCCATCAGATCGGTGGTGTCGCTCACGAAGGGTCCTTCCCTGGAGCGGACGTCGGCCTGTCTGGCTCGGCGACCGGTTGTGCTGTCCGGCTTCGGTCCTTGGTGTGTGGACCGTGCCGGGGCGGTGGTCCGCCAAAGCGGCGGAGGAAATATCTGGTGATGACGCTTCCCAGAGCCGTGGCACTCAGTGTCTGTGTCACTCGGCTCGGTCGCGCCGGTTCCGGAGCGTGCCCGGCAAGTCGCTCAGCGCCCGCGTACGAGGTACTGCCCGCGTACGTCGTACGGAACACAGTGCGGCTTGGGAGGCTCCCGGAAGAATGTCTGTCCCGGACGGGGACACGAAGCACCTCGCCATGGTGGGGTCGGGTGCAGACTTGAGGTTAACACTACCGGATCCAACAAACATTCCCCCTCTCGAAATCCGGCAACCGCGCGCTCCTAAATGTCACCGGAGGGAGCAAGCGGCAGCACGCTCGCTCCCTGCGCGTCGAGGTCGAGCCGGTTCGCGGCCCAGCCCTCGCCTGCCAGATGGGCCACCTTGTCGGCGCTGTCGGCATCGGCCAGCGCGAGCACGGTGGGTCCTGCTCCTGAGATGACTGCCGGGACTCCGTCGGCCCGCAGTCGCTCCACCAGCGCGGCGCTCTCCGGCATGGCCGGTGCGCGGTACTCCTGGTGGAGACGGTCCTCGGTGGCGGGCAGCAGCAGCTCGGGGCGCCTGGTCAGGGCCTCGACGAGCAGGGCCGCTCGGCCCGCGTTGGTGGCGGCGTCGACGTGCGGCACGGTGCGCGGGAGCAGGCCGCGCGCGGTCTCGGTGAGGACCGGCTTTCCGGGCACGAAAACCACCGGAACGATGGAATCGGCGGGATCCATCCTGATGGCCCGGGCGGCGCCGGCCTCCATCCAGGAGAGGGTGAACCCGCCGAGCAGACAGGCCGCGACGTTGTCGGGGTGGCCCTCGATCTCGGTGGCCAGCTCCAGCAGGGCCGCGTCGTCGAGCTTGGCCTCGCCGCCTATGGTCACGGCGCGGGCGGCGACGATGCCGGCGCAGATGGCGGCCGAGGAGGAGCCGAGGCCGCGGCCGTGCGGGATGCGGTTGGCGCAGACGATCTCCAGGCCGCGCGGCTGGCCGCCCAGCAGATCGAAGGCGGTGCGCAGGGAGCGTACGAGAAGGTGCTTTTCGTCACGCGGCAGCGTCTCGCTGCCCTCGCCCGCGATGTCGATGTGCAGCCCGGAGTCGGCCACCCGGACGACCACGTCGTCGTAGAGCCCCAGCGAGAGGCCGAGGGCGTCGAAGCCCGGGCCGAGGTTGGCGCTGGTGGCGGGGACGCGCACCCGGACGGCGGCGGCGCGGAACGCTGGACCGGCCATCGCTTGATGACTCTCCTTGAGCTGCGTGATTGTCGAAGACATTCGATGACGACATTCGATGACGTACGAAGACCCCTGGGGCCGCTTCCGGGCCGCGGAGACGGCGCGGCACCGCACCCCATGCGGAGGCATATGCGGCGGGCGGGTTCGGTACAGCCTATCGAAGGTAGGTTCTGTGGCGACATAGGGCGCACAGGAGGCGCACGATGCGTGTCGTATGCCCCCTGTGCACCCCCTGTAGGGGAATTCCCCAGGCGAGCGCCCTCTCACTCGCGTACGCGAGTCCCGTACGACGGGGCGGGCCCCCTTACGACGGGGTGTGGCCCGGTCGCGCGAGTGCTACGCCAGCCCGAGCCGCTCGGCCGCCGTCGCCGCGTCGACCGGGACGGTGACGGGCTGCGGGGCGCCGGCGACGGCCCAGTCGGGGTCCTTCAGGCCGTTTCCGGTGACGGTGCACACGATCGTCTGGCCCGGGTCGACCTTGCCCTGCTCGGCGGCCTTCAGCAGACCGGCGACGGACGCGGCGGACGCGGGCTCGACGAAGACGCCCTCCTGCGCGGCCAACAGACGGTAGGCGCGCAGGATTTCACGGTCCGTCACCTCGTCGATGAACCCGCCGGACTCGTCCCGCGCGGCGAGCGCGTACTGCCAGGACGCCGGGTTGCCGATGCGGATGGCGGTGGCGATGGTCGACGGGTCCTTGACGACCTCGCCGCGCACGATGGGCGCGGAGCCGGAGGCCTGGAAGCCCCACATGCGCGGGGTCCTCTTGGCGATGCCGTCGGCGGCGTACTCGGTGTACCCCTTCCAGTACGCGGTGATGTTGCCCGCGTTGCCCACCGGAAGGACGTGGATGTCGGGGGCGTCGCCCAGCATGTCCACGATCTCGAAGGAGGCCGTCTTCTGGCCCTCGATACGCACCGGGTTGACCGAATTGACCAGGGCCACGGGGTAGTTGTCGCTCAGGTCGCGGGCGAGCGTGAGGCAGTCGTCGAAATTGCCGTCGACCTGGAGGATCTTCGCACCGTGGACGAGCGCCTGGCCCATCTTGCCGAGCGCGATCTTGCCCTGCGGGACGAGAACGGCCGAGACCATGCCCGCGCGCACGGCATAGGCGGCGGCCGAGGCGGAGGTGTTGCCGGTGGAGGCGCAGATGACGGCCTTGGCCCCCTCCTCCTTCGCCTTGGTGATGGCCATGGTCATGCCGCGGTCCTTGAAGGACCCGGTCGGGTTCGCGCCCTCCACCTTCAGGTGGACCTCGCAGCCCGTGCGCTCGGAGAGCACCTGCGCGGGCACGAGGGGCGTGCCGCCCTCGCGGAGCGTCACGACCGGCGTGGTGTCGGAGACGGGCAGCCGGTCCCGGTACTCCTCGATGATTCCGCGCCACTGGTGGGTCATTGCTGGTTACTCTCCTTCAACCCGCATGATGCTGGCGACACCCCGCACGGTGTCGAGCTTGCGCAGCGCCTCGACGGTCCCGACGAGGGCCGCGTCGGACGCACGGTGGGTGACGACGACGAGGGAGGCCTCGCCGTCCTTGCCCTGCTGCCGAACCGTATCGATCGAGACACCGTGCTCGGCGAACACGGTCGCCACCTGAGCGAGAACACCCGGTTTGTCCGCCACGTCGAGGCTGATGTGATAGCGCGTGACGACATCGCCCATGGGCGACACGGGCAGGGCGGCGTACGCCGACTCGCCGGGCCCCGTTGCCCCGCTGAGCCGGTTGCGGCAGACGGCGACGAGGTCGCCGAGCACGGCGGACGCAGTCGGCGAACCGCCCGCGCCGGGGCCGTAGAACATGAGCTGACCGGAGGCGTCCGACTCGACGAAGACGGCGTTGTAGGCGCCGCGCACGGAGGCGAGCGGATGGGTCAGCGGAATCATGGCGGGATGAACACGCGCGGTGACGGACGCCCCGTCCTCGGCCCGCTCACAGATGGCGAGCAGCTTGATGGTGCAGCCCATCTCCTTCGCCGAGGCGAAGTCGGCCGCGGTCACCTCGGTCATGCCCTCGCGGTAGACGTCGTCGAGACGCACACGCGTGTGGAAGGCGATACCGGCGAGGATGGCGGCCTTGGCGGCGGCGTCGAAGCCCTCGACGTCGGCGGTCGGGTCGGCCTCGGCGTACCCCAGGGCGGTGGCCTCGTCGAGGGCCTCCTGGTATCCGGCCCCGGTCGAGTCCATCTTGTCGAGGATGAAGTTCGTGGTCCCGTTGACGATGCCGAGCACCCGGTTGACCTTGTCGCCGGCGAGGGACTCGCGCAGCGGCCGGATCAGCGGGATGGCACCGGCGACGGCGGCCTCGTAGTAGAGGTCCTTGCCGTTCGCCTCGGCAGCCGCATGGAGGGCGGCCCCGTCCTGGGCGAGCAGCGCCTTGTTGGCCGACACGACCGAGGCGCCGTGCTCGAAGGCGGTGGTGATGAGGGTACGGGCGGGCTCGATCCCGCCGATCACCTCGACCACCACATCGATGTCGCCGCGTTTGACGAGGGCGGTCGCGTCGGTGGTGACGAGGGCCGGGTCGATGCCCTCACGGACCTTGGAGGGCCGCCGTACGGCCACGCCCGCGAGCTCCACGGGGGCGCCGATGCGGGCGGCGAGGTCGTCGGCGTGCGTCGTCATGATGCGCGCCACCTCTGAGCCGACAACCCCACAGCCCAGCAGCGCCACCTTCAGCGGACGCGTACGCATCATCCGACCTCGTTTCCTCATACCGTCTACGGTTGCACCAGTCTCACTCACCGGACGGGAGTTTCTGCCCCTGGTCCGGATTGTGAGACATCTATTTCATTTGTACGGGGGCGAAAGACAGGAGATCTTCCACCCCCCGGTTCTTTTTCGGGTTACCCGACGTCGAGACGCAGGAGGTCCTCCTCCGTCTCACGCCGGACGATCACCCGGGACTCGCCGTCGTTCACCGCGACGACGGGCGGCCGCAGCACATGGTTGTAGTTGCTGGCCATGGACCGGCAGTACGCCCCGGTCGCCGGTACGGCGATCAGGTCACCCGGTGCCAGGTCGGACGGCAGGAACGCGTCCTTCACGACGATGTCCCCGCTCTCGCAGTGCTTGCCGACGACGCGGGCCAGCATGGGCTCGGCGTCGCTCGTCCGGGACACCAGGGCGACGCTGTACTCGGCGTCGTACAGCGCCGTACGGATGTTGTCCGACATGCCGCCGTCGACGGAGACGTACGTACGCAGCCCGTCGAGGGGCTTGATGGTGCCGACCTCGTAGAGCGTGAAGGCGGTCGGCCCGACGATGGCCCGCCCGGGCTCGACGGAGATGCGCGGCGTCCGCAGCTTGGCGGCCTCGCACTCACGGGTGACGATCTCGGTGAGCGCCTTGGCGATCTCGTGGGGTTCGCGGGGGTCGTCGTCGCTGGTGTAGGCGATACCGAGACCGCCCCCGAGGTCGATCTCGGGAAGCTCGACGCCATGCTCGTCGCGGATGTCCTTCAGCAGCCCGACGACGCGGTGCGCGGCGACCTCGAACCCGGACATGTCGAAGATCTGCGACCCGATGTGGCTGTGGATCCCGATGAGCTCGAGCCCGTCGAGCCGCAGCGCGCGCCGCACGGCCTCGGCGGCCTGCCCGCCGGCGAGCGGGATGCCGAACTTCTGGTCCTCGTGGGCGGTGGCGATGAACTCGTGCGTGTGCGCCTCGACGCCCACCGTGATCCGGATCTGGACCCGCTGCCGCTTGCCGAGTTCCTGCGCGATGTGGGCGACGCGGACGATCTCCTGGAAGGAGTCGAGGACGATACGTCCGACACCGGCCTCGATGGCGCGGCGGATCTCGTCCATGGACTTGTTGTTGCCGTGGAAGGCGATGCGGTCGGCGGGCATGCCGGCCGACAGGGCGGTGGCCAGCTCGCCGCCGGAGCACACGTCCAGGTTGAGCCCTTCCTCGTGCAGCCACCGCACGACGGCACGGGACAGGAACGCCTTGCCGGCGTAGAACACGTCGGCGTCGGCCCCGAACGCCCCGCGCCAGGCGCGGGCCCGGGCGCGGAAGTCGGCCTCGTCGAGGACGTAGGCGGGGGTGCCGTGCTGTTCGGCGAGGCTCTTCACGTCGACACCACCGACCGTGACGACACCGTCGGCGTCCCGGCCGACGGTCTGGGCCCACACCTTCGGATCGAGAGTGTTGAGGTCGGCGGGCGGGGCGGAGTAGTGGCCCTCGGGGAGGACGTCAGCGTGGCGGGGCCCGGCGGGGTGTGCGGAACGGCTCATGACTTTCGCAGGCTCTCTCAGAGGTGTTCGGGTGCGTCGATGCCGAGCAGGGACAGGCCACCGGCCAGCACCGTCCCGGCGGCTTCGGCGAGCGCGAGCCGGGAGCGGTGGGCGGCCGAGGGTTTCTCCGCACCCCGGGGCAGGACGGCGGGCAGCAGCGGCAGCACGGCATCGGCGACGCCGACGAGGTGCCGGGCGAGCCGATCGGGCGCGCGGTGCGCCGCCGCCTGGGCGAGGACGCGGGGGTGGTCGGCGAGGAGGGCGGTGACGTCGTGTCGTACGTCCCCGGGTTCCGCGCCGAACCCCAGGTCGGCGGCGTTACGGCTGACGGCCCGGGTGCGGGCGTGGGCGTAACGCACACGGAAGAGAGGGTTGCTCTCACGCTGGACGAGGTGCTCGTCGGTGATACGGGGCCGGTCGTGCCCGGCGGGGTACAGCAGCGCCCAGCGGGCGGCGTCACGGCCGAGCGGCAGCGGGTCGGCGGGCGCCGGCACGGGCCGTACGACGACGTCGGTCGGCGCCGGGGCCTCGACGCTGCCGTACGCGTCGACCCGCACGCCGAGAACGGCCTCCCACTCCGGCTGGGGCCGAGCCTCGCAGCTGGTGCGGACGAGGGTGCCTTGGGAGCGGAGGAGGCGGGCGAGGACGTCTGCGACGACGAGGGCACGGGGGTCGTGGGGGCAGTGCAGTTGCAGAACTCGCCTGCCGTCGACGAACCCGTATCGCGGCCCGCGCCGCAGGATCTCCTCGACGAGGGCGGCGGGTGCGGTGTCGCCCAGGCTGATGTTGATGAACCCCGGCCCGGTGACGACGACGTCGGCGACGCCGTCCGCGTCGGCGAGGTGCGGCCGGAGGATCTCGGCGACCCGCAGGGACGGTTCCCCGGCCGGGCGGGCGAGCTGGAGGGCGATGTTGGTGGCGTAGTCACCACAGCCACCGGGCCCGGGAACGGTCACCACGGCCCGCTCCGGCACGGCGACCCGCAGCTCCCCCTCATCGACAGCACGACGCACCGCGCACAGCACGGTACGGGAGAGCTCGACGGGGGTCACGGCGATGTGATCACCCTGGACGTGGTCATGCCCCGTCTCGACGGGCTGCGCACCGCCGCGCGACTGCGTT
>NZ_JAKEIP010000025.1 GCF_021474425.1 Streptomyces muensis | reverse complement strand
GTGGTGGACTCCGCGGTGGGGGTGGGGCCCGGGGGCTTGTCGTCGTTCGTGGCGGAGATCGTCGGCGCCGTGTCCGAGGGTGTCGCGGAGGACGGACGTACGGCCGCGTTGCCGGAGCCGCCGCCGTCGCCGCCGGGGCTGCCCACGGCCTCGTACATCACCCAGCCGAGCAGCGCCCCCGGCACCAGGGCGGCGACCGCGACGGTCAGGGTTCGGCCGCGGCTGCGGCGGGGCTGGGGAGGATCGAAGTCCGGGCCTACGTACGACACGCCTGCCACCTTACGGTCCGACCACGGCTTGGGCGGGGAAGGCGCGATCGGCCAGGACGGGAGTTCAGGGAGTTCAGATCCCCGCCCCCGTCCGCCGCAGCACGCGCAGCGAGTCCGTGACCGACACCTCCCTGAACGCCCCGGACTCCAGCGCCCGCAGGTACACGCGGTACGGGGCCTGACCCGTGAACTCGTCCACCGGGTCCGGGAAGACGTCGTGGATGACGAGCAGGCCGCCCTCGGCGACGTGCGGGGCCCAGCCCTCGTAGTCGGCGCTGGCGTGTTCGTCGGTGTGGCCGCCGTCGATGAAGACCAGGCCGAGCGGGGTGCCCCAGACCTTCGCGACCTGCGGGGAACGGCCGACCAGGGCGATGACGTGCTCCTCCAGGCCGGCCCCGTGCAGCGTGCGGCGGAACGTCGGCAGCGTGTCCATCAGGCCGATCTCCGGGTCGACCGTCTCCGGGTCGTGGTACTCCCAGCCCGGCTGCTGCTCCTCGCTGCCGCGGTGGTGATCGACGGTGAGAGCCGTCACCCCGGCCTCGCGGGCGGCGTCGGCGAGCAGGACCGTGGACCGGCCGCAGTAGGTGCCGACCTCCAGGAGGGGCAGCCCGAGACGCCCCGCCTCGACGGCCGCCCCGTACAGGGCCAGCCCCTCGTCCACCGGCATGAACCCCTTCGCCGCCTCGAACGCGGCCAGGATCTCGGGTTTGGGGGCGGGGGCGGCCATGGGGTCCCTCCAGTCGTACGAGCGTTTGGGCGCCCATGGTGCACCACACCCCTGTCAACTCTCGACGGGGGGTGCGCCAGCCCACCCCAAGGGGCGCGGGGAACTGCGCGACAAGCCAAGACGCACCCGCAGCCGCCAGACAACACATCGCGGCACCCCCTTGGGCGCTACGCAGTCACACTCGCACCAGGCAACGCCAGATCCACATCCACCGCGCTGTCATCGCCCGCATGCGTCGCCGAAGACGCGAGCGGCCCGTGGCCCTCGGCCCGCGCCGCCAGGACGTACGCACCCTGCGCAGGGACGGTGAGCGCATAACTGCCGTCATCCTCGGAGAGCGTCGCGCCGGCCTGGCGCCCCCGCCGGTCGATCAGAGTGACCTTGGCACGGGCGACCGGAGCGCCCTCGGCGTCCAGGACGCGGCCACGGAAGCCGCGCAGGGCCTCCTCCGCACGCTCCAGGTTGGCATCCTCCTCGCTGCTGGCGCGCAGCTGGGGGTGGGCGGAGGCGGGGCGCTGCTTCGGGAGGAAGAGGGCCAGCGCCAGGCCCACCACGACCGCGGCCGTCGCGATCAGGAAGGAGACGCGGAAGCCGTGCATCGTCGGGATCTCCACGCCGCCGACGTCGTTCGCGGTGTTCGCCAGCACCATGCCGATCACGGCGCTGGAGACCGACGTACCGATGGAGCGCATCAGCGTGTTGAGGCCGTTCGCCGCGCCGGTCTCCGAGGCCGGGACCGCGCCGACGATGAGGGCGGGGAGGGAGGAGTACGCGAGGCCGATGCCCGCGCCGAGGACCACCGAGATGACCAGGCTCTGCCAGGGGGCGCTCATCAGGCCGAGGCCGGCGCCGTAGCCGATCGCGATGATCAGCAGGCCGAGGATGAGGGTGGTCTTGGGGCCGTACTTGGCGGAGAGCCGGGCGTAGACGGGGGCCGTGAACATCATCGTCAGGCCGAGCGGGGCGACCAGGAGGCCCGCGACGACCATCGACTGCCCGAGGCCGTAGCCGGTCTCCTTCGGGAGCTGGAGCAGCTGGGGGAGGACGAGGGAGACGACGTAGAACGAGACCCCCACCATGATCGAGGCGAGGTTGGTGAAGAGGACGGCCGGGCGGGCCGTGGTGCGCAGGTCGACCAGGGGCGCCTTGGTGCGCAGCTCGTAGGTGCCCCAGAGGAGGAGGACCACGACCGACGCGGCGAACAGGCCGAGCGTGGTGCCCGAGGCCCAGCCCCAGTCGCTGCCCTTGGTGATCGGCAGGAGGAAGAGGACGAGGCCGGCGGAGAGGCCGAGCGCGCCGAGGAGGTCGAAGGTGCCTTCCGCGCGGACCTTGGACTCCGGTACGACGAGGAGGGTGAGGGCGATGGAGAGGATGCCGAGGCCGGCGGCGCCGTAGTAGAGGGCGTGCCAGTCGGCGTTCTGGGCGACCAGGGCCGCGGCGGGCAGGGCGAGGCCGCCGCCCACGCCGATCGAGGAGCTCATCAGGGCCATCGCCGAGCCGAGCTTCTCGCGGGGCAGCATGTCGCGCATCAGGCCGATGCCGAGGGGGATCGCGCCCATCGCGAAGCCCTGGAGGGTACGGCCGGCGATCATGGGGATGAGATCGCTGGTGAGCGCGCTGACCAGCGCGCCGATCACCATCACGGCGAGGCTGGATATCAGCATCCGCCGCTTGCCGTAGAGGTCGCCGAGGCGGCCCATGATCGGGGTGGCGACGGCGCCGGAGAGCAGGGTGGAGGTCAGGACCCAGGTGGCGTTGCTGGGCGTCGTGCTCAGCAGCTGGGGCAGGTCCTTGATGACCGGGACGAGCAGGGTCTGCATTACCGCGACAACGATGCCCGCGAAGGCGAGGACCGGGACGAGGGGGCCGGTCGCTCTGCCGGTGGGCTGGTCGTTCGTCGTTTGTGTCATGTGAGGGACCAACCCGGTGTGCCTGGGCAACTATTCCGATGCTTTGGCCAGCTAACGATTTCTTGACCTTCTCTTGGGAGAACAGGCCCGGCCCGGATCATTTCGAGGAGCGGGCCTAGGTCCGTCGAGGAGCGGGCCTAGGCCCAATTCCTGATGTCGGTCCTGATGCCAGGAGCGTCGGTCGTTGAGAGCATGACACTCATGCTCAGAGCCGCTGACGCCACCACTCGCCCGTCCCGCCGTACCGCGCCCCCCGCCTGGCTGGTGGTGGCGCTCGCGTGTGCCGGACAGTTCCTGGTCGTGCTCGACGTGTCCGTCGTGAACGTGGCGCTGCCCTCGATGCGGGCCGACCTGGCGCTGAGCGCGCAGGGCCTGCAGTGGGTCGTGAACGCGTACGCCATCGCCTTCGCCGGGTTCATGCTGCTCGGCGGGCGGGCCGGGGACCTGTACGGGCGCAAGCGGATGTTCCTCGTCGGGCTCGCCGTGTTCACCCTGGCCTCGCTGGCCGGCGGGCTGGCCCAGCAGGACTGGCAGCTGCTGCTCGCGCGGGCCGTGCAGGGGCTGGGCGCGGCGGTGCTGGCGCCCTCGACGCTGACGATCGTCACGGCGGCGGTGCCGGAAGGGGCGGCGCGGGCACGGGCCATAGGCACCTGGACGGCTGTCGGCGCGGGCGGCGGCGCGGCGGGCGGACTCGTCGGCGGGGTGCTGGTGGACGTTCTGTCATGGCGCTGGGTGCTGCTGATCAACGTGCCGGTCGGCGCGGTCGTGCTGGCCGGTGCCCTGCTGTGGCTCGCGGAGAGCCGGGCCGGGGACGGTCGGCGGCTGGACCTGCCGGGCGCGGTGCTGGTGACGGCGGGGCTGGCGACGCTCGCGTACGGCATCTCGCAGACGGAGGCATCGGGCTGGACGGCGACGGCCACGGTCGTGCCGCTGCTCGCCGGACTCGCCCTGATCGGCGTCTTCGTCCTCGTGGAGGCGCGTACGGCGGCCCCGCTGATGCCGCTCGGGCTGTTCCGGGTACGGGCGGTGTCGTCGGCGAACGTGGCGATGCTGCTGTCCGGTTCGGCCATGTTCTGCATGTGGTACTTCATGACGCTGTACGCCCAGAACGTCCTCGGCTACACCCCGCTGGAGGCCGGCCTGGCACTCGTGCCGAGCTCGCTCGCCGTGCTCCTCGGCTCCAAGCTCGCGCCCCGCCTCATGCCGTGGCTCGGCACCCGCAACGTGGCGGTCACCGGCACGCTCGTGGCCGTCGTCGGCTTCGGCTGGCAGTCGACGCTGAGCGTGACGGGCGGATACGTCACCTCGATCATGGTGCCGGGCATCCTGATGATGCTGGGCGCGGGCCTCGCAGCGACCCCGCTCGCGGCGCTGGCCACGTCCGGGGCGGAGCCCGGGGAGGCCGGGCTGGTGTCGGGCCTGGTCAACACCTCCCGCACGATGGGCGGTTCCCTGGGCCTGGCCATCCTCTCCACCCTGGCAGCGGCCCGCACGGACGGCTCCGCGACGCCGGAGGCGCTGACGGAGGGGTACGCCCTGGCGTTCCGGGTGGGGGCGGGGGTGCTGGTCGGGGGAGTGGTGCTGATGCTGGTGTGGCTGCCGAGGCGGACGGCTGCGTCCTGAGCCACCGGGGCTGCGCTGGGTCCTGAGCCGCCGGGGCTGCGTGCGACGTGGCTGCGCTGCGTGAGGCGAACAGGGGCCTTTGTGGCCCGGGCGAAAACTGGCGGGCGTTCGCAGGCAACGGTCCGGGGGCCTCATGGACTCCTTTGTTCATCAAGGAGGTGCCCATGGGGGATCGCAAGGCGGCTCGGGACTCGGAGTTCCAGAGCTTTGTCATCGGCCGCTGGCCACGCCTGCTGCGGACGGCATTTCTCCTCACGGGGGAGCAGCACGCCGCGGAGGATCTGGTGCAGTCGACGCTGGAGCAGGTCTATGTGGCCTGGCGCAAGGTCGGGTCGGCCGACGACCCGGAAGCCTATGTACGGCGCGTGATGATCAACGCGCACGCACGCAAACACCGACGACGGCTCCGGGAGTTCCTGGCGCCGAAGGACGACTCGGGGCTGGCCCGCGAGGTGCCGGACAGCGGCGACCGCATCGCCCAGGCCGACGACCGCAGCGCCCTGATGGCGGCGCTGACCCAACTGCCGACACGGCAGCGGGAAGCAGTCGTCCTGCGCTACTGGGAGGACCTGACCGAGACACAGACGGCGGAGGCGATGGGCTGTTCCATCGGCGCGGTGAAGAGCAACGCGGCCAAGGGCATCGCGAAACTCCGCGCCATACCGGGACTGGCGGAGATGGTCACGCAGGGAGGGCGGAGCCGATGAGCGCGAACCGGGAGACGAACCACGGCATGACGAGCCACGACAGGACCAACTCGGACATCGCCGGCCTGCTGGCCGACGCCGCGGACGAGGTCGAGATCGGTATAGCCCCCTACGACGCGGTGCTCCGCGGCGGCCGCCGCCGCAAGGCCCGCCGCTGGGCGGTGGCCACGGCGACGGCCCTGGCCCTGGCGGGCTCGGCCGGGACGCTGGCGGTGGCCGGGATGCCGGGCGGAGACGGGACCCGAGGCACCTCGGTGGCGACCAGCCCGCCCACCGCGCCGCCCGCGCCGGACGTGAGCACGCCCTCGCGGACCCTGCTCGCGAGCGGGACGGACCACGGCAAGAAGTGGCGAGTCCTCATCGACGTCTGGCGGGCACCGCGCGACAAGCGCGAGGCGTCCGTCGAACTCGCCGCGATGCGGAACTTCGGACAGACCCCGGTGGATGTGCGCGACGCCTCCGGACTCGTCGGCAAGGCCTCGTACTTCGTGCTGCGCGAGTACGGCGACTCGGGCAAGGAACAGGTGGTGATCGAGGACACGTTCACCAGCGAGGACAACCTGTCCGGCCGGGACGTCGAGGCCGCCGCGATGCCCGTGGCCCCCGGCGCGCAGGGCCCGAACCGGCTGGTCGTCGGCCAGGTCGCCAGTACCGCTCAGCAGGTCACCTGCACATGGAAGGACGGTTCGACCACCGAGGTGCCCACGGTGTGGGAGGCGATGGGCGCCGGACGCGACTCTTCGGGACAGGTCCGCCTGGGCAGCGACAACCCCCTGATCCGCGGGGTGAGCGGCTTGCCGGTGAGCTGGTTCGTGTGCGTGGCCCCAGAGGGGACGGAGTTCAAGTCGGTGGCGGTGACAAAGTAAGACGAAGGAAGACGAAGGAAGAGGCCCGGGCGGATCGCGTCCCAGGTCACAGCCACCCCTGCTGACGTGCCTCCCGCAGTGCCTCCATGCGGTTGCGGGTGCCCGTCTTGCCGATGGCGGAGGAGAGGTAGTTGCGGACCGTGGACTCGGACAGGTGGAGCCTGGTCGCGATGTCGGCGACCGTCGCGCCGTCCGTGGAGGCGTTGAGGACGTCGCACTCGCGGGCGGTGAGCGGGTTGGGGCCGGCGCTGAGCGCGGCCGCGGCGAGGGCCGGGTCGATGACCGTCTCGCCGGTCAGTACGCGGCGGACGGCTGCGGCGAGTTCCTCCACGGGGCCGTCCTTGACCAGGAAACCGGCGGCGCCGGCCTCCATGGCCCGGCGCAGATAGCCGGGGCGGCCGAACGTCGTCAGGATCAGCACCCGGCAGTCGGGGACCTGGTCGCGCAGCTCGGCCGCGGCGTCCAGGCCGCTGCGGGCGGGGAGTTCGATGTCGAGGAGGGCTACGTCCGGGCGGTGGACGAGAGCGGCGTCCACGATCTTGTCCCCGGTCGAGACCTGGGCCACGACCTCGATGTCCGGCTCCATCCCGAGCAGTAAGGCGAGAGCGCCGCGCATCATGCCCTGGTCCTCGGCGAGCAGGATCCGGATGGACTTGGTGGGGCGGTGATCCCGGGGCATCTCGTTCACGGCCCAAGAGTAGGACGCGGGGCGCTCCGCGAAGCCTGGCGTGCGTGTCCGTTCGCCACGGGACTGGTGGTCGCCCTCGCCGCCCCTACCCGTCCCGTCCCTGGGGGCTGCCGCCCCCAGACCCCCGCTGTCGGCCCTTCGGGCCTCGTCCTCAAACGCCGGACGGGCTGAGAGGTGAGCGTACGTCCCTCAACTCTGATGCCTCCACCGGCAGTTCCGCCCTCACCACGAACCCGCGTCGCGGCCCCGGCCCCGCCGTCAGCGTGCCGCCCGCCGCGGCGAGGCGTTCCGTCAGGCCCCTCAGGCCGGTGCCGCCGATGCCCTCACGGGAGGTGGTGACGGGTGTGCCGGTGCCGTCGTCGGTGACGGTGAGGTGGGCTCGTTCCGGGGTGCCGGAGACGGTGATCTCGCAGTGGGACGCGTCGCTGTGCCGTACGACGTTGGTGACCGCCTCGCGCACCACCCAGCCCAGCAGGGCCTCGGTGCGCGGCGCGAGCGGAGCGCCTGACCGGGTGATGCGAGGAGTCACGCCGGCCGCCGACAGGGCCGAGCTCGCGCGGTCCAGCTCCGTCGCCAGGCTCCCGTTCCGATAGCCCGTCACCGCCTCCCGGATCTCCGTGAGCGCCTGCCGGCCGACGGACTCGATGTCGACGACCTGGGCCAGCGCGGCGTCCACGTCGCGGGACGCCAGCCGCCGCGCCGCCTCCGACTTGACCACGATCACCGAGAGGGTGTGACCGAGCAGATCATGCAGATCGCGGGAGAAGCGCAGACGTTCCTCCTCGACCGCGCGCCGCGCCAGTTCCTCGCGGGCGGCCCGCAGTTCCCGTACCGCCTCGGACAGGGAGAGGATCGCCGCCGTCACGATCGTCGAGATCCAGGTGGCGTACGCGATGTCGAGGCCGCCCCAGCCGTCCCGTACGAACGCCGTCACCCCCGAGAGCACGGTCACCGCGGCCCCCGCCCAACGCAGCCGCGGCATCCGTACGGCCGCCCCCGTGGCCAGCCCGAGCAGAGGGAAGAACAGCAGCCAGGAACCGCCGTAGCCCATGCCGAGCGCGCAGGTCACCGCCGCCAGCGCGGCCAGCGCGACCCGCGTGGAACGGGCCTCGCGCTTCTCCTTCACGAAGGCGCGGGTCGCTATGTAGATGTAGAGCGAGTTGAAGGTGAGCAGGCCCAGGCCGCCGATCCAGGGGTTGGGGGTCCGGTCCTGGAAGAGGTTGGAGAAGGAGCCCATCCCGAGCAGCAGCCATGGCAGCAGGGCGAAGCCGGTGGGGTGCGGGCCCGGGGTGTCCGGGAGCCGTCCGGCCCGTAGGGGGGTCGGCGCGCACGACACCTTGCGTATCCAGGACATGTCCCGCCCCCCGCTCGCCGGTTCCGCCTTCGGTGCAGTCCCTGGGTCTGTCTCCGGATTCGTCCCCGGCCCCATCCTCGGTTCCGTCCTCAGTGTCATGCCTGCGACGCTACGGATCGAGGGCCGTGCCCGGCAGGGGCGGTTGTCCGCACTCCGGCAGGACAAATGTCATGGGTGCGCCGGACCGGGGGAACCGGGCGGGCGGACCTGACACCCAGAGACCTGACACCCCGTCAGGAGCCTTCACAACTGCGCTGCGCTCGGCTATACAGAGGTCGCCGGACTGGAACGCGTTCTAGATCGGCCCGCGACGACCTCGGTGCGGCCGACGGTGCGGACGGCCGTACCGGGGTCTTGACCGAAGCCACTGTCAGGAGCCGTATGCCCATCGACGCAGCCAAGGCACTCGCCGCCGAACCGCGGACCGGCGAGATCTCCTGGAACTCCAAGGACGTCCAGCTCTACCACCTCGGCATCGGCGCGGGCGTCCCGGCCACCGACCCCGACGAGCTGCGCTACACCCTGGAGTCCCGACTGCACGTCCTGCCCAGCTTCGCCACCGTCGCCGGCTCCGGCTCGCCCGGAGTGATCAGCGGACTGTCCATGCCGGGCATCGAGGTCGACCTCGCCCGCGTCCTGCACGGCGGCCAGTCGCTCACCGTCCACCGGCCCCTCCCGGCGACGGGCACCGCCACCGCCACCCACCGCATCGCCGCCGTGTACGACAAGGGCAAGGCGGCCGTCCTGGTCCTGCGGACCGAAGTCGCCGACACCGAGGGCCCGTTGTGGACCAACGACGCCCAGATCTTCGTACGGGGGGAAGGCGGGTGGGGAGGCGACCGGGGGCCGTCCGCCCGCCTCGACGCCCCGACCGGCGAGCCCGACCGGACCGTCGAGCGGCCGATCCGCGAGGACCAGGCCCTGCTCTACCGCCTCTCCGGCGACTGGAACCCGCTGCACGCCGACCCCGAGTTCGCCAAGGTCGCCGGGTTCGAACGGCCCATCCTGCACGGGCTGTGCACCTACGGCATCACCCTCAAGGCCGTCGTCGACACGCTGCTGGGCGGCGACGTGACCCGGGTGCGGTCCTACGTCACCCGGTTCGCCGGCGTCGTGTACCCCGGCGAGACCCTGCGCATCCGCATGTGGCGGCAGGAGGGTGCCGTACGGGTCGCCGTCAGCGCCGTCGAGCGGGAGGACGCGCCCGTCCTCGCCGACACCGTCGTCGAACACACCTGACACCGAGCACTCCCGACGTCGAACAGACCTGAGACCAGAACGCCGCACGAGGGGAGCCCGCACCATGCGCGCAGCCGTACTGCACGAGACCGGCCAGGACAAGCTGGAGGTCCTCGACGACGTCGAGGCGGTGGGCTTCGGGCCCGGCCGGGTGAGGGTCCGGGTGCGGGCCACCGGGCTGTGCCACTCGGACCTGTCCGCGATGAACGGCGTACTGCCCCAGCCCGCGCCCTTCGTCCCCGGTCACGAGGGCGCCGGCGAGATCCTCGAAGTCGGGGAGGGCGTCCGTCATCTGAAGCCCGGCGACCGGGTCGTCGTCTGCTGGCTGCCGGCCTGCGGTGCCTGTCCCGCCTGCAAGCGCGGCCAGACCGAGCTGTGCCTGGCCGGGTTCATGAACGCCGGCACCTCCAACTTCAAGCGCCCCACCGGGGACGTCTTCGGCTTCGCCGGCACCGGCACCTTCGCCGAGGAGGTCGTGGTCGACGCCGGCTGCGCGGTGCCGATCCCCGACGACGTGCCCTTCGACATCGCCGCCCTCATCGGCTGCGGGGTGACGACCGGGCTCGGTGCCGCGCTCAACACCGCCGATGTGGAAGCCGGTTCGTCGGTCGCCGTCATCGGCTGCGGCGGCGTCGGCATCTCCGCGATCCAGGGCGCCCGGCTCAAGGGCGCCGCCGAGATAGTCGCCGTCGACCCGGTCGCCTCGCGCCGCGAGTCCGCGCTCAGGTTCGGCGCCACGAAGGCCGTCTCCCCGGACGGCCTGGCCGACGCCAAGCAGCAGGTCACAGCCGGCGAGGGCTTCGACTACGTCTTCGAGGTCGTCGGCAGGTCCGCCACCGCCCGGACCGCGTACGAGAACACCCGGCGCGGTGGCACGCTCGTCGTCGTCGGCGCGGGCGCCATGGACGACTTCCTCCAGCTCAACATGTTCGAGCTGTTCTTCGACGAGAAGCGGATCCTGCCGTCCATGTACGGCGGCGGAGACGTACTGCGCTCCTACGAGCGGACGATCGCGCTGTGGCGCGCGGGCCGCATCGACCTCGCCGGCCTGATCACCCACCGGGTGCCGCTGACCGAGATCAACGAGGCCCTGGACCAGATGCGGACGGGCACGGCGCTGCGTACGTGCATCGAGATCTGAATCCCGCCCGCGGAGCCCGACCGCGAAACCCCTCCCGCGAAGCCCGACCCGAACACCCCCGCTGCGAAGGGACGTTGATGTCACTCCCACTTGAGGGACTGTCGGCGATCGTCACCGGCGCCGGTCGCGGACTCGGCCGGGCCGAGGCCCTGGAGCTGGCCCGGCTCGGCGCGGCCGTCGTCGTCAACGACTACGGACAGCCCGGCCGGGACGGTTCCGGCGAGGCCTCCGCCGCCCCCGCCGAGCAGGTCGCCGCCGAGATACGCCGGGCGGGCGGCAAGGCACTCGCCCACACCGGTGACGTCGCCGACTTCCAACAGGCCGGGGAACTCGTGCACTTGGCGATCGACGAGTTCGGGAAACTGGACATCCTCGTCAACAACGCGGGCATCCTGCGCGACCGCATGGTCTTCTCCATGACCGAGCAGGAGTGGGACGCGGTGATCCGTGTCCATCTCAAGGGCCACTTCAACACCACGCACTTCGCCTCCGCGCACTGGCGCGAGCGGTCCAAGTCGGCGGGCGGCCAGGTCTACGGGCGGATCGTGAACACCTCCTCGGAGGCGTTCCTGGCAGGATCGGCCGGGCAGCCCAACTACGCCGCCGCGAAGGGCGGCATCGTCGGACTCACCACCTCCACCGCCCTCGCCCTCGCCAAGTACGGCGTCACCGCCAACGCCATCTGCCCGCGCGCCCGCACCCGGATGACCGAGGACGTCTTCGCGGGCCTCGCCCGCCCGCAGGACGGCCTGGACCCGCTCGGGCCCGAGCACGTCGCCCCGCTCGTCGGCTACCTGGCCTCACCGGCCGCCGCCCGGATCAACGGGCAGCTGCTCGTCGTCCACGGCGGCATGGTGGCGGTCGTCGACCGGCCACAGGTACGGGCGAAGTTCGACAGCAAGCAGGAGACGTTCACCTACGACGAGTTGGACGCCGTACTCGGTCCGCACTACGCGCGGCGGCCGCCGGGGGAGACGTTCGCGGCGGCGGAGGTACTGGGGCTGAAACGGGAGTGAGCCGGGAGTGAGTACGGCGACGGCCCTGCCCCCTTGTGAGGGACAGGGCCGTGTGCCGTTGCTCGCGTGTGGCGTCAGGCGGCCGTCTCGGTCTCCTCGACCGGCTTGCGGTGACGGCCGCGGGGGGCCGTCTCGCCGTCCTGGGCGGACACCGGACCCCGGTGCCTGCCGTGACCGGCGGCCTTCTGAACGTCGTGAACGTCGGCCGGCCCCGGCTGGGTCGTGCTGGCGTTACTCATCGGAAAACTCACCCCGTCAACATGATCTTTCTTACAGCCGGGCGAGTTTAACCGGATCACCACGGGGCGAATCCAGGCGCCCACGCCAACCGCCACTACTTCGTTACAAGACCGCCTAATGGGGCTTGCTGTAGCGGCACGGGACGCATCCGCGTGGGGGGCGAGGGGGGTTCTGTGGGTGCCGGGTCCTGTTGGTGGCCGGGTGCGGCGCCGTGGGGGCTGGTCGCGCAGTTCCCCGCGCCCCTGGGGGGCGTCTCCCTGAGCGGCGTTTCCCAGCTGACCACGCCGCACCCCACCTCCTGCGTCGCGTACGGCAGTTGCAGGGCACGTTCCCGCGTCCACCACCCCGCCCCCGCCAACCACCCCTCGGGTGCCGGGAGATGGTGTACCTGGCGGTCGGCCGGGCTCCAGACTCCGATCCAGGTGCCGACCGGGCCGTCGATGCGCAGTGCCACCGCGCAGGCCTCCGGGGTCAGTACCTGACCGGGCTGGATCGCGAACGGGGTCACCTCGCAGTCGGGCATCCGCAGGCACTCCGGGAAACGGACCGGCAGGGTGCTGCCCAGTACGCCCCAGCCCAACCGTTCCCGGCCCGGCGAGGGGGCGTCCGACCGGATCAGCAGGAGTCCGCTGTCCCGGTCGGCGAGCGGCAGGCGGTCGTCGCTGTCCTCGGTGATCTGCAGCAGCGGCGACACCTCGCCGCCCCGCTCCAGATCGACGACGACGGCCTTCGTACGGCCCCCGGACTCCCGGTCCAGCGCCAGCATCCGCCCGCCCCGGTCCAGCCACACCCCGCCCGAACAGCGCCCCGGGACCTCCGCGAGCCGCTCCGGTCCGAAGGCGCCCCCGGCCACCAGCCACACCGCGCTGGAGCGCCGGCCCACCGCGAGGGCGTACGCCTTGTCGCCGCCGGGTGCCGGAGGCAGCAGCCGCAGCCGGGTCTGGTCGTCCGAGCAGCGCACCGCGCCCAGCGGCAGCTCACCGGTGCCGGGGCCGGTCGGATACAGCAGCGAGAACAGGTGCCGTCCGTCGGTCGGACGGCAGATCAGGACCCGCCCGTCGCCCATGGGCTGCACCTCGGTGCCGGGCTCCTCCGGCTGGTGGGCGGGCAGTGGCACGGCGTACGGCTCGGGGCCGTCCAGGGTCCAGCGCTCCGGGAACCAGCAGTCGCCTGCCGGCGCGAGACGGGCGGCGTAGGAACCGTCCGCCGTGATGCTGCATCCCGCCCGAGGCGCGTCGTCGTCCTCATGCTCCGCCGCAGGCTCGATCGCACAGGCCGTCATGGTCCGGTCACCTCCGGTCACGAAGCTAGTTTTCGTACGCACGGGCGTGGGATCGGCGAGGTTCCGCTTCACACGAAGGGGTGGCCGAGGAACGATTCTCCTGAGGTGACGAGGGTGGTTGTGCTGGGCGGGGAGGAGGACGGTACGGGTTCAGGCGCGAAGAGGCGCCAGGTAGCCTTTCCCCTGTGCCCCGTCTGTCTGAAGTCATCGCCGCGCTGGAGAACCTGTGGCCCGCCGAGCGGGCCGAGTCCTGGGACGCGGTCGGCACCGTCGTGGGCGACCCCGACCAGGAGGTCACGCGGGTCCTGTTCGCCGTCGACCCGGTCCAGGAGATCGTGGACGAGGCGGTGAAGCTGGGCGCCGACCTGCTGGTCACCCACCACCCGCTCTATCTGCGCGGTACGACGACCGTCGCGGCCTCCACCTTCAAGGGCCGGGTCGTGCACACGCTGATCAAGAACGACATCGCCCTGCACGTGGCGCACACCAACGCCGACACCGCCGACCCGGGAGTCAGCGACGCGCTGGCCGGGGCCCTGGACCTGCGTGTCGTACGGCCGCTGGTGCCGGACGCGAGTGATCCGGAGGGCCGCCGGGGGCTGGGCCGTATCTGCGAGCTCGACCACCCGGTGACCGTGCGTGAGCTGGCCCGGAAGGCCGCCGAGCGCCTCCCCGCCACCGCGCAGGGCATCCGCGTGGCCGGCGACCCCGAGGCGACGGTCCGCACGATCGCCGTCAGCGGCGGCTCCGGCGACAGCCTCTTCGACCAGGTCCGGGCGGCCGGCGTCGACGCCTTCCTCACCGCGGACCTCCGCCACCACCCGGCGTCCGAGGCCGTGGCGCACAGTCCTCTCGCGCTGCTCGACGCGGCGCACTGGGCCACCGAGTGGCCCTGGTGCGAGCTGGCCGCCACCCAGCTCGACGAGATCTCCGACCGCAACGGATGGGACCTGCGCGTCCACGTCTCGAAGACGGTCACCGACCCCTGGACCGCCCACGCGGCATCCTCCGTCACCGATACATCTGGAGCCCCCAACTGAACGCCGCGCCCGCCGACCAGATCCGCCTCCTCGACGTCCAGGCCCTCGACGTCCGCCTCCAGCAGCTCGCGCACCGGCGCAGGTCGCTGCCCGAGCACGCCGAGATCGAGTCGCTGACCAAGGACCACACCCAGCTGCGCGACCTGCTCGTGGCCGCGCAGACCGAGGAGAGCGACACCGCCCGCGAGCAGACCAAGGCCGAGCAGGACGTGGACCAGGTGCGCCAGCGCGCCACCCGCGACCAGCAGCGCCTGGACTCCGGTGCCATCACCTCCCCGAAGGACCTGGAGAACCTCCAGCACGAGATCGCCTCCCTCGCCAAGCGGCAGGGCGACCTGGAGGACGTCGTCCTGGAGGTCATGGAGCGCCGCGAGTCCGCGCAGGAGCGGGTCGCCGAGCTGACCGAGCGGGTCGGCGCCGTCCAGGGGAAGGTCGACGACGCGACCGCCCGGCGGGACGCCGCGTTCGAGGAGATCGACGGCGAGGTGGCCACCGTGACGAAGGAGCGCGAGGTCATCGCGAGCGCCGTCCCGGCCGACCTGCTCAAGCTCTACGACAAGCTGCGTGAGCAGCAGGGCGGCATCGGCGCGGCCAAGCTGTACCAGCGCACCTGCCAGGGCTGCCGCCAGGAGCTCGCCATCACCGAGCTGAACGAGATCCGCCGGGCGGCGCCGGACACCGTGGTCCGCTGCGAGAACTGCCGCCGGATCCTGGTGCGTACGGCGGAGTCGGGTCTGTAAGGGGCTTTGGTCGTGCGGGAGTTCATCGTCGAGGCCGACGGCGGGTCACGGGGCAACCCCGGGCCCGCGGGCTACGGAGCGGTCGTCATCGACGCGGCGACCGGACAGACGCTGGCCGAAGTGGCCGAGTACATCGGCGTCGCCTCGAACAACGTCGCCGAGTACCGGGGTCTGGTGGCCGGCCTGCGCGCCGCGTACGACCTGGACCCGGCGGCCACGATCCACGTCCGCATGGACTCCAAGCTCGTCATCGAGCAGATGTCGGGCCGCTGGCGGATCAAGCACCCCGACATGAAGCCGCTGGCGTTCGAGGCGGCACGGGTCTTCGCGGCGCCTCAGGTGACGTACGAGTGGATCCCCCGCGAGCAGAACAAGCACGCCGACCGGCTCGCCAACGAGGCGATGGACGCCGGGAAGCGGGGGGAGCGGTGGTCGGCGACGGCTTCCACGGCGGAGCTGGAGGCGGCGGACGCGAGGGCGGCGCGGGCTGCGGCTGAGGCTGAGTCCGGGTCGTCCGGTCTGCCTGGAGAGGTTGCCGCTTCGGCCGGCAGTCGCGGAGCGGCGGAGTCTCTCGGCGGCGGAGCCGCGAAGGCCGACGCCGATGTGAGGGCCGCCCGCACCGTGGCCACGCCCTCGTCCGGCTGGGCCCCCGCCGACATGGGCGCGCCCGCCACCTTCGTACTGCTCCGGCACGGCGAGACCCCGCTCACCCCGCAGAAGCGGTTCTCCGGCAGCGGCGGCACCGACCCGGCCCTCTCCGACGTCGGCCGGGACCAGGCCGAGCGGGTCGGCGTCGCCCTCGCCCGGCGCGGCACCGTCCAGGCGATCGTGGCCTCCCCGCTCGCCCGTACCCGGGAGACCGCCGGCATCGTCGCCGCCCACCTCGGCCTCGACGTGACCGTCGACGACGGCCTGCGCGAGACCGACTTCGGCGCCTGGGAGGGGCTCACCTTCGGCGAGGTCCGCGAGCACTATCCCGATGACCTCAACGCCTGGCTGGCCGACCCCGAGGCCCGTCCCACCGGCGACGGCGAGAGTTTCGCCGCGACAGCGACCCGTATCGCCGCCACCCGCGACAAGCTGGTCGCGGCCTACGCGGGCCGTACGGTCCTCCTCGTCTCGCACGTCACCCCGATCAAGACGTTCGTACGCCTAGCCCTGGGCGCCCCGCCCGAGTCCCTGTTCCGCATGGAACTCTCGGCGGCCTCCCTCTCGGCGGTGGCGTACTACACCGACGGCAACGCGAGCGTGCGGCTCTTCAACGACACCTCACACCTGCGCGCGTGAGCTCCTGAGGCCGGCGGCCGCCCGCGCCAGCTCCTCGACCCGCGCCCAGTCCCGCGCCGCCACCACGTCCGCCGGGAGCATCCAACTCCCGCCCACGCAGCCGACGTTGGGCAGCGCGAGATAGTCGGGTGCCGTCGCCGGACCGATGCCGCCCGTCGGACAGAACCGGACCTGCGGCAACGGCCCGTACAGCGACTTCAGATACGCCGTGCCGCCCGCCGCCTCGGCCGGGAAGAACTTCATCTCCCGCACCCCGCGCTCCAGCAGCGCCACGACCTCCGACGCCGTGGACACCCCGGGCAGGAACGGCACCCCGGACGCCCGCATGGCCTCCAGCAGCAGGTCCGTCCAGCCGGGGCTCACCAGAAACCGCGCCCCCGCCGCGACCGCCCGCGACACCTGCTCCGGCGTGATCACCGTGCCCGCGCCGACCACCGCCTCCGGCACCGCGTCCGCTATCGCCCCGATGGCCTCCAGCGCGGCCGGCGTCCGCAGCGTCACCTCGATCGCGGGCAGCCCGCCCGCGACCAGGGCCCGGGCGAGCGGTACGGCGTCGGAGGGGTCGTCGACGACGACCACGGGGACGACGGGCGCGATATCCAGGACTGAGGTCATGGCGTCATCCTGCCCAGGACCAGCACTATGCGCAAAGGTCATTGCGTATGATGCAATGACCTTTTGTTCATGTACAGACTCAGGGTGTTCATGTACAGGCTCAGGGGTAGAGCCCGGCCCGGAAAGTGAACGACACGAGTTGCGCTCGATCACGTGCGCCGACCTTCGTCATGGCCCGCACCGCATGCGTCTTCACGGTGAACGGCGACACGCACATCTGGGCCGCGATCTCGTCGTTGCCGAGACCGCTCGCGACGAGGACGACCACGTCCCGCTCCCTGGGTGTCAGAGCGTCGAAGCGTCGCAGCAGCTCCTGGTCGATCACCGGGGGCGGACTGTCGGTCATGTGACCGATGAGCGCGGCCGTCGCGGCGGCCGACAGCGCACCGCCACCACCGACGACCTCGGTGATTCCGGCGACCAGTTCAGCGGGGCTCACCGTCTTGCTCAGGAAACCGTTGGCGCCCGCGCGAAGGGCGGCGAGGACGATGTCGTCCTGGTCGAAAGTGGTCAGCACGACCACCCGCAACTTTTCGGGTGGGTGCTCCTTGCGGATCCGGCGGGTGGCTTCGACACCGTCGATGCCCGGCATCCGGATGTCCATCAGGACCAGGTCGACGGGGTGGTCCCGGAGGAAGGGGACGACCTGGAGTCCATCGGAGAGATCACCCACGACCACGAGACTCGGGTCGAGCCGGAGCATCGCCCGGATCCCCGCCCTGATCTCCTCCTGGTCGTCGACGATCAGAATCCGCGTCGTCATCCCCGTCGTCATCCCCGTCGTCATCCCTGTCGTCATACGGCGGCTCCCAGGGGGCTGAACTCCGCATGGACCCGGAATCGCCCGTCGTCACCGTCGACGGTGAGCCGCCCGTTGGAGGACTCGACGCGTTCGCGCATCCCCACGAGCCCGAGTCCGCCGCCCGAGCCGGAGCCCCGCGGTGAGTGACCGACGCGGTTCTCCACGGTGACGCAGATCCTGCCGTCGCGCTCGCGCACCTCCACCGTTGCCGCCCCCTCCCCATGCCGGTAGGCATTCGTCAGCGCTTCCTGAACGACCCGGTAGACCGTCACTCCGACGCTGGGCTCCACGAAACCGGCGGGGATGTCGATGGAGGGCCGGACGTCGAGGCCGATGCTCTCGAAGGAGGCGACAAGGCCTTCCAGGCCGCTGAGCGCCGGGGTCGGCCGGAGCGCCTCGCCGTCGGAGATGTCGTCTCCGAGGCGCAGCAGCGCGAGGATCCGCTGCGTCTCGACGACGACGGTGCGGGCGCTGGACCTGGCCGAGACGAGGGCCTGCCGGGAGGACTCGGCGTCCTCGGGCAGCCCGATCTCCGCGGCCCCGAGATGCATGCTCAGCATCGCGACCTGGTGACCGACGACGTCGTGGAGGTCCCGGGCGATGCGCAGTCGTTCCTCGGCCACTCGCCGGGTGGCCTCGATCTCACGGGTGGCGATGGCGCTCTCGACCCGTTCCTCCAGGGTCAGCCAGTGGTCCCGATGGATGCGCAGCGCGGCCCCTGTCGCACCTCCTGCGATGGCTGAGAAGAGTGCGGCTGCTCCCACGATCGCGCCGCCACGGAATCCTCCGAGCGTCATGAACGCCCCCAGGAAGAACGCCGCCACGATGCCGGTTCCGACCAGCGGGTGCTTACCCCTGAGGGTGACCGCGAACAGTACGAGCACCGCCATCATCCACACCGACAGCGGGTCGTGGCCCACCGCCGTGACGGCGAAGGACGCCGCGCTCGCCACGACCAGTCCGGCCCACGGCCGCCACCACGAGAGCGCGACACCGCCACCGGCGAGGAGCACGGAGAGGGCCGTCGGCCAGTCCGACCCGCGCAGGATCACCGCCACGATCTGACCGGTGAACACCAGCGCGGCCACCGCATAGGCGACGAGGTGCAGTGCCTCGGGGCGGCGGACCCACAGGGGCGCCACGGGACCGTCGAGATTGTTCTGCGCCTTGCCCATGGCCTGATTCTCGTCCACGTGTGCGGCGGCCGTGTACTTCGAATGATGTAGACGGCGAGCCCGGTCCGAAGTGCAGGGCAGAACTACTTCGCTCGAAGTACGCGGCCCCTCCCGAGGCCCCTGAGACTCCTCATCGAGGCGACCGTCTCACACCGTCACGATCACGAACGGGACACCCGATGACTCAGAACAACGTGGCTCAGACCACCGTGACTTCGAGCACGACCACGAGCACGATCACGAGCACGACCCCGACCCCGACGATGTCCTCCGGGCTCCGATCGCTGCACCTGATCCGAGTCGCCTTCTCCCTGATCTGGGTGGCACTCGTCGTCACGACCTCCGCCTCACTCGTGTCGACGGACCGGCCCACGGCGACCGCGGCCGTGCTGCTCGTCAGCTACCCCCTGTGGGACGCCGTCGCCACGCTCCTCGAGCGTCGTATGGCCGGCACCGGCTCCGCGGACCGCGTCGGTACCACCAACGTGGCCCTCGGCCTCGCCACCGCCGCCGGCATGATCATCGCCGTCTTCTCCACCATCGGGACGACCCTGCTCGTGTTCGGCATCTGGGCCCTCCTTTCCGGAGCGATCCAGCTCGTCGTGGCGATCCGGCGCCGACGCACCGTCGGCGCCCAGTGGCCCATGGTCATCAGCGGCGGACAGTCCGTCCTCGCCGGTGCCGGCATCGCCGCCACCTCCGCCTCGGCGACGAGCGGCCTGTCCACCGTCGCCGGGTACTCGGCCTTCGGCGCCTTCTGGTTCCTCGTCTCCGTCACCGCCCTGAGCATCCGCGGCCGACGCGAGAAGCGCTGACCGGCGGTCTAGTGGATCTCCGACACCAGCACATCCAGCGACCACGCCTTCCCGGGCTTCCCGGGCGCCGCCACCTCGACCTCGTACCCGAGGTCCCGCAGCGCCTCCACCAGCTCGGCCGGACGCTTCGGCGCCGCCCCGGCCGTCAGCAGACTCCGTACGATCCGCCCCTTGGTGGCCTTGTTGAAGTGGCTGACGACCTTCCGGGTCGGCGCGTGCAGGACCCGTACCGTGGCCGTCCGCCCGGCCACCTCGCCCTTCGGCTTCCACGCCGCCGCGTACGCCGACGACCGCAGATCCAGCACCAGCCCGTCCCCGGCCGCCTCCGGCAGTACGTCCGCCATCGGTGCCCGCCAGTGCGCGCCGAGCGCCCCGAGGCCGGGCAGCTTCACGCCCATCGAGCAACGGTAGGAGGGGATGCGGTCGTTGACGCGCACGGCCCCCCAGAGTCCCGAGAAGACCAGCAGCGACCGAGTCGCCCGCTTCTTCGCCGCGGCGTCCAGCGAGGACAGGTCCAGGGCGTCGTACAACACCCCCGTATAGATCTCCCCGGCCGGCCGCGCGCCCGCCGTGCGCAGCTCGACGTTCTTCGCGACCTCCCCGCGCAGCCCCTCGCTCAGCCCGAGGACGTCCCGCGCCTTGTCCTCGTCGCCGCCGCACAGCTCGACCAGCTCACCGAGCACGGCCTGGCGTGCCTCGGTCAGTCCCGGCAGGGACAGCGACTCCAGCTTCAGCGAGGCACCCCGGCCGGACGAGGCCTTCCCCTCGGAAGGCGGCAGCAGGACAAGCACACGTACTCCTTCGATCGAACCCCGCCACAGGGTACGGCGTGCCACCCGGCCGCCCTCGCCCTACGCTCGACACATGCCCCGCCGCCACATCCGAGTGACCGGCGCGCCCGAGGCCCCCCCTCCGCGCCGCCCTCACCGCGCTGCGTACCGAACTCGGCGTCCCGGGCGGCTTCCCGCCCGAGGTACTGGCGGAGGTCGAGCGGACGGCGAAGGCCCCGGTCCTCCCGCCCCACGACGCCACCGACATCCCCTTCTTCACGATCGACCCTCCCACCCGTCGCCCACCACCACCCTTCCAACGAGTCGCTTCGCGACCACCTCCTGATTCCACCGACCTCGACCAGGCGATGCACCTGTCCCGGCAGGGCACCGGCTATCGCGTCCGGTACGCCATCGCCGACGTCGCCGCCTTCGTCGTACCGTCGGGCGCGCTGGACCGGGAGGCCCACCGGCGCGTGACCACCCTGTACTTCCCCGACCTGCGGATCCCGCTGCACCCTGAGTCGCTCAGTGAGGGCGCGGCGAGCCTGCTGCCCGGCCAGGACCGGCCCGCCGCGCTCTGGACGATCGACCTCGACGCGGACGGCCGTACGCTCGCCGTCGACGTCCGCCGCGCCCTGGTCCGCAGCCGGGCCAAGCTCGACTACGCCGCCGTGCAGCGCCGGATCGACGAGAGGACGGCCGAGGAACCACTCGCCCTGCTCAAGGAGATCGGGGAGGCACGGGAGCGGCTGGAGGTGGAGCGGGGCGGCATCTCGCTGCACGTGCCCGAACAGGAGGTCGTCGAGCGCGACCACACCTATGAACTCGCCTATCGCGCCCCGCGGCCCGCCGACGGCTGGAACGCCCAGATCTCCCTGCTGACCGGAATCGCCGCCGCCGACCTGATGCTGTCGGCCGGCACCGGCATCCTGCGCACCCTCCCCGCCGCCCCCGACGGCGCGGTCGGCCGCCTGCGCCGTACCGCACAGGCCCTGCGCATCGACTGGCCGCACCACGTCTCGTACGCCTCGCTGGTCCGCTCCCTGGACCCGCACCGCCCGCACCACGCGGCCTTCCTCCAGGAGTGCACGACGCTGTTGCGCGGAGCCGGCTACACGGTCTTCCGGGACGGCGCCCTGCCGGCCATCACCACCCACTCCGCCGTGGCCGCCCCCTACGCCCACTGCACGGCCCCTCTGCGCCGCCTCGCCGACCGGTACACCGCCGAGATCTGCCTCGCGGTGGCGGCGGGCCGGCCGGTCCCCGACTGGGTACTGGCCGCCCTGGACGCGCTGCCCGCCCGGATGACCGAGGGGTCGCGTCGCGCGGGCACGGTGGAGCGGGCGTGCGTGGACCTGGTGGAGGCGGCGCTGCTGAAGGACCGGGTGGGGGAGCTGTTCGACGGCTGGGTGGTGGACGTGGAGGAGCGGCGGCCTGCCGTAGGGGTGGTGCAGTTGGAGTCCCCGGCGGTCATCGGCCGGATCGAGAACCCGGACGGGGACCGCCTGCCGCTCGGGGAACGGCTCCGGGTCCGCCTCACGCAGGCCTCGTGGCAGACACGTCCGGGAGCGGCGAGCGTGCGTTTCGCGCCTGCGTGACCGCCTTGACGAAACTGTCGGCGTCGTCGGCGTGCAGGCGCACGAGACGGACGTCCCGACGGCGGCCGAGGAAGGTGAAGTGGGCGACGGGCTCGGTGAGTTCGAGCGTCACGGTGGTCTGCGCGGCGATGGCGAGGTTGAGTTCGCCCTCGGCCCGTTCATGGGTGTGGCGCGACTCGCGGCGCACCCGCGCGATCTTCTCCAGCGGTATGCGCAGATCGACGTGCGCGGCACGCCGGACGCGCAGCGAGCCGGCGTCGAGGACATGCGGCCGTACGACGGAGGCGGCGTGCATCCCGATGATGATCACGAGGGTGTACAGGTCCACCGTGAACCACGCCCGTTGCACGGCCGGGTAGTTCCGCAGCAGTACGGACATGGTGATCGACTCGATCACGATCACGAACCCGAATCCCAGCATCATCGTGCCCTGCCCACGCGCGTACCCGAAGCCGGTGCCGGCACCGACCCCGTGCCGGCGCCGTGCCACCCACAGCCCGAGACTGGCGAGGAGCCGCAGTTCGTGCCGCAGGAGGACGAGCATGCTCCTCATCACGGTCCGTCCCCTTCCATGAGCAGCTGCAAGGTACGGCGGATGGCCTCCGCCTGTGCCGGGGCGAAATCGGCGTAGAAGGCGCGCAGGAAGCTGTTGTCGGGGTCGACGTCCAGCGGCTCGGGGAGCAGATCGCGCGGAAGGCAGCCGGCGAGCGCGCGGGCCGCCTCCTCCACGCGCGGGTCGGCCGGATCGGCGTCGACGAGCTCGTCGAGCAGGGCGTACGCGGCGAGGGCCCGCTCCTGGCCGCCCGGCCGGGCGAGCGCGCTCCCCAGCGCCTCCATGAGCTGCTCGCGCCCCTCGGGATCGGCGGTGGTCTCGATGAGCGCGAGCATCTCGCGGTCCTTGGCGGCCATGGGGGAGTCGGACACGTGCGCCATGTCCTGGAACAGGGCGGCCAACCGGGGCGACACCGGCCCCTCGGCCGGCAGCCCGCCCTCCGTCTCCAGCAACGCCCGAAGCCGCGCCCGACGGTCCCGGATGGCGTCCTCCTGCCGCGCCAGATCCTCGTCGAGCTCGGTCAGCACCTCGACGAGATCCTTCCCGGCATCCTCGGCGAGCACGTCCCGCACCTCCGCGAGCCCCAGCCCCAGCTCCGTGAGCCGCCGGATCCGCGCCAGCACGACGGCATGCCGCAGCGTGTACTCCCGGTAACCGTTCGGCCGCCGCTCCGGCTCGGGCAGCAGCCCCTGATGGTGGTAGTGCCGCACCGTGCGCGTGGTGACGCCGACGGCGGCGGCGAGTTCTCCGATCCGCATGGGATCAGTACAAACGTTGACGTTGCGGCAGGGTCAAGCGGACGCACCACGCCCGGCGGCTCCGTGGCATGAAAACGGGGCCCCCGGTGTTGAGCCCCTGCGGAAGAGGGGGCGTGAAGTGAGCGAACAGGCACTGTGGACCAGGGCGAGGCTCGGCCGGGGCGGACCCGTGCTCGATCTGCTCACCGCCCGCTTCGCCCGGCACGTCTACGCCCCGCACGCGCACGAGGAGTTCACCGTCGGCGTGACAGTGGGCGGGCTGGAGGTCATCGCCTACCGGGGCGGGCACATCCGCTCGGGCCCCGGCTCCATCGTCGTACTGGAACCCGGAGAGATGCACACGGGCGGCCCCGCGGCCCCCGAGGGTTACGCCTACCAGGCCCTGTACGCGGCTTCCGCCCTGCTGTCCGACGGCACCACAGGCGGCCTCCCGCACTTCCGCGAACCCGTCCTGAACGACCCCGAACTGGCTGCCGCCCTGCGCCGCGCCCACACCGAACTGAGCGCCTGCCCCGACCCGCTGGAGGCCGAGTCCCGCCTCCCCTGGCTGCTCAGCGCACTCGCCCGCCGCCACTCCACGGCCCGCCCGGCCGACGACAGGATGCCCGGCGCGGACCGGGTGGCCCTCCTGGTACGCGACCGCCTCGCCGACGAACTGCTCGCCCCGCCCTCCCTGGCCGACCTCGCCACCGACCTGGGCATGTCCCGCTACCAGCTCCTGCGCGCCTTCCGTACGACGATGGGAGTGCCGCCGTACGCCTGGCTCGCCCAGCACCGCGTGACCAGGGCCCGCGGCCTGCTGGAGGCCGGCCTGCGCCCCGCCGAGGTCGCCGTCCTGGTCGGCTTCGCGGACCAGGCGCACCTCACCCGATGGTTCCGCCGGGTCGTCGGGGTGACCCCGGCGGCGTACCGCAACAGCGTTCAAGACCGACGGTGAGGCCACCCCCGAGACTCACCTCATGACTGCACGAGGCTGGTTTCTGTTCTCCCTCATGGGAGTGATCTGGGGCGTCCCGTATCTGATGATCAAGGTGGCGGTGGAGGAGGTCTCCCCGTCGATGGTGGTGTTCACGCGCTGCGCGCTGGGCGCGGTGCTCCTGCTCCCCTTCGCACTGCGCCAGGGCGGCCTGACCCGGACGGTCCGGACCCACTGGCGCCCCCTGCTGGCCTTCGCGTGCATAGAGATCATCGGCCCGTGGTTCACGCTCACGGACGCCGAACGCCACCTCTCCAGCTCCACGGCGGGACTGCTGATCGCCGGCGTCCCGATCGTCGGAGTCGTCGTAGCCCGCTCGTTCGGCGACACGGAACGCCTGGGCGTACGGCGTACGACCGGGCTGGCACTCGGCCTGGCGGGCGTGACGGTACTGACCCTCCCGCACCTCACCGGCGGCGACGCCCTCTCCCTCGCCGAGGTCCTGGTCACGGTGCTGGGCTACGCCACGGCCCCGCTGATCGCGGCGCGCTGGCTGAAGGACGTCCCGTCCCTCCAGCTCACGGCCTCCTGCCTGGCACTGGCCGCGCTGGTCTACGCCCCCGCGGCGGCGCTGACCTGGCCGACCACGGTCCCCTCGGCCGAGGCCCTGACGGCGTTGGCCGCGCTGGGCGTGATCTGCACGGCGATAGCCTTCGTCGCCTTCCTGGAACTGATCAAGGAGGCGGGCCCGACACGGGCCACGGTGATCACGTACGTCAACCCGGCGGTGGCGGTGGCGGCGGGCGCGCTCTTCCTGGACGAGCGCCTGACACCGACGATCGCCGCGTCCTTCGCCCTGATCCTGGCCGGCTCGGTCCTCGCCACGGCCAAGGCCACGGCCGCGGGCCCGGCCCGCCCCACCCGCCGGGTACCATGGTCGACACGGCAGACGAGCCGGGCGGACGGCCGCGTGGAGTCCCCTTGAGGGGCTTCCCGAGGAACGTCCGGGCTCCACAGGGCAGGGTGGTGGCTAACGGCCACCCGGGGTGACCCGCGGGACAGTGCCACAGAAAGCAAACCGCCCGGCGCTCAGGCGCTGGGTAAGGGTGAAACGGTGGTGTAAGAGACCACCAGTGCTCAGGGTGACCTGAGCAGCTAGGTAAACCCCACCCGGAGCAAGGTCAAGAGGAGCGCCGTAAAACGCGCTCTGCGCGGACGTTCGAGGGCTGCCCGCCCGAGTCCGCGGGTAGACCGCAGGAGGCCGGTGGTAACGCCGGTCGTAGATGGATGGCCGTCGCCCCGGCTCCCGCGAGGGGGGCGGGGAACAGAACCCGGCGTATAGCCCGACTCGTCTGCCGCCCTGAGACATTGTCTTGGAAGGGTCTCCGATCTGCGACGGAGGCCAGGGCGAACGCGACCGCGGTGTCGATGATGCTCGTGGGACCGGGTTCCCTTCGCTGCTCCTTAGGCGCTGCGAGCTCGGCCCACCGAGGCTTCGTGACCGCCGAGGAACCGTTCCGTAGTTAACGCTTCACGCATTGGTGCGCTGACCGTAGAATTCGCCTCCAGGGGGGATCAGCGGGACTTGTGCGGCCACCAGGACAGTACGGACGTCTGTGGCCGCGTTTTGCGTTGGCGGCAGAGGGGACTGCCGTCGACGCCGGTGCTCCGTTGGCCCAGAAGCGACAACATCAGGGACCAGCGTGACGAACTCGGGTGACTTCGGGGGCAGCCAGGAACTCGACCGGCTCAAGGCGATGCTTGAGAGCTGGCGTACCTCTCTGGTGGACCTGAGCGGCCGTAATCGGCTGCTCAATTTCCGCCACACCAAGTCGGCGACACTGGAGATCTCGACCCCGTCCGCACAGGAGCTCGTCGCAGGCCTCGCCCGCGGCTGGGACTTCGCGTCGCTCCCGGACGAGGAACCGGAGGCCGGAGACGGCGTGAGAACCGGTGATGTGGTCCTCACGAAGAAGGGTGACCGCACCGACGGAATCTTCACCCAGAAGACCACGGCGCCTTCCCTCCTGCGCGCGTTGAACAGCCTGCGCGCCAAAGCGACGCAGGTCTTCAACGACTATGGCCTGTGGACCCTCAACCTCGGCGTCGGCATGCTCCGCTGGCGCGAGGACGGCGCTGAGGCGGGCAGCGACGCCCCCCTGGTCCTGATGCCGGTGGTCATCGAGCGAGCTCGCAACGGCCGGATCCGCCTCAGGGCGAGCGACGACGAGGAGCCGCGCCTCAACCCGGCCCTGAAGGTGAAGCTGGAGCAATTCCATATCGACTGGGCGCCGGTTGTCGAACAGGACCCTTCGGACCTGCAGGCGGTGCTCTCCGCGGCGGCTCGCGCGGTGGCGGGCAAGTCGGGGTGGCAGCTCTCCGACCGTGTGGTGCTCGCACTCTTCGCCTCCCACAAGGAGTCGATGTACCAGGACCTGCTGGACAACGAGGACCGTGTCCTCGGCAGTGACCTCGTGCAGGCGATGGCGCTCGGTCCGAATTCCGGACTCGCATCCGACCGTTTCGACTTCGAGGAGGTCGAGCTCGACCGGATCGACGAACTGAGCCCGCCCGAAGACAGTCCGCTGGTGCTTGACGCCGACGCCTCGCAACGGCAGGCCGTCGCCGCGGCCGTGGCCGGACAGTCGTTCGTCCTGGACGGACCGCCCGGCACGGGCAAGAGCCAGACGATCACGAACATGATCGCCGGTCTGATGCACGCGGGCCGCAGTGTGCTGTTCGTCAGTGAGAAGGCGGCGGCCCTCGATGTTGTCCTCGACCGGCTGAAGTCGGTCGGACTCGACTCGTACGCCCTGGCCCTCCACAGCCACAACACCAGCCGCAAAGCGGTGGCCCAGGAGCTGGGCCGGGCTCTCGCGGAGGAACCGCGCGCACCGCAGCTGTCACGGCAGACCCTGGCCCAGGCCAGGGAACTGCGCCTCGCGCTCAGCGCCTACGCCGAAGCGATGAACGAGGTCCGCGACCCGTTGGGACGGACTCTGCACGACGTGCTCGGTCGGGTCGGCCAACTGTCCGAGGCGCCGGTGGCCTATCTGAGCCACGGTGACGACATGCCCACGGGGGCAGGGGCGACGTTTCGCGCTGAGACGCTCAGTGACGAGGACCTGCGCCTGATCGTTGAGGCGACGGAAGCCATCTCCGACGCTTGGGAGGCGGTCGCCGATCCGTCGTTCCCCTGGCGTGACCTGCGGGCCGGCCTGCCGCATCCACGTCCTGTGCTGGAGCAGGCGCAGGCGGCACGGGACGCGCTCGCGACGGCGGTCGACCGGTACCGGGATCTCGCGCCGGCGGGAGTGCCCGTCACAGACCAGAGCGGAATCGACCGTCTGATCGCGCTCCTGCGGTTGCTCGAGGTGCGGAGTCCTGCGCCGGAAGCCTGGCTGACCACGGATGCCTTCGCCGACGAGGTGGACGACCGGGTCGACGCCTTCCTGGGGGAACTGCGCAGGGTGCAGCGTACGAGCACCGCCGTACGCGCGACGGTGGGCGAGCGGTGGCAGGAACTGTCCACCAGGCTGACGGCTGAGCCGGGAGAGGCCGAGAGGACGCTTCCGGCGATGGCGCCGCGAGGCCTCGACCTTGCCGGACTCACGGAGGAGCGAGCGCGACAGTTCGCCAGGGAGTTCGACGCGACCGCTGGTGTGCTGGAGCGGACCCTGCAGAGCCTTACCCGCGTCAGCCACGTCACCGGGCTCACGAATCCCGGCAGCCCCGAGGAAGCACGTCATCTGTGCGACGTGATCGCCGTGGGCGGCACCGAACACCGCCCTCTTGAGCAGTGGCTGGTCCCTGAAGGCCCCGCACGGGCGGAGGAGGCGGCGGTCGGGGCCGCCGCCGACGCCCTGAGCGACTTCTTCACACGACGGGACCAAATACTCTCCGCCCACGCCCTCGCGACGGACCACGCGGGCCCGGGGTGGGCCGAACTGCGTCCGGAAGTGAGCGCGGAGCGACCGGCCAACGAGCAGGCCCTCGCCGCACTGGAACCGCCCGGCGCCGACATCGCGTCGTTGACCGGCCGCGAGGCCGCGCAGCTGGCCGAGCGGTTCGACACGCTCGCCGACACCCTTGAGATGGCCGCCGAGCACGCGGACTCGGTGGCCGAGCGCCTCGGGTGCGGCCGGCCGAAGGCGACGTCGGAGGCCGAGGACCTGCCCACGCTCGTGGAGTTGGCCACAGCCTCGGACCGCACGCTCGAAGCATGGCTCGATCCCCGGGCACTTCCCGGTGTCCAGGCAGCCGTCGCGGAGATCTCCGGGGCCGCCGAAGAGCTGGCCGCCGCGGAGGAGGCGGCGCGGGGCACCTTCCTGCCCGAAGTCGTCTCCTCGCCCGAACTGCCCGAAGCGATCCACCGGCTCATGGAGGGCCGCCAAGGACTCGCCGGCATGCTGTCCAGCGGCATCCGGGCCGACCGGAAGCTCGTGGCGCGGCTGACACACGGCGGCTCGTGGCGCGGCGAACTGTACGACAAGCTGCCACTCGCCGACGCCTGGTGCACCGCGCACCGGAAGCTGCGGTCGTTGGCCACGACCCACGCCGAGCTGATCGGCCGCTATCGGGGCACGGCGTTGCCCGACGTCACGGCACTGCGCAAGGCACTCGCGCATGCCGAAGCGGTCCACGTGCTCGCACCGGAAACCGTCGCCGACTCCCACCGTCGGAGCCTGCTCGCCACTCACCTGGCCGACGGCCGAGAGCCTCAGGCTGCACTCGTCGAGCAGGGCACGGCGCTGCGCAGCGAACTCGCCACGTGGCGAAGGAATCTGGACAGCCCGTCGCTCGCACCGCATGCGGCCGACCTCACCAAGCAGCCGCTCGACGCTGCCGCCCGCTGGCTGCGCGCCCACCTAGCCCCGTTGCGGCAGGCCGTCGCGCTGCTGGACACCGTGGCCTCGGTCGGTCGCCGGGACAGTGGCCCCGGTTCCGAGCACACGCTGGCCTCCGCGCGCACGGCGGTCACGGCTGCGCACGCGGCACAGAAGGAGAGCGCCGCGTTTGCCGCTCAAGCCGTGACCGACCGCAGCCTCCTCGGCCCCTGGTACCGGGGCCTCGACACCCAGGCGGACGACCTGCAGGACTCCGCGCCCAACGGCGTGACGGGCTACGAGCCCATGGGGCTGCTCCTGCGCCGCGGCCTTGACCTGACGCGACAGCAGCCTGGCCCGTACACCACGGAGCAACAGCGCCGATTGCTGGGCCGGTACGTCCCCGAAGGGCACCCCCACACCGAGGCCATGCAGGCCGCTTTGGACTCCGCTGGGCTGATCGCCCGCCTCGCACCCGACACGCTCACGGAACCAGCGCGCCGGACCAGCCTCGTCGACGTACTGGCCGACGGCCGACCCGAACCGCGTGAACTCCTCGCGCAGACCGACCAGATCCGACGTGACCTGGACCTCTGGCAGGAGTACACCGGGCAGCCCCACCTCGCGGCGGTCGGCACAGCACTCGCCGTCCGCCCCCTCGAACGGGCGGCGAGCTGGCTCCGCGCACACGTGGAGCCCTTCGAGGACGCGGCCGACCTCATCCGTTCAACCGCCCGCGTCATGGACGAGGAGACGGGCCTCACCCTGTCGCGGGCCAGGGAAGCGGTGGCCGCCGTTGTCTCCGCCCGCGCCGCCGAGTCCGCTTTCGCGGAGAACGACGCCACGTACCGAAGCCTTCTCGGTTCCCTCTACCAGGGCGCCGAGACAGACCGCGATGCCATTCTGGACGCTCTGGACTGGGCCCAGAAGGTCCGCCGTACCGCACATGGCGGCCACTCAGCGCCCCTGCCGCGAGAGGCGGCCCAGCTGATGCTGGCCGCATCAGCCGACCCGTCCGTCGCGGCCCGCGCCAGCGACTGGAGTCGTCAGCGCGAGGCACTCGCCGGATACTTCGAGCCTGAGCGGGCTGAGGAGCTGCGACGCGAACTCGCAGAATCCCTCACCGCGGCCCAGTCCGTCCTGTCCCGCCTGGACCGCGACCCCTTCGGCCCGGAAGCATGGACCAGCTGCGCCGACGCACTGACCCTGCTGAGCCGCTACCACCTCGACGGGCTGCCCGACCAGCTCGCACGCCGCGAGGTCTCCGCCGAGGACTTCCCCGCCGCGATGGAGCGGGCCGTGCTCACCGCGTGGGTCGAGCACCAGCTCGCCACCGACCAGAGGCTGAAGCCGATGCGGGCCGTGGAACGCGACCAGTTGGTGGAGCGCTTCCAGAGGGCGGATCAGGACCTGGTGGCGGCGGCGCACGCCGAGGTCATCGCCGCATGCAACTCCCGCCGCCCCCGCCGGACATCGGTGGGCCAGGCCGCCGTGATCCGCCGCGAGGCCGAGAAACAGCGTCGCCACATGCCCGTACGGCACCTGCTGAAGCAGACACGCGACGTCGTACGGCTGGTCAAGCCCTGCTTCATGATGAGCCCGCTGACGGTCAGCCAGTTCCTCCCACCTGACTTCGAGTTCGACGTCGTCATCTTCGACGAGGCATCCCAGGTGCTGCCCCAGGACGCGGTGAACTCCGTCTACCGGGGCAAGGCCCTCATCGTGGCGGGTGACCAGAAGCAGCTGCCGCCGACCTCGTTCTTCACCGCAGCCGGCGACAGCGATGACGGCGACGAATGGGACGAGGACGCCACCGACGGCTTCGAGTCCATTCTCGACATGTGCAAGGCCAGTGGAGTCCTGCGTGGGCTGCCCCTGCGCTGGCACTACCGCAGCCGGCACGAGAACCTGATCGCCTTCAGCAACCACGAGTTCTACGACAACTCCATGGTCACGTTCCCGGGCGCGCTGGAACAGGGACCGGACATCGGCGTGGAGTTCATCAAGGCGGACGGCGTCTACGACCGCGGCGGGAGCAGCGACAACCCCCTCGAGGCCGCCAAGGTGGCCCAGCGCGTCATCCATCACTTCGACACCCGTCCCGAGCACACCCTCGGAGTGGTCGCGCTGTCGAAGGCGCAGGCGGAGGCAATCGAAGTGGCGGTGCAGAAGGCGAGGGCGGCCCGCCCGGACCTCGACCACCACTTCACGGAGGGCCGGCTCGACGGTTTCTTCATCAAGAACCTCGAAACCGTCCAGGGCGACGAACGCGACGTCATCATCCTCTCCATCGGCTACGGTCCCGACCACCGGGGCAAGCTGCTGTCGACATTCGGCCCCATCAACAGGGAGGGCGGCTGGCGACGCCTCAACGTGGCCGTGACCCGCGCCCGGCGCCGCATGGAGGTCGTCGCGTCCTTCCACGGAGGCGACCTGCCGGACAGCGCCAACAAGAGCGTGCAGCACCTCAAGCGGTACCTGCAGTACGCCCAGCACGGTCCAGCGATCCTCCAGACGGAGGCCGCCGATCCGGACGCGGCTCCGGAGAGCCCCTTCGAAGAGGAGGTCATCGACGTCCTGCGCGGCTGGGGATATGAGGTCCAGCCGCAGGTGGGGGTCGCCGGTTTCCGCATCGACATGGCGGTACGGCACCCGGGCGCGCCCGGCACGTACGCGCTGGGCATCGAGTGCGACGGCGCCATGTATCACTCCTCGCGGGCGGCTCGGGACCGAGACCGGCTCAGGGAAGCGGTCCTGCGCGACCTGGGTTGGAGGCTGCACCGAATCTGGGGCACTGACTGGTATCGGAACCGGCGGGATGCGATGGCGCGGCTGCGGGCCGCGGTGGAGGCGGCGTGTGCGGAGGATCCGCATGCGGTGCGAGTGGCGCCGCCCGTGGGGGTGGACGGCAGCGGCGGCAACCCTGGCAACGGTGACAGTACGGCGGAGGTCGTGGACGGCCCCATGAGCGCGGAGGGTGGAGCGCCCGTAGAAGTGGCAGGTGGTCCGGCAGCCCCAAGAGTGGAGTTCGTGACGGTCGACGCCGGCCCTGCGCCCTGGAGTCGTCCCTACCAGGAGGTCGACCTTGACCTGTTGGCAGAGGTACGTGACAGGTCGAGCAGCCAGCGGGGCATGTGGCGCGTGGATTTGCAGGACCCCGATGCCCTCGATGTGGTGGCGGACGTGGCGCTGTGTGTGGTCGAGGTGGAAGGGCCCGTCGAGAAGGAGGTGATCTACACCCGGGTCCGTCTCGCGTGGGGCCTCGGACGAGCCGGCCAGGTGGTCCGCGACCGCATCGACCGAGCTCTTCGCCGCCTTCTCAAACAGGGCAAGATCGTCCATGTCGGTACGGCCTACGACAGGCCCGGCCACGAGACGGAGTTCGCCCGCACGCCGACGGAGCGGTGCGCCCGACGAGTGGCGGAGGTTCCCGCCGCGGAGCGGCAGCTCGTGCTCAGAAACGTGGTCGACGAAGGACCGGGCGTGCACCGCGAGGACCTGCTGCGGGAGGCCGCTCGCTTCTTCGGGTGGGCGCGGCTCGGAGCCGATATCCGGGATGCGCTGAGTGGCGACATCGACGTGTTGATCGCCGCAGGGGACTTGATCGAGTCGGAGGGCGGCCTGATGCCCGCGGAGAGTTCTTGATCCGTCGCGGTGGGCTCTCCTCCCCTCACCCGGAGGGCCCGCTAAGCCGGCAGGACGGGACGAGCGCCATGCGACGGAACGTTGACGACGCGAGTGAGCGAAGGTAGGACGCTCGACCACTGGTACGACTGTCAGTACCGCCAGGTACCCTCAAACACATCGTCAACGCGGTCCGACGGGCTTCCGCTCCGCCCCGGTGGAGTCTTGAAGGACATGCCCCCACCCGCACGAGTCTCTTCGTGCTGCCTGGGGGAAGTCCTTGCTGTTCCGCGCGTCCGCGAAAACGGTCGCCGTCATGGCACTCGACGGTTCGCTGTTCCTGCACATCACCGACCGGTTCGTCCACATGCACGGCTATCGGCCCGGCGCCTCGGAGGTGCGTTCCTGGGAGCGCAGCATCCCCGTCCTGGCCGCCGCACTCAACGACGCCGGCCTGGGCGACGTGGAGGTCATGCTGGAGTACGCGCTCCCGCTGAACAGCAAGCGCGCCGACGTCGTCCTCGCCGGAGTGCACCCGGTCACGGGAGAGCCGTCGTACGTCGTGGTGGAGCTGAAGCAGTGGAGCCAGGCACTGCCCCACGAGGACGACCCCACCCTGTGCCACGTCGACGCCTATGCCCATCCGGTCCTCAACCCCATCGAGCAGGTCCGCCGCTACTGCGAATACCTCGTCAATTTCAACGGGGCAGTGGCTGAACACCGACACCGGGTGGCCGGAGTGGCATTTCTGCACAACGCCACCGAGTTCGGCGTGACCGGGCTGCGGGAGATCGAGCGTGACAGCCACGGACTGCTCTTCACCGCGGAACGCCGCGGCGCCTTCCTCGACCACCTTCGTACGAGGCTGAGCGACAAGCACCAAGGCGCCAGGGCGGCGGACGAACTCCACGCAGGCGCCACGGTGCCGTCGAAGCAGCTCATGTCCGTGGCCGCTGAAGAGGTGCGCGAGCGCACCCAGTTCGTCCTCCTCGACGAGCAGCAGGTCGCGTACCGCATGGTGCTCAACGCGGTGGAGAAGGCGAAGCACGCCGACCGCAAGGAAGTCGTCATCGTCACGGGCGGTCCCGGGACCGGGAAGAGCGTCATCGCTCTCCAGCTGCTCGGCGAGCTCTACCGGCGCGGGGTTCCGGCACTGCACGCCACGGGCTCACAGTCGTTCACGAAGACGATGAGGAAGGTCGCCGGAGCCCGCAAGCGGGAAGTCCAGGACCTGTTCAAGTACTTCAACAGCTTCATGACCGCCGAGAAGAACAGCCTGGGCGCCCTCATCTGCGACGAGGCACACCGCATCCGGGAGACCTCGGCCAACCGCTACACGCGTGCCGAGAACCGTACCGGCAGGGCACAGATCGACGAACTCATCGACGTCGCTTACGTGCCCGTCTTCTTCCTCGACGAGCACCAGGTCGTCCGCCCTGGCGAGATGGGCACAGTGGCCGAGATCAAGGCGGCAGCGGCGAAGCGGGGCATCCCCTGCCGCGTCGTCCCGCTGGACAGCCAGTTCCGCTGCGGCGGCAGTGACGCCTATCTGCGCTGGGTGGTCCGTCTCCTCGGCCTGGAGGCGGGCGGGCCGGTCGCCTGGGAACCCGACGGCCGCATGCAATTGCTGGTCGCCGACAGCCCGCAGGAGATGGAAGCCTTCCTCGAAGCTCGTCGGACCCAGGGCTACGGCGCCCGTATGTCCGCGGGCTACTGCTGGCGCTGGTCTCCGGAACCCAAGCCCGGCGCACCGCTCCCGCCCGACGTCGTCGTCGGCGACTGGGCCCGTCCCTGGAACCTGCGCGGTGACCGCTCCGTCTCCGGCGCGCCCCCGGCGGCCCTGTGGGCCACCGACCCGGCGGGCTTCGGACAGGTCGGCTGCGTCTACACCGCCCAGGGCTTCGAGTACGACTGGTCCGGCGTGATCATCGGCCCCGATCTGCTCTGGCGTGGTGACCGCTGGATCACGGACCGCACGGCGTCGAAGGACCCGGTCTTCAGAACGTCCACTCCCGACACCGACGTGGATCGCCTGATCCGCAACACCTACAAGGTCCTGCTGACCCGAGGCATGGTCGGCACGATCGTGTACTCGACGGACCCGGAGACGCGGGAGAAGCTGCGCGACTTGGTGAGTGGAGGGCTGGAGCGGGAGCCCGCGAAGGTCTGACGACGCGGTCCTGCCTCGCCTCGTGGTGTGAGCGACCCTGCTGGATGCGGTTGGGAAAGCAGCGAAGGTCACACCATGGGGCATAGCCCTTGGGGTGCGCAGCTGACCTGTCGTCAGCGGCATGGGCGGCCTCAAACTGCGTGAATAGCGAAACGTGGGCAGTTGAGCCGTCCGAGTGCCGTGAACTCGGTCTTTCCGCCATCATCAGGGCATGCAAAAGCTTGAGGCGCATGAGATGCCCTTGCACAAGGTGTTCAGCAGCGACTACGAGTTCCAGATCCCTGATTACCAGCGTCCGTACGCCTGGGAGACGGAACAGGCGATCCAGCTGCTGACGGACCTGCAGGAAGCCCGGGACCGTGGGGCGGACGAACCGTACTTCCTCGGATCGGTTGTACTCGTCAAGCGCGGCGGGGCCCCACAAGCGGACGTCATCGACGGCCAGCAGCGCCTCACGACCCTGACCATCCTCTTGTCCGTCCTGCGAGACCTCACCGAGGATCCGGAGCTGCGCGGCGACCTCGATCGGCTGGTGATGGAGCCGGGGGCCAAGATCCGTGGACTTGCCCCGAGGCCGCGCCTCACCCTGCGGAACCGCGACGCGGAGTTCTTCGAGAAGTACGTGCAGACGAAAGACGCGATAGGCACTCTGCTGGCGCTCAAGGAGGACGTCCTGCGCACCGACGCGCAGAAGGCCATTCTCCGAAACGCGACAGTCCTGCACGGCAGCCTCTCCGCCTCGTCCGAGGAAAACCGGCTGAAGTTGGCGCAGATGCTCGCCGAGCGGACATTCCTGGTCGTGGTCAGTACCCCCGACCTCGACAGCGCCCACCGGATCTTCAGCGTCATGAACTCCCGAGGACTGGACCTGTCCCCGACGGACATCTTCAAGTCGCGCATCATCGGTGATCTCGGGCGGGAGGCCTCCGACGAGTGCGCCACCGTATGGGAAGACGCCGAAGAGATGCTCGGGCGCGACGACTTCGCCGAGCTCTTCCTCCACCTGAGGATGATCTTCGCCAAGAAGCGCGCCGAACAGGAGTTGCTCAAAGAGTTCCCGGAGCAGGTACTCAGCCACTACCTCCCAGGCAAGGCCGAGGTATTCGTCCGCGATGTCGTGCGGCCGTACGCCGACGCGTACGCCAGGATCCGGGATGCGCGTTACGAGTCCGCGTCGGGCGCGGACGCGGTCAACGCCTGGTTTCGCCGGCTCCAGCAGGTCGACAACAACGACTGGCGGCCCGCCGCCCTCTGGGCGCTGCGCCACCACGAGCACGACCCGGCCTGGCTCGATGCGTTCATGCGGGCGCTGGAGCGGCTGTCGGCGAGCATGTTCATCCGCCGTGAGTACACGACGCCTCGCGTCAGGCGCTACGCCGAGCTGCTGCGGCAACTCGACGAGGGACTGGGCCTCGATTCCCCGGCCCTTGAGCTGACGGACGGCGAGAAGGCGGACACCCGCGCCAGACTCGGCGGCGATCTCTACCTCGTCGGCAAGATTCGCAAGTACGTGCTGCTTCGCCTCGATGAGCTACTGGCCCGTGGGCAGGGAGTGACGTACGACCATCCGCTCATCACGGTCGAGCATGTTCTGCCGCAGAATCCGGGCTCCGGGTCGCGGTGGACCGTGCTGTTTGACGAGGGCCAGCGCACCGAGTGGACGCACCGCCTGGGCAACCTCGTCCTGCTGAACCGGGCGAAGAACTCGGCGGCCCAGAACTACGACTTCGCCGAGAAAAAGGCCAAGTACTTCACCGGGCGCGGGGGAGTGGTTCCGTTCGCGCTGACGAGCCAGGTACTACAGCATGCTGAGTGGACCCCCGGGCTGCTGGAGGCCAGGCAGGCTGAACTGGTAGGCGTGCTGGCCGAGGAGTGGCGGCTGTAGGCGCGGGCTGGAGACCTCGCGTCTCCGTCCGCCGCCCCAATGATTTCCAAAGACTTCCAAAGACTTCCATTGTTGTGGATGTGTGGGCTATGGTCATCCACAGCTCACGGCCCGCGCGTCACGCCAACTGGCCTGCGCGGCCCATGACTCTCACGCTGCGCGGTTTCCGTACGCGTGCCCGGCCCCTCCCCAACATCTGTCACCAGCACGGGAGTTCACGTCATGCCCGCATCCGCCGCCTCAGCCCCGGACCCGTCCCACGCGGAACAGCCCGCCGGGCAGCCGGCGGCTCCCGGCACCCTCGCCCACCTCATCGCCGAACGGCTCGCAGTATCCAACCTTGACGAGGGAACCCGGGCGCTCCTGCTCGCAGGCTTTCAGGACGACGGAGAAGTTCGAGGCCGGATGCCGGGCGCCTATCTGCAGTCCGTCACGGTCAGTGGATTTCGCGGCATCGGTCGGACCACACGGCTTCCTCTCACCCCAGGCCCGGGACTCACTCTCGTCACCGGCCGCAACGGCTCCGGCAAGTCGAGCTTCGCGGAAGCCGTCGAGATCGCCCTGACCGGCGACAACGCCCGCTGGCGTGGCCGCAGCGACATCTGGCGCAGAAGCTGGCGCAATCTTCACCACGGTCAAGAGCCCCAGATCGCGGTGGAGTTGCGCATCGACGGCGATCCTGACTCCGCCACGGTGCTGCGCACCTGGCACGGTGACGACGTCGCAGATTCCGCCGCGGAACTCGACCGCCCGGGCCGCGATCCCGTTCCTCTCCCGGACCTTGGTTGGCAGGACGACCTGGCGACCTACCGCCCCTTCCTGTCGTACTCCGAACTCGGGCAGGTGATCGGCGGTAAGCCCAGCGAGATGTACGACGCCGTCGCCTCGATCCTCGGCCTGGAGCAACTCGCCGCCGCTGACAAGCAGTTGCGCGACCTCGTCCGCGAGTACGACCTGCCGGCCAAGGAAGCCAAGGCCGAACTCCCCGCTTTGCTATCCCTGTTGGAGGGCACCGACGACCCGCGCTCCCACGCTGCCCGTGCCGCACTCGGCGGGCGGCGCCCCGATCTCGTACGCGCGGCTGAACTGGCCGTCGGGACGGGCACCGCGGACGAGTCGCTCCTGTTCGACCTCCGCCGCCGCAGCACCTTGACCGGACCCGACACCGAGGCGGTGGCCTCGGCCGCGGCACGACTACGTGAGGCGATCGCCTCCGCCGAGGACATGCGGGGCACATCGGCGGAGGACGCGTTGCAGCGCGCGGAACTCCTCGCTCGCGCTCTGGCCCACCACCGCGCCCACCCGACCCTGGATGCATGCCCCGTATGCGGCGGGGCGGCCCGGCTCGACGAGGACTGGGCGCGGGGCGCGGCCGAGCAGGAACGCCTGCTGCGCGCGGAGGCAGAACAGGCCCTCGCCGCGCGCAAGGAGCTCCACTCGGCCGCTCAGGCCGTCCGGGACCTGGCCGCTCCTCCCCCCGACTGGCTGCCGTCCGAGATCGCCGCCGCTTGGGACGACTGGCTGCGGTGCCGTACCGTCTCCGACCCGGCCGCACTGGCATCCGTCGCCGAAAACGCCGCGCGGACCGCGGCCGACGCCGCACGTGTCACCCGTCAGGAGGCCGCCAAGCGCCTTGCCGACCAGGACGACGCATGGCGCGACGCCGCACGAGCCCTCGCGGCCTGGCTCGACAAGGCCCACGCCGCAGAGCAGGCAGCCCCGCGTCTGGCCCGTGTCAAGGCTGCCCAGAAATGGCTCAGGGCCGCCCACGACGAGATCCGCGCCGAGCGAATGCGGCCCATCGCCGAGGACGCCCAGCGCATCTGGTCCAACCTGCGCCAGCAGAGCAACGTCGCCCTCGGACCGGTCCGCCTCGGCGGCTCCGGAACCCAGCGCAAGGTCGCCCTCGACGTGACCGTCGACGACATCGACGCCCCCGCTCTCGGCGTGATGAGCCAGGGCGAACTGCACTCCCTCGCCCTGTCCCTGTTCCTCCCGCGCACCTTCCTGCCGGAGAACCCTTTCCGGTTCCTGGTCATCGACGACCCGGTCCAGTCCATGGACCCTGCCAAGGTCGACGGCCTCGCCCGCGTCCTCGCCCTCCTGGCCGAACACCGCCAGGTCATCGTCTTCACGCACGACACCCGCCTGCCGCAGGCCCTGAAGTACCTACGGCTGCCCGCCACCGTCCTCAACGTCGACCGCCGCGAGCAGTCCGCCGTGCGCGTCCGCTCCGGCGACGACCCCGTCAAGCAGGCGCTGTACGACGCGAAGGCCCTCGCCAAGACCCGCGACCTCCCCGGCGACGTCGTCGCGCGGGTCCTTCCCGGCCTGTGCCGCACCGCCCTCGAGGCCGCCTTCCTCGAATCGGCACGGCGCCGGCTCCTCGGCGCAGGCTTGCCGCACGCCGAGATCGAGCAGCGCATCGCCAAGGCCCACAAACTCACCGAACTGGCCTCCCTCGCCCTCTACGGCGAAGCCGACCGAGTGGGCGAGGCCATGACCGACCTCACCCGGGCCTATGGATCTCAGGCCACCGACCACATCCGGTGGTGCAACAAGGGTGCCCACGAACCCGTGCCCGTCGGCGACGTGGAGGAGATCATCCGACGTACGGCGGACCTGGCGAGGGCGGTGCGGGCCCTGTGACCACGACCAGTCCGGCAGCGCCGGTCCCGCCCGCACGCCGGCCCAGGCCCTCCGCCACCCCGTCCCCCTCGGTCTTGTCACCCTCCTCGACCCCGGAAGAACTGCTGGCAGGCGCGGACCGGCTGCTCGGCACGGCCACCGTCTCCATCACCGGCGTCTGGCCGCGCGCCGTCGCCCTGCTGCTGCGCCACGCCCTCGAAGAGGCCCTGCGCCGCTACTGGCACAACCGCCAGCCACGCCTCGCCCACTGCCCGACCCACGCCCAGGCTCTGTGTCTGGAGTCCTACGCTGACCCCGACACGGCTCGCCGCTGGTCGGCGGCCTGGGCCGGCCTCAGCCGGGCCTGCCATTACCACGGCTACGAACTCGCCCCCACCCACGCGGAGTTGCATGCTTGGCGGGATGACGTCGAGCGGGTGATCGGAGCCTTGGCACCCAGGATGGGTTGACGGATCGCCGCCAGACCGCAGTCCGCCGTACGGGGCGGACGGCGGACCTGCGGGGTGGTACGAAACGAGCGCTGAGGAGAGGGGCGCGCCCGATTGCCCTCGACCGCACTCGCATAGTCGTCATACGCGTATTACGATGCCTTCGTGGCAAAGGCGCGAATCAGTATCAGCTTGGAGCAGGACCAGGCCGAACGCATCAGGCAGCATGCGGAACGGGCGGGTATGGACGTCTCGGCGTACATGGTGCACGCCGCGACGCGCCAGATGGCCGAGAGTGATGCCATAGAGGAACAGTTCGTCGAGGTGGACGCACTCATCGCCCAGGCGGAGCGGGCGGCAGATGCGCTGCCCCCCGAACCCGCCCCCGAACCGGCCGTGGAACTGACGGAACAGGAACGCCGCGAGGTCGAGGAGGCTCTGCGCCTGGTCCAGGGCCGGGACCGGCAAGGCCGCCGTCCGGGGCACGCCGCATGAGCGCACGGGTGCCGGTCTACGACACAGGCATGCTCATCGCACTTGCAGACCGCAAGGCGAAGGCGGTCGCTCTCCACGAGGGCCTGCGCACGGTCCCGCACCGGGCGCTGGTACTCGGCCCGGTCCTCGCCCAGGTGTGGCGCCCTCAGCCGGCGCTGGTGCACGCCTTGTCCAGGGTCCTCAAGGACTGCACGGTCCCACAGGCCCGCACGTCCGAGCCGCCCATGCGTGAGACGAAGGCAGGGCGTCCGGAGTGTCTGGCCTGCGCGACGGGCCCCGACCTCGCGGACTGGTGGCGCATCGGCACTGCCCTGGGGCGGGCGGCCCTGCCGGCGAAGAAGCGGCCGGACGCGGTGGACGCCTGGGTGACACTGGCGGCCGCCCGACACGGCAGTGCGGTGATCTTCACCAGCGACCCGGGGGACATCCATGCCTATCTGACGGTTCTCGCGCCGACGGACGTGCACGTGGTTGCCGTGTGACGGCCGGGAGCCAGACTCCGAGCCGTCCAGATGGTCGCGCAGGCGGTGAACGCGCCGTCGGTAGGAGCGGGGCGCGGGGCTCGGCCCTTCGCAGGCCTTGCTCCGCGAGCGGGGGCCGAGGCGATCAGTCGGCAACGGAAACGGCCATCCAGTGCCACGGCCTCCCCGCGCGCAGACCGCTGAACTCTCCGAGGGTCCTCCACCCGCTTCGCCATTTCCCACGGCCGTGGTACTTGGCACGGCAGGAGCAGGTACACAGAAAGCCCTGGGCGTTCTGGCAGGACGAGTTGCATCTTTCACGCGGGTTGTACTCACGGCCGATGAGGACGCTCGGATATCGGCGGAGCAACTCCCGGCTTACGCGGGGGAAGTGAGCGCTGGAAACCGTCCAACACTTCTCGTGGCCGTCCCAGCGCAGCGATCGATCGCTTCCGACCCAGCCGGAGAGTTTCCGCTCGTGCTCCCACATCGTGTGAGCCGGGAACCAGACACTGAACCACCCCTTGGCGGGCAAGCCGATTGTCGGCAGACGCTCACCCTGATAATTCGGCAACCACTCAGGGGGCTTGAGGTACTCGGTCCTCTTCCGCCGGTCGCGCCTGGGTCCTTTGCCCCCGCCCGCAATCCGCTGGCTACGTCGAGGTCCGGGCCCCCACTCGACCGACACGAGTGCGGCGAGCTGGCCGGAGGCATGACAGGGGAATCGGCTTACCGGCCTGTCATGGGCGACCACACGGCCGTCCTGGTCGACCTCGATGGAGTTGCGGCACTTCAAACACGTACGGTTGAACCCTCCGCCGCCCACAGGCACCCCCTGGCTGTGCTGATGTCTCCCGTATCCGCTGCTGCGTCCCGCCGGTCTGGGCCTGCACCTTGGCGGCTACTCGAACGGGACGTTCGAGGTAACTCGTGGAGATGGCACGGAGCCTGACTACACGTTGACGAAGTCGACCTCGGTGGCGGAGGCGCGGTTCTCGACGCCCTTCAGCGCACCGAATTTCAGCCAGTCGAGTTCTCGGACCTTGTGGGTGTGCTGCGCATCAGCCATCCCACGACGTTGGGGGTGGCCCAAATGCACGACGACCGGCCCTCACAGCCAAAGCGGCAATGGCAGCGTTGGCGCCACCACCGATCACAGCGCCGATACCGAACGGTGCCACTCGACCGAGAACGATGATGCCCTGCTTGGTCCCGTACTTCGTGATGAAGTTCTTCCCCAGGATCTTGTTGATCTGACGCAACGTCTCGACGGGCACCTTGGCGACCACCTGACGTCCCCAGTGTTGCCCCGTACGTTCGGCGACCTTGGTAATGGTGGTGGAGCCGCTCCCGCCGAGCATGATTCCCATCACGATCGTTCGGCGGCGCTCGACCTCGTCGATGGGGACTCCGTGGACTTCGGCGATCGAGAGCGCGAAGAGTGCGCTCAGCTCAAGAGATGACAGAGCCTCGCCTGCCGACAGTGCCAGTGCGACTCCGGTTGCACACCAGCGGGCTCTGGCCGCCGATTGCCTTGTCCAGGAGGTCGAGGACTCGCTGCCCACGTATGTCTGCTGCCGGAGCCGGTCTGTCGTGGGCATCTGTTGTCATGCCTTGAACTCCTTAGGTCGTTAGGTCCCAAGTCTCCCATTCAGGCTGACAGTTCTGGATCGTTTCTCCGATACTTCCTGCATCTTCAGGTTCGGGAGCCGTTGCGGTTCGCGCTATCGAATGCGAGGTCATTGGCAGGACCTCTCAGGGACGGCACACGGGCGCATGCCTTCAGCGGCTCACCCGGACGTCTGGTCTGAACTCATTGAACTCATCGGCCATGGCGGACTGCTGTGTTCAGCCGCCTGCCGTGTGTCCGGTGAACCGCGCCCAGCCGTCGTGGTCAGCTTCGCCCGCTGTGCGGGTCCGGGCCAAGGATCTCGCAGACGCACTCGGCCCAGACCGTCTTGCCGCCGGGCGGGTACGGCTCGACGCCCCAGCGGTCGGCGAGAGCGATGACCAGGAGCAAGCCGCGGCCGGACTCGGTGTCCAGGGGCGTTCCGCACTCGGCAGGCGGCGACGGGATGCGCTCGCCCCGAGCGTCGGTGACAGCGATACGGAGCACGCCGGCCGTGGCATCCAGGGCGACGGTGAGCCGGAAGTCTCGGCCGTTGACACGACCGTGCAGGGCGGCGTTGGCAGCGAGTTCGGCCACGATCTGCTCGGCGCGCTCGGTGACGCTGGGTGGCACCGGCCATGCGCGGAGCTGCTCGGCGGCGAGGAGACGGGCGAGACGGGCGCCGCGGCGGGTGGACGACAGAAGCTGGGTGAACGTGTACGCGGTGACGGAGAGTTGGGATGTGCTTGCGCTCATGAGCCCACAGTGGCGGGTGCGCGTGGGCGCATTCCAGATACACGGTCCGTACGCTGCGTCAGCGTACGGACACATTCCGTGGACGGTACGACGGTTCATGCGTCACGCTGGGTGTCGTCGGCTGTGGGACGGCGAAACAGCGCGGGTACGGAACCGGAGGTGGCCGCGGATGACCGACGGCGGTGTGGTGGACGACGAGGACATGCCGGGCGGCGACGCGGACCGGGAGCCCGATCCCTCGGACAGTCTGCGGACGTTCGGGGCAGTCCTGCAGGCATTGCGCGAGCACGCGGGGTACAGCAGAACCGAGTTCGCGAACCTGGTGAGCTTCTCCAGGCACACTGTGGAGTCGGTGGAGTTGGGGCGCCGAATGCCCGACGTGGCGTTGGTGGAGCGGTCCGAGGATGCGCTGGGGAACACGGGGGCGCTGCGGAAGTCGTCGAAGTACGTGACACGGGGGCGCGGGGACGTCGGGCTCGCGGCGTGGTTCCGTCAGTGGGCTCGGCTGGAGCGGGTGGCGGTGAGTCTGTGCACGTACGAGTGCCGGCTGGTGCCGGGGTTGCTGCAGTCGGAGGGGTATGCGCGGGCTCTGTTCGAGAACCGCATTCCGCTACTGACCGACGAGCAGTTGGAGGCTCAGATCACGGCGAGGCTGGATCGGCAGAGGATGCTGCTGGAGCGGCCTACTGTTCCGTTCCACTTCATTGTGGAGGAGGCGGTATTCCGGCGCAGGCTGGGCGGTCGTGACGTGCAGCGCCACCAGTTGGACTACGTCTTGGAACGTACTGCGCCTCGCAACGTGACGCTACAAGTAATGCCGCTGGATGCGGAGTTCCATGCCTGCATGGATGGTCCCGTACGCCTCTTGGAGACACCGAAGGGGCAACGGCTGGCGTACTCCGAAGGGCAGGAGAACGGTCGGTTGATCTCTGATCCGAAAGAGGTGAGCCTCCTCTGTCAGCGCTATGACACACTGCGCTCGCAGGCCCTGAACCCCAAAGATTCCCGGGGTCTGCTGGAGCGACTCCGAGGAGAGCTATGAGCACGACGGAACTGGCCTGGTTCAAGTCCAGCTACAGCGGCAGCTCGGGCGACGACTGCGTCGAGGTCGCCATAACCGAACAGGCCGTGTGCGTACGGGACTCCAAGGACGTGATGCGCCCTCACTTCGCCGCCAGCCGTGATGAGTGGTCTCGGTTCGTGGGGTTTGTGACGGACGTGTGAGAGGTGTACTTGCCGGTGGCGGGTGAGTAGTTACGTGCGAGCGGTGACCCCCGATTCCGTACCGTACCGTCGGCCCAGTCCTTGATCACGGCTTCTCCGTCATGGCCCCGCGGGGCGGTGGTACTGCGGCACGGTGGCTTGCGGTGGCCGCAGGAGTTCTCAGGCGCTGGCAGGGCGAGGTGGGTGCCGGGCGGGAGCGTTGGTACGGGACCGAGTGGCGGCGAGCATGCTGATCAGGAGCCAGTGTATTCAGCAGTCCCGGCAGGTGGTCTGGCCCTCGCCGAGTCAACAGGCGTCCATGCTGAGCTTGAAGTCTCCTCGGTATTCCACGACACGCCACGTGCACAGGGCTGGCCAGGGTGACGGGGTGGAGTGGCAGCGAGGGAGGAGAGCGCACCGTGATGGTGGCGGATGAGTAGACGGGAGCGGTTGTCCGAGTGGCCGTCGGGGGAGTCGTCCGCCCGTGTGGACGTCGAGCATGGCCCAGTCGCAGTGACGTGCACCTTCCAAGCGACCCATAGAGCAACCGGGTTCCTGGGCCGCGCCCGTACGGGCATCATTGGCGACGTGCCGCTCGCCCCGAACCGTATCCACGGGCAAGGTCATAGCCAACTCGCCCGCCTATATGGGGGATTGTCCCAGTGAGGAGCACGGCTGGAGACCGCGATAGCTAGTATGATTACCTGATTTACGGTTATGATCACTCCGTGTATGCGGCTGACATCGCCCAGGGCGCGGCGGGCTCTGTGTCGGACATCGACTTCGAAGCACGAGTGCTTGTGTGTCCGGCATACGGAAGTAAGGAGTCGCGTAGGCATTGGCGTGACACCCTTGAGCAGGAAGTGCCCTTTAACGGGGGGAAGTTGTCGAGGTGTCTGTCGCCTCGACAACTTGAGCAGCTCAGCCGCCTTCATCCAACGGGCGCGGCCCGCTTTTGGGGTGCCACATCGACTCATGACACGGCCATGTTCAGCGTTCGTACAGGCGACGTGGCCCTGTTCACTGGGGCGAAGAAGGTGCTCGCTGTAGGAGAAGTCGGCGTCATCTTCGTCAACGGCGAGGTTGCCGACACGCTCTGGCCTCCATCGCCCGGAGGTAAGAGTTGGCATACCGTTTACAGCCTGCGGGACTTCGTCCCAGCTGACGTTTCATACGAGGAACTAGCTGAACTGATCGGATACTCCAAGAACTACGGATTCCCAGGCCAGTTGGTACTCGAAGGCAATAAAGCCCGGGCTGTCATAGAGGGTTTGCGCATAACAACCAGGACGGTGCTGGAGCAACTCGGCATCGAGAAGCCGCCTTCCCGCGATCCGTCTCCGGTTCGGCGGGCTGCATTGGAGCAGCAGCATACGCCGCTCGTCAGCTTCGAGCGTGCGGCGGCGACGACCCTGTACAGGCGCGACGAACAGCCGTTGGTCATGGAGTTCTGCGCCACGCTCGCCGTCGCTGCTGAGCGCTTCCGCTCTCCAGTCGGCCTCTGTGACATCTATATACAGGGACCTGACAGTGTGGAGGTGATCGAAGCGAAGAGCCGTACCGGGCACTCGTACGTGCGTGAGGCCCTCTCCCAGTTGTTGGACTATGCTCCGCACAGTCCGCGTCCTGTGGACCGGCTTGCCGTACTGCTCCCTGCTCAGCCCGATGAGCGGGAACTTCAGTTGTTGCACCGGTATGGCGTCGATTGCATTCACCGGGTATCTCCCGGCGTCTTTCGCAGAGTTCCGGCACCCGACGACAGGCGGCATCTGATGAAAAGACTGTGGACGGAGAGCTGAGTCCATCAGTGCACCGGTGAACACGGCCACGAGCGCGCTGAGAGCGAGAGCGAGTAAGACGATGTGACGAGGCGCTGAACAACAGCGGGAATCGCAGCACTGACGACGGCGGAGGGCTGTCGTGCATTCTCGGTAACACTTGCGGCACGGCAGGGAGCGCTCCCGTCAGCCACGTGTTCTGTGTTCCCCCTGCTCCAGCCGCCCCATGACCACCTGATGCGCCCGCCACCCATCCGGAAACTTAGGCGGCACATCCAGATACACGGGACTACTCCGCGGATGCCGGTCCAGCAGATCCCGGATGCCGGCCCGCGCCACCACGATGCATGCGAACCGGTGCCGGGACAGCAGGACGCACAGGCGGCCCGTCTCCAGGTGGAAGGCGGAGGCGTCGTGGCGGCCGGACAGGGGGTGCCAGACCAGGGTGACGTCGAACTCGCGGCCCTGGAGGCGGTTCGCGGTGTCCACGGTGATGTCGGTCAGGCCGCGGGCGGCGAGGCGGGCGCGGACCGTGTCCGCCTGGATGGTGCGTGCCGCGCCGATCGCGATGCGGGCCTCGGTCAGGGGCTCCCCGTTGACCAGCGCACCGCGCTCCAGCAGCCGGGCCGCCGTCGCCGCCAGGGCCTCGGCGACCTCGGGGTCGTGGTCGAGGGTGTGGCGGGCGGGGAGTTCCAGGTGGCCCCAGCCGGAGGCGGCGGCGCGGGTGAGGACGTCGTCCAGTGGGGTGGAGCCGTGGGGCAGGCTGGCGTACGACAGCACGCGTTCCGGTGCCGTCGTACCGGAGACGAATTGGTAGAAGGGGTAGAAAGCCTGTTCGACGAGACCGGCCGCCGTCTCTGGTAGGCGCCAGGAGACGGGGAGCTGGTGGCGTACGAGATCGGGGTTGTGGGCGAGTGTGACGTCGACCGCGTTGCGCAGGGGGTCCCAGGTCAGGCCGTGCCAGCGGTCGACGTCCACGGTGGCGAAGGGGTCGAGCTGGCCGGGGTCGCCGACGAAGAGGACCTGCGAGTCGGCCTCGCTGAAGAGCGGGGCCGTGGCGAGGAGCGCGTCCGAGCGCATCTGGTACGCCTCGTCGACGATGGCCCACCGCCACGGCTTGCACTTGTCCGGGCTGACGAACGACCACTTCTTCGCGGTGGACGCCACGACGGGCAGCTCGCGCAGGTCGGTCACCTGGGTGCTTCCCGTGATGTTGGGGTGCCGGGTGACGCGCGGTGGAAGGGTGTGGCTACTGGCGTGCAGGCGGCCGATCGCCAGGCCGGGGTGCTCCCTTGCGAGGCGGTCCACCAGGTCGTCGACCTGCTCGTTGGTCTGCGCGACGATCATGAGCTGGTGGCCCGCCTGCGTCAGGTGCCCGGTTGCCCGTACCACCAGGGTGGACTTTCCGGCGCCGGGCGGTGAGTCCACGACGACACCTCGGCCGGGCGCCGTGTCGAGGTTGGAGAGGATCCCGGCGACCGCCCGGTCGGCGCGCTCGCCGGGGGTGAGCCCGTCAGGGGTTCCCGTGGTGGGAAGAGTGGAGGTCACTCCCAGGTCTCCTCTGCGTCCTCGTCGGTGGGTTCGTACGGCCGCGGCGGACCGCCGTGGGTCCAGGGCGTGTCCTCCTCGCTGGGCAACGAGGAGGGCATGCCTTCGGGGAAGCGCGCGGTGTACGTCAGCTCCTCGCCGGCCTCTGCGAGAGTGCCGGGCGGCGCCGGCGGCTTGCGCTTGTTCGCGAAGCCGCCTTCGAGCTGGAGCACCACCATGTGGACGCCGTTCTCCTGGTGGACTTCGAGGATGCGGCTTTTCTGGGTGGGCCTGGCGGGGGACCGTACCTCCGTGCCCACCGCCAGGCCGACCTGATCGTCGGTGCGGAGAGTGATCGTCGGTCGCCACACCTGGGAGCCGGGGCGGGCACCGGGGATGAAGCGGTTCTCGTCCCTGGCCGTCACCGTTCCCGTGAACGCCTCGCCGGTCAGTTCATACTCCGCCATCACCAGCGGGTCGTCGAAAGCACGTTGTGCCTCGTAGCGGGTGACGGCGTCTTCCAGCCGGGCCAGTCGGCGGGCGGCGCCGACGGCGTGGTCGCGGCGGGCCTGCGGACGGCCGTCCGCGTCCAGGTACTCGGCGTAGTCGGAGAACAGGCGCCGGTCGAAGGCCCAGCGGTCGGGGACGTGGCCGCCCTCCGGCAGGTTCCGGAGCAGTTCCACACCGCGCCACATCAGCTGCCAGGTGGGCAGCATCTGGCCGCGCAGCTCACTGTCGATCTGGCGGCCGATCGCTTCACGGCCACGCTCGTCGGACGCCTCGTCGTAGCGCGTCATCACCTCGTGGAGGGTCCGGTCGAAGACCGGGTCCGTGGACGGGCCGGCGGGCGGCCACACCGTGGGGTCCTCCGCGTCCCGCGCCGCGCGTGCCCCGTCGCTGCCGTCCGGCGGGTCGATCCAGGCGAGCAGGGACGGGAGGTGAGAGTCCTCCGAGGGGCTCTGGCCCGTGACCCAGTGCGCTGCGAGCATTCGGGTCATCGCGAGGAGCGCACTGGAGTCAGGGAACTCGGCCAGGTCCGTGAACCAGGTGAGCCACTTGCCGAGCGTGGGCACGGACGGATCGACCGCGTACGGTCCCTCCGTGGCACGCAGTCTGGTCAGACGGCCGAGGAGGCGGACGTATGCGATGCCCTCGCCGTTCGGCACGAGGAGCTGCGGGGCCCGCAGGAAGCGACGGCGTTCCTCCTTGTCCTTGCCGCGGCCGACGGTGTACGGCTCCGATTCCGTCCGGCATTCGTCGATGTACGTGAGCAGCAGCGCGGCGAGACGTGCGGCGAACCGGAAACGCTCGGCACGGTCACGAGGCTGACGAACTGTCAGCAGCGTCGGATTGTCCGGGTCCGTGCCCGCGAGCGCGGCCAGCGGGGCGCATGCCTCTCCGGCGAGCGTGAGCGGTACCAGGACGAACGGCCGCTGATCCAGGTGTTGGTGGCGGACCGTCGCCAACGGCTCGGCGCGGCCGGTGCGAGACGCCGTGAGCGCGGCGACGGTGGACAGCGCACTCATGCGGCCCCCTGGCGGAGTCGGCGCAGCCGGTCGGCGGCGCGCAGGAGTTCGGCGGCTTCCGCCTCGGCCTCTCCCGGGGCGGCGACACCGTCCAGGTAGTCGAGCGCGGCGCGGGTGGAGTCGATACCCGGCAGGTCGTTGCGGACGCCGCTGCCCAGACGGGCCGGCGCGGCACAGGCGTCGGCCTCGTCGCGGCAGTAGCGCGCCATCTCACAGAAGGAGAGACAGGTGGGGGTGTACGAGGCGTCCAGCGTTTCTATGGATGAGGCGAGTTCGTCCGTGTCCCGGTCCGTGTCCAGGGTTGCGGTCGCAGGGAGCTGCTCCGCGAGGTCCTCGGCGCGACGCAGTCGCGAGAGCTGGAACTGGAGGGCGTCCAGTTCTTGCCGGAGGTCGATCAGACGTCCGTAGGGCCGGTTGGAGAAGTCCTTCGGGCAGACGAGCAGGAACTCGTGGGCGAGTTGTTCGGGGGGCAGGCCAGCGTCTTCGAAGATGCGGCGCAGGGCCAGGACGTACACGGCGGCCTGCTTGGCCGTCTCGGCGACGGCCGTCGGGTTGGCCTGTCCGTCGATCGCCGCGAACGAGCGGATCAGGACGACGTAGAACTTGCCACCGATGCGGTGGGTGAGCGCGTCCGGCTCCAAGTACGCCGTCTGCCCGGCGACTTCGAGAGTGACTACGGGGCTGTCGAGGATCAGCCGTACGTCCTGGCCGGAGGCCACGTGCGCGATGAGGCGGCGGGTCTCCCGCTCGCGTACGGGCAGGGAGGCATTGCCTCCCACCTCGTTGAGGTCTTCGACATGAGCCTCCGCCACGGGAACGGAGAGCTCCTCGCGCAGCAGCCGGATGAGCTCGGCGTGCCCGCCCCACTTCACGAGGCTGTGGAACGCCTGCTCTCGCGCGAGGGCGAAGGGCGACTGGCCGAAGCGCGGCTCGTATCCCACCCGCTGGGCGAGGAGCGCCTTGTCCACACCGGCAGCGTCGAGGACGGCGCGGCGAGCGCAGGCGGGGTTGGCGGTCAGGGCGGTGATCTTGCGGGCGGTGTACGGCTGAGGCGGGCGTGGTCCGCGTAGTCGCGCGAGTCTGTCGTCGGGTGGTTCGGACTGTTGCGAGGGCATCGTCTCTACTTCGGGAACGTCTTTGGATGTGCCGGCGGTGCGTGAGGCGACTGCCGTCATCGCCGCCGGGAGAGGTCAGTGCATGCTGCCGCTCGCGTCACGCAGGGCGTCGCGCAGAGGCGCGGCACCGAACAACTGCTGTGCGTCGGCCAGTTGGGAACGGGCACGCTGTGCTGCCGCTCGCCGCTGTTGGTCGTCCTCCTGCTGGTGTACGGCCGCTTCGGCATGGGCGGCGGCGATCACCCGGGCGGGGTCGGGTTCCGCGGCGGCGGCATCGCAGGCGCCCGGGATCGTGAGGGCGAAGCGGCGCAGTAGCCGCCAGGCGGCGTCGGGGGCGGGATGTCCCGCTGTGGCTAGTCGCTGGATCTGCTCGGCTGTTCCGACCGCATGCGTGAGGAAGTCGGTGCGCGGGCTGAGCGGGCCGATGATCCGTCGTTCCACGGGCCAGGTGGACAGGGCGAGCAGGCCGCGGGCGGGAACCAGGCGATCGTGGGTCAGTGCCGCGCAGATGTAGTACGGGCGGGCATAGCCCTGTGCTGTGAAGGAACGTTCCTCGTCCCTGCGCAGCGACGCGAGTTTCGCGGCGATGAGCGGCTCGGTGAAGAACGCCTCGTACGCGGACGAGATGAGTTTCGGGGAAGCGGGAGCACCCAGCAGGGTGAGCGCCTGGTGGACCTGTTCGCGGACGGGGATGGAGCCGTGCACAGGACGGCTCTGCTGGCGTGGTTCGCCTGTGGTGGTCGGTGGCGTCCGCGTCCTGCCGTTGGGTGGGAGCGCCTCGGCTTCCGGTCCGGCCTCCGCATCCAGAGCGCGCTCCCATGCGGCCTCCGCCTCGCGCAGAGCGCGGCGGATGCGCGTGGTTTCGGCCTTGTCCCGGGCTCGTACGGCGCCACGCAACTCGGTGCGCAGCTGGGACAGGCGCTGCTCCAGCTCCTCCAGTGATGCCGACATGACGGGCAGCTTAGCGCAGGGACCAATCTATGCCAAGAACTTCCAAGGAGTTCCAATGTTCTGTGCTACGGTCGAAGACGTCGACGCACCCGATCGGTTCGAGGGTGACGTCTTTCGAGAAGGGGGAGGCAATGGCGCACGACCCGGCATGGCGCAGGCCGCTCTGGCTCACGGGGGACGAGAGTCTTTTGCGGGTCGGGCCCGGCACAGGCGGCGACGAGGAGCACACCTGCCCCTCGCACGCCGCGGCCAAGGCCCGCCCGGCTCTGTGGCCGGCCCAGCGCCTGCGGCTGCCCAAGCCGGAGCTCGAAACCTTCACCCTCGGGCCGGTCATGGACGCCGTCGACCGGATCGAGTTCCATGAGGAGACGTCCGACCAGGCCCTGGAGATGCTGCGGTCCCGGACTCCTGCCCTGCACCCTGGACATCTCACGTACGCCGAACACGCTCTGCGGTCGTACACGCAGACGTTAACGGGCGACAGCGGCAAGGAACTGCGGCCGGTCCGTCCCTACTGGGTGGTGCAGCGCGAGAACGGCAAGTTCTGGGAGATGTACGCCTGGTGGCGGCGGTACGAGTCCGCAGACGGACGGCTGCGCGAGTACCGACGGCTTCGGCACGGTCAGGCCAAGGGGTCCGAGCCCGGCGAGATCGCCATCGCCGTGTACGTAGCGGTCCATGGGCGGGCGGCGGCCTGGCCCCGTAAGTGGTCCCGGGCCTTCCAGCCGCACGGCCCCGTCGCGCGGCCCGAGCGCGTACGGGTCGTCGAGGTCGGCCTGGCCGACGGCCGGGCGCGCGTGCAGTTCGACGGTACGGCCGAGGAAGCCGAGGCGTACTACGCCGAGCACGGGCACGCGCATGTGGCCCGCGTCGTGGCGGGCGGGGCACCGACACCCGGCTCCTCCTGCGTCGACTGCAAGCAGTTCACGGGCTGCGAGGCGGTGCCGCGCAGGCCCGGTGTCCTGGGGATCTCCTCGCGTGTCGCTCCGCTGCGGAAGGTGTCCGTCAGCGATCTGCGCTACCACGCGGCCTGTCCCGCGCAGGGGTTCCTGCGTGCGCTGCACCTGCCCAGGTCCGACGAGTACGGCAGCGCTGCCAAGCTTGGCCAGGCGGTGCACGGCTGGATCGAGGAGCTGCACAGGCGTGACGGATGGCCGTCCTGCGCCGTCGCGGACATGCCCGTCGAGGGCGAGAACTGGACGCAAGGGCGGTGGCGGGTCTCCGACGAGGACGCCGCGACCGGCCGGGACATGCTGCTCCACCATGTCGAGGCCTGCCCCTTCCAGGACCCCGCTCTCATCCAGCGGGTCGAGCCCGAAGCACTCCGAGTCGTCCACGACACCGCCGCACAGGCCGTCGTCATCGCCAAGCCTGACCTGCTCTACCAGGAGGACGGCTCGTGGGTGTGGCGAGAGCTCAAGACGACCAGGAAACGGCGCCGCCACCTGGTGGACCTCCTTGAGACGTACCCCCAACTCGCCCTGGCCGTCACGCTGCTGGCACAGGGGGCCCTGGGCGGTGACCCGTCCGGATCGCGTGTCGAGGTGGAGATCCTCCGGCCCGACGGCTCGGATCCCCATGTGATCGATCCGACGGACCCCGGCCGGCAGGCCAAAGCGCGGTCCGTGCTGCAGCGGTACGCCGGTCCCTGGCGGGAGGACGAGGCCTGGGAGGCCCGGCCGGGACCGCATTGTCAGTCCTGTCCGGTATCCCAGTGGTGTCCGAGTGCCGCGCCCGGCTTGGCCGTTGCGGGGGAGGGAGAGGTATGACGACGACGGACGTGCGGCCCGGGAGCCCCGAAGGCGCCGGGACCGCAGACGAGACGCTGCTGCGCCTGATCGCCAGCGCTCTCGCCGGCCTGTCCCGGCAGCGGACCGTACCCAACCCGGTCTACCCGGCCAAGGTGCAGAACGCCTACAACCGCCTCGTCCTGCACTGTCTGCGACGGGGTGAGGAACCGCCGGGCAGCGTCCCGGAGATGGTCCGCTGGGCTTGCGAACGACCGTTGGCAACGTGGCCGTTGGCGCTGCCCGATGAGGCCCGCGCCGGAGAGGCCGTGCTCGTCGACCCCGAGACCAGGCTGCCGCACCAGCTGTGCCTGGAGTGGGAGGTGAGCGCGGCCGACCCCGCCGCCGAGCTGTTCGAGAACGAACGCATCCTGGAAGCCCTTGCCGTCTGTCGTGCGGCCAAGTCCCCCCACGCTTACACCGCGTTCCGGGCACTGCTCACCTCCCGGCCTGTGCTCACCGGCGCCGAACTGGCGCTGCTCGGCGGTGATCCGGAGTGCGGGATGCTGCTGCACAGTGTCATCAAGCGCTGCTACGAACCCGTTCCCGCCTCCTATCTGCGGGAAGGTGCCTACCGCCAATGCGCGCGCTGCCGCTGCCTCATGGTGCCGCTGCTCGGCGGCGGACACCGGTGCGAACTGGACCGGTGTCGCCGCGACGGGACGGGGTACGACGGCATCCCGCTGCGACCTGACAAGGGAGGGATCTTCCAACTCAGCCGTCCCTTGCGGATGTTCGTCACCAGCCCCGGACTCGCCGAGACCGACCTGGAAGCCGCTCTGAAGAAGAGGTTCGGTATCACGGCCGAGATGTGGCCGAACTACGACGCGTACGACCTTCGCGTCCCCCTGCCTGGGCGCCGGTACTGGGCCGTGGACGTGAAAGACCGCGTGAATCCCGCCCTGCTGGCGCGCACGATCACCCCCTTCCGGGGCGACCCCCCGTACGACCGGGCATTCCTCGTCGTACCCCGCTACCGCTTCCGCGAGAACGAGGCGTACGGGCGCCAGTTCCGGCGCAATCTGCCTGACGACATGACTGGGCGGGTCACCCTCCTGGACGACCAGGCCTTCCTGCGGCTGGTGGGTCGCGAACTCACGGACCTGAGCCGGCAGGAAACAGAACCGCCACGCACCGAAGGAGGCCGTCATGCGTGACCGCAGCGGATGGCACCGGCGCTGCTCGCCGCAGCAGCTCACCGAAGTATGGCCGGCGAACCTCGGCAGCTTCCGTCCCGGCGACCTCCTCGACGTCGAACTGGGTCTCTACCTCCTTCAGGACGTGACGCCGACCCGCACGGCCGCCGACGTCTGGCCCCTGCTCGGCGGCTACCCGTACAGCGAGGCCTTCGGGGACGTGCGCACCGACGGGCAGCGACTGCGTGTCCTGCGGGCCCGCCACCACCTGTGGGACCTGCGACGGCGCCACGCGTGGAACGAGGCGCTGGCCGACTACCTTGAGGTCCCCCAGCAACTACGGGGCTACGACCTTGACGGACCCGACGACGTGCCCCGCCGTCGCGAGCCCGCGCGGGCCACCCGCCGCTTCGAGATCTTCGAAGATCTGCTCAGCACCGCGCCCGACTTCTCCACGCGCTCCGTTCCACTCGCCGAGGCGGGAGAGCACACCTTCCGGGTGCAGGACCGCACCCACTCCGTCGTGTTCGACGGGGAACTCCTGACGGAGGTCCTGCCGCGCGCTCACGTCCTGGACGCGCCGCCCGCAGGGCACGGAGAGCCCGTCAGCGTCACCTGGGAGGAACTCGAAAAGGCCGCCGAGGCGATGGACGCCGTGGAAGCCACGGCACCGGACGGCCCTCGCAACGACTGGGCCGGACGCCTTGAGCGCGTCAAACTACTTGTTCGCGACGAGGAGTCCGGAAGCTTCGCGAAGAAGGGACGGCTGACCGTCGACCGGCTGCTGCACCTGGTGGGCACGGTCGGCGCCGGCAAGTCGACGATCCGCGACATCCTGACCTACCACGTCGTGACCCAGACGCCGCGCCGCGTCACCATCGTCGTGGGCGACGTGGCGGAAACGCTCGCCGTGGTCGAGCAGTTCGACCGACTGGGCGTGCGGGCCGCGCCGATCCTCGGGCACTCCACGCGCGAGCGCAACATCAACCGGCTGCACCGCCGCACCGCCACAGCCGGCGCAGCCACCATGCTGGGGCACGACCACGCGGGCTTCGCCTACCTGAGCAGCGCCTGCCCGGTCGACGTCCTGCGCGGCCTGGAGGCCCGCCGCCCGCTCGGCATCCGCGAGGCGCCGTGTCTCACGCTCTTCACCGTTCCCGAGGCCGAGGCGCCCGAAGGGGATCCGCTGCTCGACGACGACAGTCCGTCTGTTCGCGACTCCCGGCGTCCGAAGCCTCAGCGGCGGCTGTGCCCACTGTGGAACCGCTGTCCCCGCCACCGTGGGGCCCGGGACCTGGTCGACGCCCAGGTGTGGGTCGCCACCCCGGCCGGACTGGTGCACAGCTCCGTGCCTCAGCACCAGCACGACGAGCAGCTGCGGTACCTCGAACTCGCCTGCCGGATGAGCGATCTGATCATCGTGGACGAGGCGGACCGGGTGCAGATGCAGCTCGACACGGCCTTCGCCCCGGCCAGCACCCTCGTGGGCAAAGCCCCGAACTCCTGGTTCGACGAGGTCGCCGTGCACAAGTTCCAGCAGATGGCTCGCGACGGACGGCTCCAGCTGTCCGCCCGTGACGTCGACGACTGGACCAACGCCGTCAACACGGTCAGCGCCGCCACCGACCGCCTCTACGCGCTGCTCGTCAAGGACGACGGGCTCAGGCGCTGGATCAGCGTGGACTACTTCAGCGCCTTCACCCTGCACAACCTGCTGCTGGACAGCTGGTTTCCCGGCCGCAAGGAGGGCGAGCGCCCGCCTCCGGCAGCCCGGACACTGGACACCGCGCTCGGACGGTTCCGAGATGATCCCCTGCACGAGCAGCAGAGCGACACGGCCGACGACGAAGTGACCCGCCTGGTGAACACCTTCGTCCACCTCACCCTCGAGCTCCTGCACGCACCGCAGGGTGCGCGAACCCGGGAACGGCTGCGCGAGACCCTCACCACCATCGTCACGGACGACTCCGGAGCGCTTGACAGGATCGACCTGCAGGCGCGGCGTTTCGAGTTCACACTCATCCTGTCCGCCCTGCACAGCCGCCTCGACTTCATGACCACGCTGTGGCCGCGCGTCGAGGCCGCACTCAACCTGGAGAGCGCCTCCAACGTGCTCTCCCGCAGGCCCCCGAAGGACTACGAGGCGGTCATCCCCGAGTCGCCCATGGGTAACGTGCTCGGCTTCCAGTTCCGCCACGACGACCGCGAGCGAGACGGCGACCGCAGTGGGGAACTCCGCTTCTTCCACTGCAACGGCGTCGGCCGTGAACTGCTCATGCGCCTGGGCGATCTGTGCGCCGTGGATGGCCGTCCGGGTCCGCACGTCCTGCTGATGTCGGCCACGAGCTGGGCGGGTACGTCCAGCAGGTACCACGTGCACGCCCAGGTCGGCGCTGTACTGCGGCCCCGCGACGAGGAGGTCGAGGCTGTCCTGGGGAGCGAGTTCCGCAAGGAGTTCCTGTACTGGCCCGGAAACGATCAGCCGAAACCGTTGCGTCTGTCGGGCTGCGACCCCGAGGAGCGGCCACAGGCCCTGCTGCACATGCTGCACCAGCTGGCCGTGCCCGACCGCAGTCTGCCCGACTCGGTGAGCATGCTCGACGCCGAACTGGATGAGATCGACGATCCGGAGCGACGCCGCATCCTGCTCCTCGTCGGTAGCTACGACGAGGCACGCAGGGCCGCCGAATACCTCAACCAGATCCCCGAGTGGAACGGTCGCGTCACCCAGCTGGTCTCCGACGACGCGGACGCCGACACCGCCTGGACCCGGCTGCCGGAGGACACCGCCGCACGCACCCTGCCCCGCGGAGACGTCAAGGCGTTCCCCTCCGTCGGCGGTGACCTCCTCGTCGCCCCGCTTCTGGCGGTGGAGCGCGGGCACAACATCGTGCTGCGCGGAGGCAAGGCGGCCATCGGCACCGTGTACTTCCTGGCCCGACCTCACCCACGGCCCGACGACATCTCGCTCGCCATCCAGTCCATCAACGACTGGGCCGTACGCCAACTCCGCGACACCGACGGCACGTTCAGGCAGGCCGCGCTTGCCGCGGCCACACCCGACCGAGCCGCCGTCGCGTTCCGCAGTCGTGCCTTCCGTCAGTGGAACCGTTATCTGACCCGCAAAATCGCCTGGTCGAGCCTGCGGGACGACGAGAAGGTGGCGTTCACCTGGGACCAGCTCGTCGTCATGTGGCAGGTCATCGGCCGCCTCGTCCGTGGCGGCGTGCCGGCCAGGGTGGTCTTCGTCGACGCGGCGTTCTCGCCGCGCGAAGCCGGATTCCAGGCCGCGGACACGCCCGACACCAGCCTCCTGGCCAGCATGCGCGAAGTCCTTGCCCCCTACTTCGATGCCGACCGAGTGTCCGATCTGGAGCCCGCACCGATCGACAAGTCGCTCGTCCGCGAGCTGTACGAACCGCTCTACCGCGCCCTTGTGGACATGGGCTGACGGCCGACGCAACCCGATACTCGCACGTCCTCTTTCACTCTCGAGGAGAACCAGCATCGTGGAATACCAGTACCTCAGGGCCGCCGCCTATGTGCCCGACCCGGCGCGGGGCCCTTTCGCTGTCCCGATGTACACGCTCACGCTCCCCGCTCACTGGGAGGAACCCGTCCTGCGCCTCTACCACGACGGGCTGAACGAGCGCCAGGCCGAACGGCGCCGCCGCGTGCCGACGAGGCACATCAACCAGCTGCTGCGCGCCACCGCCCCGGACATCGTCACGGTCGACTCCACGGCCCGGTTCGGCTCGGCAAACCCCTGGCTGTACCGCACGGAGCCGTATCCGATGGCGGTGACCAACCTTTACGTCGCCACGTGGCTGAAGAGCCTCCAGCGGAGTCCGAACGACCCAGAGACCGCGGGTCTGCTGATGGACTGCTTCCGCGACCTGGACACCTCCGCGCTCAGCTGGCAGCCGGGCATGGTCGATCTCCTCGAACTGCAAGACACGCCACGTGAGACCGCGGTCCCCGCCTCGCACGTGTACCGGCTTCTCCCTGACGTCCTTGCCGACAGGGTCACCCGTCTGGCGCCGTACGAGCACAACGGGAAGCGGCTGGTCTTCCGTCAGGTCGCCGGCCTCGGCGGTTCCCGGGGCGCGGGAAGCGGCGGCGCCGAGCTGATGTCGGATCTCATCGAGTACGTGCCCACGCGCCGCGGTGGGGGAGACGGCAAACCCGCGTACTACGCCGCGACCATCAGGGTCACCGTGCGTACGGTGCCGTTCTCGCCCGTCCCGCGGATCCATCTGAGCGCAGGTGTCCGCCGGTTCGTGCGCGGCAAGGTGTACATCCCGTACGGCAAGGGAGTCTCCGCCTACCTGCTGCCGGACGCTTCCCTCGTGCACGACGGACCGGTACCGCAGCGCTTCGCTGTCGCCATGCTGGACTGGAAGAACGGCACCACCAGCTGGCGACAGGGCGGACCGGAGGGAATGCTCACCCAGGTCACCGCGCTGGACGCGCTGCCCTCCCCGGACCGGCTGGTCAAGGAGGCCGACCACTGGATCCGTAGCCGGGACGGCATCCAGGTCGCCGTGGGACATCACGCGGTCATGGGCAAGCACACCATCGGCACGGGACTGATGCCCAGCGAGCGGCGAAGGCTGATCGAATGGGCGGAGCAGGCGCTCGCCCCGGAGTTCGTGCCGGTCCCGAAACTCCGCCGAAGCGCGTATGCCGGCCCGCCCACGAAGCAGTTGAAGAAGCTGCCCTCCATCCCCAAGAAGGAGCAGACGCCCGAGGACCTCGCGGCCATCCTCGACAAGCGGGAACAGCGCTCGGCGCACAATGCCCAGGTGCTGCGCGCACGCCTTGCCGAGGCCCTGGAGGGCGAGGACCTCACGGCCTTCGTGCTCTACCAGTCCGACGTCATCCGCGACCAGATTGTCGCGGCCGCGGAGGCCGGACTGGGCCTCGCTGGGCTCCGGCGGGAGGAAGCAGCCGACACGTGGACCTGGAAGTCCGAGGAACTGACGGTCCGGCTGTACGCCCGGCCCCTCGGCGCCCTGGGCGGCCCGCTGGGCGGCGACCGTGTGCCCCGCCGGGGCAAGGAGCACGACGAGGCCATCGCAGATCGCCGGACCCAGGTCACGAACGCCATGCACAGCCTGAGGGCAGCCGTCCCAGGCGTGCGGTTGGCCTTTGTGGAACTGGACGGTGAGGAAGCCTTCCGCCATGCCAAGCGGCGCAGTGACCCCAAGTACGCGATCCGCCTCGGCTGCGCCGACGCCGGCTTGGTAACCCAGTTCATCCGTCCCTTGGACGCCGCCACGGAGACGGAGGAGAAGGCACTGGAGGACGCGCGGATGCGAGCCGCCTCCGCCTGGTCGGATGGCATGCGCCAGACCGGCGTGCGGTTGGTGCCCCAACACACGCTCGGCGACGCACTCATCCCCGTCGGCCTGAACCAGGTCGCCTTCCACCTCGTGGAGCGCCGCCAAGACGGGCCCACGGGCAAGCAGCAGTTCACGCCCATCGCGGTGCTCATCCGGCCAGGAGCGAAGTGTGTCCTGGGCAGGTCCGCGGACATGCACGAGTGGGTTCCGTATCCCGAGCTTCTCAAGGCGTTGACCGGTCGGGTCGAGGCAAAGAGGAGCAGCGCCGACCAAGCGGCCTTCATGGCAGCCTTCATCAAGCAGACGTTGTCGAGCCTGCGCAGCACCCCGACACTCGTACTGACGCACGCCCAGGACGTACGGAAGCGTTGGCCGTGGCTGAAGAACGACGGCTTGGAGCAGGACAGGCTCGGGCTCGACGGTGGCCCGGCGCAGCGGATCGGGCTCTATGGCAAGCAACTCCGGGTCGTCCGGATCGCCGACGGCACCAGGGACGAGACGGCGCAGTGCTGGGCGGAGCGGGAGGAACTCAATCCTGGGCTGGAAGGGCAGCAGCGCGGAGGTATCACGATGGGGCTGTGGAAGCCCGAGGTGCCGGGTGATTCGGGCCGCGTCTTCTACAGCACGGTCGGCAAGTCCAGTACGCAGACGAAGCTCACCAATGATGATGCGAAGCTGACGCCGCACACCAACCCATCGGGCAACAGCGCGCACCGTCCCACGGCGAACGCTTGGAATCCGGATCTTCTGGAGCTCACGGTCGCCTGTCTCCAGCCGGGCGACGATGCCGAGGCATGGGCGGCGTTCGTGCACCAGCAGCGTTTCAGCGAGGACTACCGAGAGGCACGCGACGGCCTGGGCATGCCTCTCGCCCTGCACCTCGCACGGTTGGCGGACGACTATGCCTTGCCGCACGAGATCGAGGATTCCGTAGATCCGACGCAGCCCCAACCCACAGATCCGCCCGTCAAGGATTCTCTGGGCCAGATGGCCTTTGCTTTCGACTTCGATGGCGAGGGTGACGACGACTGATGGTGAGCGCAGGTACGGGGCCACCAACAAGATGTACGAGGCTGTAACCCGCAGTTGCGATGCCTGGCCCGGTTCACACACGGCCTCGAACCAGTGTGGGAGTCCGGGACGTTGGTACGGCTCCACGTGATCGTGTCCGAGGTCGACAACGATCCGATGGTGCTCCCCACGCCCGCGCGCTCCTCTGTTCTCCGAGGAGGGTGCGACCGCCTACCTCGACCCCACGTGACGGATCCGGACCGCGTTCTTGGGGTCGGCGCCAGGACGCCTCCAACGACAGCAGCCCCGTTGCGCACAACCTGCGTTCCATTGATGAGATCATCACGTTCTTCGATGGTGCCCCGCCAGGTGGTGTAGGGGATCAAGTCACCGGAATCCGCAGGTCGGAGACAGGGTCCCGCCGGATCGGGCGTTCAACCCGCTTCAGCGGGGTGCTTCGTGGGTTGTTGCCTCCACCGAGATCACCGTAGGCCTCGATCCGGAATGCGGAGCGCTTGATCCCCTACACCACGTCGCGGGACCAACCCGTTCTTCGACGGTCAGGCGCGATGCCGTCGCACGTAGCCATCAAGGTAGCCACACCAGGGCACGTCCAGCACGTTTGCACAGGTCATAGCGCTGTGGTGACACTCCCCGGCGTATAGCCCGACTCGTCTGCCGCTGAGGTGGCCACGCGCCAGCCCGGGCGTCGGCGAAGGCATGAGTGACGCTGCGGCTGCTTGACGAGAGTTGAAGGTTCCAGTTCCCTCCCTAATAAGGGGGATATATGTGGACCACGGTCGTTGCTGTCCTGGGGACCCTTCTCGGCGCAGTCGTCGCTGGTGCCATCCAGCACCAGAGTGCTCGGGCAGGCCGTGTCCAGGACCGCGCGGACACGCTGCGGCGCGAGCGGTTCGATGCCATTTCTGCGCTGGCCGCGTGTGCGACTGAGCACCGTCGCGTCCTGTATGCGCAGCAGGACTTGCAACGCCAGGCTCAGAGGACAGATCCGGAGTATCTGGCCGCCCTGACGGCGGAAAGACACGCGACCCGGTCGGCCACGACAGCTCAACTCGTCCGGGTGCAGTTGCTCATCCTCGACCCAGCCGTGAGGCAGGCGGCCGCCGACCTGGTGACCTCTACGTACAACCTCCGAGACCTGACCGACGCCGACGCCATCGAGGCCCACCGTCGAGCAGCCGTCGCCGCACACGACAGCTTCGTGGACACCGCCGCCTGCTACCTCAACCGCTCGCCAGGTCTCTGATGCCGGGCCCGGATCGTCAGGGGACGACGGGCTCCTGGAAGCCGTTCGTGGTGATGTGGGCGATGGCTGACGGGTGGCTGGTCAGCCACTCGCCGCACACCCGCCAGCGGGGGGAGGTGCCGTCGCTGAACTCGGGGCGTACCTCCGCGACGAGCCTGTGGTCGCACTCACCGCGCGACGCCATCGAGCAGATCACATCGCCCTCTTGCTCAATGGCCGGTACATACGGGTGGATGGACAGGATCGGAGAGCGCATCTCCCGCGCCGCTGCATGAGGCATGGCGCGGAGAGTAACAACGCGGGTGCGTCGGCCGCGAAGCGCCGGCCGTATGTGTGGCTCCCTGATGCCACGTTCGGTTGGAGTGCTGCGGTTGGTCCGGTACGCCGCCGGAGGCTGAGGCGGCGCACCGGGGGTCAGTTGGCCAGGGCCATGCGCTCGACCCAGGCGACCTTCACGGACTTGATGTCGGACAGTTCGTGGCCGTCTTCGAGGGTGACGTACTCATCGAACTCGCCCTCGTCGGCGTCCGTCTTGCCGGACTCCAGGTGTGTCGCACCGATGTAGGTCTGGCCGATGAAGTCGCCGTCTTCGTCGAAGCCGTTGACGATGACGGAGTAGTTGGCGGGTTCGTTGCCCTTGTTGGTGATCTTGTAGACGAATTCGTAGGTCGCGTCGTCTGAATCGCTGTACGAGTCACAGTCGTTGTACGAGAACTCGTCGGTGTCGTCGCAGTCCTCGTCGTCGCTGTACGAGTCGTCGTCCCCGGTGACGAGCTTGCCGCCCGAGACCTCTACGTGGTCCATCGGGTCGCCGTCGCCGGCCAGTGACCACCAGGCGATGCCACCACCGGTGAGGAGGACGGCGACCGCGGTGCCGACTATGAAGGCTCGCTTGCGCCGACCGCCCTGTGGGGTGGCCAAGGGCGGCGGAGCCGTGGGTGGCGCCGGGGGCATTGGAGGGAGCGAGGTCCCCACGAGTTCGGGCTCGGAGATGGTGGGCTGGGGTTCCGGCTGCTGGGGTGCCTTGTCGTTCAACTGGGTCTGCCTTGTCGTGAGGGTCGGGCGGGGT
>NZ_JAKEIP010000024.1 GCF_021474425.1 Streptomyces muensis | reverse complement strand
ACCCGCCGCCCCGCCTCCACAGCCCGATCCACCACAAGATCCACCGTCGGCGCCAACCGCGCCAACACCCCCGTAGCGTCGAACGGATCAAGACTCAACAACCGCACCGTCGCACTGGCCGGCCCACTCACACTCTCGTACGCCGCACAGTAAGCCGCCTCGACGGCCCCCAACCCCGCGGCCCGAGCGGCCACCCCGAGCACCACCGGCTGATGGGCCCCCTTCGGAAACCGCCGAGCAAGGTCATCCAGCTCACCGGACGGCCACGTCGCCCGAGCGGCCCGCATCAACTGCCGCCCCAGCTTCCGCGCGGCCACCCGCAGCGCGGGCGACGGCGTCCGGGCATCGGCCGCCGCGTCCAGCGCCACCGCGTCCACCCCGACCGCGGCCGCCGCCGCGAGCGAGGCCGCGACCAGCCCCGCCGTGTGCAACCGCCCCCGGCAGAAGTCCTCCAGGCTCGCGGCCCCGGTGATCCGCCCGGCCTTGACGGCCTCCTCGGCCCCGCCGGAGTGCGCGTGCCCTCCGGCGGGGAAGCGGCCGTCGGCGAGGACGAGTAGTGCTGCCCGTGACATGGGATCCCGGCTCTCAGAAGAGGAAGTACCGCTGGGCCATGGGCAGTTCGGCGGCCGGCGCGGCCTCCACCAGCTCCCCGTCGATGTGCACGGCGAAGCTGTCGGGGTCCACCCGCACCTCGGGCCGCGCGTCGTTCTGCCGCATGTCGGCCTTGGTGACCCCACGCGTCGACTCGATGGCCACGAACCGCTTGCCGAGCTGGAGCCGCTCCGGAAGCCCGTCCTCGATGGCCAGCGGCGCCACGAAGTTGAACGAGTTGGCGGCGGGCGCCCGCCCGATCGCCCCGTACATCGGCCGCGGGAGGATCGGCTGCGGCGTCGGGATCGAGGCGTTGGCGTCGCCCATCTGCGCGTACGCGATCTGCCCGCCCTTGATGACGAGCTGCGGCTTGACCCCGAAGAACGCCGGCTCCCACAGCACCAGGTCGGCGAGCTTGCCGCTCTCCACGGAGCCGATCTCGCGGGCCAGGCCCTGCGCGAGCGCCGGGTTGATCGTGTACTTGGCGACGTACCGCCGCACCCGCTGGTTGTCGGCCCGCCCGTCGCCGGGCAGCGCGCCGCGGCGCCGCTTCATCACATGGGCGGTCTGCCAGGTCCGCATGACGACCTCGCCCACCCGGCCCATGGCCTGCGCGTCCGACGAGATGATCGAGATCGCGCCGAGGTCGTGCAGGACGTCCTCCGCGCCGATCGTCGACGGCCGGATCCGCGACTCGGCGAAGGCGAGGTCCTCGGGCACGGCCGCGTTGAGGTGGTGGCACACCATCAGCATGTCGAGGTGTTCCTCGGCGGTGTTGACGGTGAACGGCCGGGTCGGGTTGGTCGAGCTGGGCAGCACGTGCGGCTCGGAGACGACGGTCATGATGTCCGGCGCGTGCCCGCCGCCCGCGCCCTCGGTGTGGTACGCGTGGATGCCGCGTCCGGCGATGGCCGCCAGCGTGTCACCGACGAAGCCCGCCTCGTTCAGCGTGTCCGTGTGGATGGCGACCTGGATGCCGGTCCGGTCGGCGACGGTCAGCGAGGCGTCGATGACGGCGGGCGTGGAGCCCCAGTCCTCGTGCAGCTTCAGCCCGAGCGCGCCGCCTCGGATCTGGGACAGCATCGCCTCGTGGGAGACGGTGTTGCCCTTGCCGAGGAAGCCGATGTTGAGCGGGTACTGCTCCATCGCCTCCAGCATCCGGGCCAGGTGCCACGGGCCGGGCGTGACGGTGGTCGCCTTGGAGCCCTCGGCGGGTCCGGTGCCGCCGCCGACGAGGGTGGTGACGCCGGAGGACAGCGCCTCGTCGGCGATCTGCGGGCAGATGAAGTGGACGTGCGCGTCGATGGCGCCGGCCGTCAGGATCCGCCCGTTGCCGGCGATGATCTCGGTCTCGGGGCCGATGACGAGGTCGGGGTGGATCCCGTCCATGGTGTCGGGGTTGCCGGCCTTGCCGATGCCGGTGATCCGGCCGTCGCGGATGCCGACGTCGGCCTTGACGATGCCCCAGTGGTCGATGATCACGACGCCGGTGATCACCGTGTCGGGGGTGCCGTCGGCGCGGGTGGCCCGGGACTGGCCCATGGACTCGCGGATGACCTTGCCGCCGCCGAACACGGCCTCGTCCCCGGCGAGCCCGGGACCGCCGCTGCGGTCCTCCTCGATCTCGACGAGCAGATCGGTGTCGGCGAGCCGGATGCGGTCGCCGGTGGTCGGCCCGAACAGGTCGGCGTACGCGGCACGGGAGATCTCAGGCATCGAGGGCACCTCCGGTCTCGCCGCGCAGTCCGGGCACCACGCGGGCGCCGGTCAGCGGGACGAGTTCGACGTCGACGGGGATCCCGGGCTCGAAGCGCACGGCGGTGCCGGCGGCGACGTTGAGCCGCTTGCCGCGGGCTGCCGCGCGGTCGAACTCCAGGCCGGGGTTGGCCTCGGCGAAGTGGTAGTGGGAGCCGACCTGGACGGGCCGGTCGGCGGCGTTGAGGACGGTCAGCCGGGTGACGTCACGGCCCTCGTTGTAGACGATCGGGTCGGAAGCGAACAGGATCTCTCCGGGAATCACGGCAGCCCCCGTCAGACGATCGGGTCGTGGACGGTGACGAGCTTGGTGCCGTCCGGGAAGGTCGCCTCGACCTGGACGTCGTGGATCATCTCGGGGATGCCCTCCATGACGTCGTCCCTGGTGAGCAGCTTGCGTCCGGAGGACATGAGCTCGGCGACCGTACGGCCGTCCCGGGCGCCCTCGAGGATGTGCGACGTGATGAGGGCGACCGCCTCGGGGTGGTTCAGCCTCAGCCCACGGGCGCGGCGCTTCTCGGCCACGTCGGCCGCCACGTGGATGAGCAGCCTCTCTTGCTCGTGCGGGGTCAGTTGCACGTCCCACCTCACAGTCCTCGCTCCGGACCGTGCGGGGTCCGGTTGCCGCGGCCACGTGGCAAAGTGCCTGGTGGCGTGGATGGGCAGGCTAGTTGGACCGCGTTTCGAGCAAGTTAACCGAGCTGTGATCCACCGGTTGCGGTTCCTTCGTCCCGCATGCTGGTCAGCGCCCGCAGACCGTCCTGGAGGACCTCCACCGGCGCCGCCCCGAAGAGGGCCTGCTGGGCGATGAACCCCTGCACCGCGGCGATCATGGTGCGTGCCGCGTGTTCCGCGGGGATGTCCGACCGCATCATCCCGGCCTTCTGGTACGCCTCGACGGCCAGCACCCATCTCTCGCGCAGCTCCGTGTACACCTCCGTCAGAACGGCCGCCAGCTCCTCGTTGCGCACGGTCTCCGCCCAGACCTGCAGCATCAGGCGCGGGAACAGTGCTTCACCGTCGCTGTTCAGGGACGGCCAGACGCGCAGGGTCCGTCCCAGGACCAGGCCGACCAGGATGTCCGGCGGCGGAGGCGGGCTGTGCCGGGACACGTCCTCGAAGGCCGCGCGGATCTCGCCGAGCACCTCTTTGACGATCGCGGCGATGAGCTCGTCCTTGCCGCTGAAGTAGCGGTACACCGCGCCTGCCGACAGGTCGACCTCCTTCAGCACGTCCTGCATGGAGGTGGCGTGGAAGCCGTTGCGGGCGAAGAGCCGCGCGGCACCGTCGAGGATCTGCCGGCGGCGGGCGTCGAGGTGCTCCTGGGATACGCGTGCCATGGTCCACAAAGTAAAACGAACATTCCTTCTTGACAAGTGCGACGGGCGGCAGGACCGTGGAGGCACAAGCAAAACGAACGATCCTTCTTTTTACGCCACCTCCCCGAGGGAGCCCTCATGACCACCCCCTCCGCTACACCGCCCAGGAGCACCGCACATCGGCGTCTGGTCGCGGTCGTCCTCCTCGTCCCCGTCCTCGCCGCCCTCGCCCTGTGGGCCTTCGCCTGGCCCGCCGCCCGCACCGCTCCCCGCGACCTGCCTCTCGCGGTGGCCGGGCCGACCGCCGCCACCGCCCAGGTGGAGCGGCAACTCACACGGCACGAGGGCGCGTTCGAGATCCACCGCTACGCCGACGAGGCCGCCGCCAGGGAGGCCGTCGAGGACCGGACCGTGTACGGCGCTGTCGTCGTCGCCCCGCAGGGCCCGAAGCTGCTGACCGCGTCGGCCGCGAGTCCGGCCGTCGCCCAGCTGCTCCAGCAGGCGGTGGCACAGCAGGCCGCCGGCCAGGGCACGGAGGTCAGGACGGTCGACGTCGTGCCCGCGCCCACGTCGGACCCGCGCGGCTCCGCCCTCACCGCGAGCGTCCTGCCGCTCGCCCTGGCCGGCCTGGCGGCCGGCGCGGCGGTGACCCTGCTCGGACTGCGGGGCGTCCGTGCCGTGGGCGGCCTGGTCGGTGCCGCCGCGCTGATCGGCGTGATCGCGGCCTCGCTCGCGCACAGCTGGCTGGGCGTTCTCACCGGCGACTGGTGGGCCGAGGCCGGGGTGTTCGGCCTGACGACGCTGGCCGTGAGCGCCGCCGTCGCCGGTCTCGCCGCTCTGGTCGGGCCGGCCGGCGTCGGCCTCATGGCCGCGGTCGTGATGCTGGTCGGCAACCCCTTCTCCGGGGCCGCCTCGGCGCCGCAGATGCTGCCCGAGCCGGTCGGCGTGATCGGTCAGTGGCTGCCGCCCGGCGCGGGGACGACCCTGCTGCGCTCGGTGTCCTTCTTCGACGGCGCCGCGGCGACCGGCCCGGCCCTGACGCTGGCCTGGTGGGCCGCGCTCGGCCTGGGCGCCGTGCTGCTGGGCAGCACCCTCAGGAAGGCGCGTACGACGAGCACCGAGCCCACGACCGAGAGGGAGCCGGCCACCGTCGGCTGACCGATCGGCACACCGAAGCGACCGTGCACCCCCGCTGTAGCGGACGGGGGTGCACGGTCCTTTGCTTTCCGGTGGCCCGGGCGGCGGGCGCTACGAGGGGCTCGGTCCCCGATGCTCGGCGGCGATACCGAAGCGCTGCCGTTCGCGAGGAGCGGAAGCGACCTCGCGGACGCTGGAGACCGCGCTGATCACCTGCTCCTCGGCGAGTTCCGCCGGCTCTCCGAGTTTCTCCAGTCGCTCCAGGTCAGCGGCGGAGACAAGGGCGACGAGGGGCTTTCCGTGCCGCGTCACGACGACGCGTTCACCGCCGTACACCACGCGATTGATCAGATCGGCGAGCTCAGCCCTGGCTTGCGTCACCGGAATCTCGTAGGCCATGCTCCCCACATTACGTCATGTACGTCCTGTACATTTTTTACAGGCACCCCGCCAAGGGAGCGTGAGCCATGACCCGACCGACCGCCCGCCATGTGCTGCCCGAGTTCACGGAGCGCACGAGCACCGGCACCAGGACGCAGGACCCCTACTCGAAGCTGCTCGAGGAGCGGATCGTCTTCCTCGGCACACAGATCGACGACATCTCGGCGAACGACGTGATGGCCCAGTTCATGTACCTGGAGCACAAGGAACCCGACCGGGGCATCTCGCTGTACATCAACTCGCCGGGCGGCTCGTTCAGCGCCATGTCGGCGATCTACGACACCATGCGGTACGTCACCTGTGACGTGGAGACGATCTGCCTGGGCCAGGCCGGCGCGGCCGGCGCGGTGCTGCTCGCCGCGGGCACGCCGGGCAAGCGATTCGCGCTGCCGGGCGCCCGGGTGGTGATCCATCAGCCGGGACTGCCCGAGCCGATCGAGGGCCAGGCCAGCGATCTGGCCATCCAGGCCGCCGAACTGACGCGTGTTCGGACCCGTCTGGAGGAGATGCTCGCCCTGCACTCCGGACGCAGCCGCGAGCAGGTGAGCGAGGACATCGAGCGGGACAAGGTCCTCAGCGCCCAGGAGGCGCTGGAGTACGGGCTGGTGGACGCGATCATCCCCAGCCGCAAGACCACCCTCGCGCCGCCCACGGGGCGGTGATCGGCCGGTGCTTCCACCCGAGCTGCCGCCGTTGCCCGCGCTGACCCGCGCGGAGGGCGAGTTGATCGACCGTTACCTCGACGCCGTGGACCTGCTGGGCCGGATCAACCCGGGCCGGCACGGCGACACCTACAGCGGACTGCGCGCCGCCCAGGCGCTCGTGAGCAGGGCCGTCGAGCTCCGGGACGCGCTGGCGCTGATGCATCAGCGGGGCGAGACGGAGCTGCACGCTCCCACGCTGGCGCGTGCGTTGCGCGTGCTGGACGGAGAGCGCCGCACGGCTCGCGTCACGGTGCCGCCGCGCTCGGACAGTTGACGACGTGTACAGACCGGTTCCGGACGTCTCGACCCACTGACGAGGCGTCCGGAACGGAGCTGAAACGCACCAAACGACGTACCCCCTTTCGGCGTAGCCACGTCTCCTTTTGCGCGCCCGTCAAGGTTGCACAACGGGCATGACCCCGAGTCGGAATCCGGCGTTCCGTCCCTGGTCCGGGGCTCGTTGGGCGCCTGGACACCCACTCGAACAGGGGGGTGTCCACCCGAACGGGTGAGTGGTGAGTAACGCCACAAATCCCCGGTTCCGTTGGGATTTTCGTTCAACCGTGCGTCAAGATCCCTGTCTGACGACAAGCCCCCGCCACAGCGGCGGGGCGGTCCGGGCGGACGCCGAGTCCTGCCGCCGCCCGGATGACCGGTCGACAGGAGTGGATCGGCAGGAGTGGAGGACCCGAGCAAGACGGGTCGCCGGAGCGGACGTTCGTTCGAGCCGAGCAACCCTTGGGGTGAAGCCGCGGCAACGCGGCCGGGCAACTTCGCCAGCCCGAATCCGACAGGTCATCCTTCACAGGCGGCTGACGAAGGGTTGCGCATGACTGCGCTCAATCGTGTCCCGTCGCTCATGGCCCGGGCCGGAACGGCCTCGGCTCTCACCATCGCCGCGGTGGGCGGCTCGATAGTGGCACCCGGCTTCGCCCCCGAGGCCGAAGCGGCCACGCCGGCGACGAAGGCACTCCAGGTCGCGGCCTCCAAGAAGGGCTCCCCGTACAAGTGGGGCGCCACGGGGCCGAACCGATTCGACTGCTCCGGGCTGACGCTGTACTCGTTCAAGAAGGCGGGCAAGAAACTGCCCCGTACGGCGGCCCAGCAGTACAACAAGACCCGCCACATCTCCGCCAAGAACCGCAAGGCCGGAGACCTGGTGTTCTTCCACTCGGGGTCGTACGTCTACCACGTCGGCATCTACGCCGGGAAGGGAAAGATCTGGCACTCCCCGAAGAGCGGGGACGTGGTGAAGCTGCAGAAGATCTGGACCAGGAGCGTCTGGTACGGCCGGGTCAAGTGACCTTCCCGGGGGCGGTGACGGCGGCCTGACACGTCGTCACCGCCGCCGGGGCCATCAGACGGCCCTCACAGCGCCGACAGCGGCCCCGCGAGCAGTGCACCGCCGAAGACCGTCAGCGCGGCGCCGGTGACGGTCGTGACGGCCCGGGCGGCCCGCGGGCGACGCAGCCACCTGCCGAGCCGATCCACGAGCAGCGCGACCACCTGGAACCACACCAGGGCCATCGCGAGCACGATCAGCGCGAGCAGCAGGGTCCGGGGCAGCGCGGGAGCGCCCGCGGGCACGAACTGGGGCAGCACGCTGAGGAAGGTCAGGGACGCCTTCGGGTTGAGGGCGTTGGTCACGAAGCCCTGCCGCAGCGGTCGCGCGGTGGAGCCCTCGCGCTCCTCCACGACCTCGGCACGCCGTTGCCGCAGCGTCTGGACACCGAGATACAACACATAGACGCCGCCGACCACTTGGAGCGCACGAAACAGCGCCGGCACGGCGGCCAGCACCGCGGCGACCCCCACCACCGCCAGCGTCACATGCACCAGCAGCCCCGCCCCGATCCCGAGCGCGCAGGCGATGCCGGCCCGGCGGGAGACCAGGGCGTTGCGTACGACGACGGTGAAGTCGGCCCCGGGCATGGCGACCAGGCCGGCGGAGACCCCGGTGAAGGCGATGAGCGATGCGTCCATGTCCGTCAGCCTGCCGCGTGGGAGCCTTCAGCAGGTATTTCGAATATCCTGGGAGTGCCTAAAGCATCACTTAACCCACTCCACCCCAGGGACTCTGATGTACGACCCGGTCCGGCTCGCCGCACTCGTGGCGGTCGCGGAGGCGGGTTCGATCACCCGGGCCGCCGAGCGGCTCGGCTACACCACGCCCGCCCTCTCCCAGCAGCTGGCCAAGCTGGAGCGCGAGGCAGGCACCGCCCTTCTGGTACGGCACCACCGCGGGGCCCGGCTGACGGGTGCCGGCGAGCTGCTGGTGGCCCGGGCACGACGAGTGCTCGACGAGCTGGAACGAGCGCGGCACGAACTGGCCCGACTGACCGGCCTGACCGGCGGCACCCTCCGACTGGGCACCTTCCAGACGGCAGGCATCCACCTCCTGCCCCCGGCTCTCAGCGCCTTTCGCCGAGCCCATCCGGACGTGGAGCTTACGGTCGCCGACTACGAACCGTCGGCCGGTGTCGCGGCGGTGGCGGCGGGCGAGATCGACCTGGCCCTGACACACGCCTACGAACCGGGAGAACCGCCCCCGCTCCCCGCCTCGATCACCGTCGAGCCGATCCTCGTCGAGGAACTCGTCCTGGTGTCCGCCCCGGGCCACGCCCTCACCACCGGCACCGCACGGCTGCCCCTGACCGAACTCGCCGACCAGCCCCTGATCAGCATGGCCCCGGACGCTCCGGCCCGCCGGGCTGTCGAGACGGCCCTGACCAGAGCCGGGGCCACCCCTTCGGTACTCGTCCCGACACCGGGCTACCTACTGGTCTGCGCGCTGGCCAGCGCGGGCCTGGGAGTGGCGGTCGTACCGGAGATGGTGGCGCGCACATCGGTGACTCCGGTGGGGGTACGAGCGCTGGAGGGCGGGCAACTGCGCCGTACGATCTCGATCGCATACCGCGAGGAAGAGACGACACCCGCGGCGGACGCCTTCCGAGCAGTGCTGGGGGCCACTTTCAACAGAGCCCAGCAGTCCCAACCCTAAGGGGCGCGGGGAACTGCGCGACCAGCCACAACGGACCCGCAGACAACACACAACCCCTCACGGCTCAGGCGCCGCAGGCACCGGCACAGTCCAGGGCAGTTCAATGGAAACCGTCTTCCCACCCTCCCGCGTAGGCCGCACTCTGAGCCTGCCGCCACACTCCGCCGTCAGCCAGCGGATGATGACCATCCCGCGCCCGTTGTCCTGCTGAACCGCGGCCGGCAGCCGCTTGGGAAACCGGGGATGACTGTCCGTCACCCCGATGCGCAGGTGTTCGTCACGGTCGAGCGCGAGGTCCACCGTGAAGGTGGGTGACTGCCCGAGGGTGTGCTGTACGGCGTTGGTGGTGAGTTCGGAGACGATCAGGCGGATGGTGTCGGCCACTTCCGTCTCCGGTGGCAGTCCCCACTCGGCGAGAGTGGTGACCACGTAGTCCCGGGCCGCGGAGACCGAGGCGGGATCGCTCGGCAGAGTGACGGATGCTTCCAGATGATCTGCCATGGCGACGTCGTCCCTTTCCCACGGGACCGCAGTCCGACACGGAGCGGAGGGTTCGAGTACGGTCCCGGACTGGTGCTTCGTCGCCAGACTGCCATTACCGCGACCGTCAGGAGTGGCGATCCACCAAGATATGCATATATCTGTCGCTCGAAGCGGTGAACTCTGCGACGGCAGAGCGTATTTGGGCGGCTCGGTTGGAGTAAGGAGTTGCCCATGCAGCACGGTCCCGCGGTGCGCCGCCGGAAACTGGGCGCGGAACTGCGTGCGTTGCGCACCGGGGCGGGGCTCACCAGTGGTGAGGCGGCCCGGCTGGTGGGCTGGCACCAGTCCAAGGTGAGCCGGATCGAGACCGGCGCCAGCGGGGTGAAACCGGCCGATGTGCGGTTACTGCTCGACGCCTACGGCGTACAGGACGCCCGGCTACGGGAGTTGCTGCTGGTGCTGGCGGGCTCGGACGAGGGTGGCGGTCGTCATCACTGGTGGCACGCGTACCGCGGAGTGCTGCCGCCGACGTACCGCGACTTCATCAGCCTGGAGTCCCAGGCGAGCGCGATGCGCACGCTGGAGACCTCCGTGGTGCCCGGTCTTCTGCAGACGCCCGAGTACGCGCGGGCGGTGACCCGGGCCGCGGTGGGCGGGCTCGACGACGACGCCGACGAACGTCTGGAGGCGCTGGTCGCGGTCCGTCTGGCCAGGCAGGACGTGCTGCGCGTGGATCCGCCGCTGGAGCTGAGCGCGGTGCTCGACGAGGCGGTGCTGCGCCGGGAGATCGGCGGGCCGGAGGTCATGGCGCGGCAGCTGGGACGGCTGGTGGAGGCGGCGCGGTTGCCCCAAGTCCGGTTGCAGGTACTGCCGTTCGCGGCCGGTGAGCATGTCGGCATCACCGGGCCTTTCGTTATCTTCTCATTTTCGCGCACTTCTGATCTGGATGTGGTTGTTCTCGACCACTTGACGAGTAGCCTCTATCTCGAACGGAAAGAAGACCTCCAGGCCTACACGGAGGCCTTCAACGCCCTTCGGATCCACGCCCTTTCGCCCGAGGAATCGATGGATTACATCGCCGCGCTCGCCGGCGGCGCGTAAGGAGGCACCATGACCGCACTGCCTCGGAACGTGACCTCAAGTACCGATCTGCTCGGTGCCCGATGGCTGCGCAGCAGCTACAGCACCGGAGCGAACAACTGCGTCGAGACGGCGCGGCAGCACTCCGGCCCGTGGACCGGGCTGCTCGCCGTGCGCGACTCCAAGGACCCGGCCGGACCCGCGCTGCTCTTCTCCCCCGAGAGCTGGACGGGCTTCACGACCGCGTTCCAGTCCTGACCACACCGATCAAGTCCGACCGATTCTGATCGATCTACTTTCTGATCGATCCCACTCTGATCAGTTCCGACTGATGCGACGGCAGGGCCGTGTCACGCCGACTCATGGTCGTGTCTCGCCGATCACCCGTACAGCGCGTTCGATCTGCCCCTCGGAGAGGTCCGCGCGGGCGGTCAGCCTCAGCCGTGAGATGCCGTCGGGAACGGAGGGAGGACGGAAGCAGCCCACGGCGAGGCCCGCCGCACGGCAGTCGGCCGCCCAGAGCACGGCCTCTTCGGGGGACGGCGCGCGCACGGAGACGACCGCGGCGTCCGGACGTACGGCTTCCAGACCCGCGGCCGTCAGCCGCGTGTGCAGTTCGCTCGCCACCATGCGCGCCCGTGCCGCGCGCTCCGGCTCACGGCGCAGCAACCTCAGTGCCGCCAGGGCCGCGCCCGCCGCAGCGGGGGCGAGGCCCGTGTCGAAGATGAACGTCCGGGCAGCGTTGACCAGGTGGTCGATGACCCGGGCGGGGCCGAGGACGGCGCCGCCCTGGCTGCCGAACGACTTGGACAGCGTGACCGTGACGACGACGTCGTCGGCGCCCGCGAGCCCCGCGGCGTGCGGGGCTCCACGGCCGCCGTCGCCCAGCACGCCAAGGCCGTGGGCGTCGTCGACGACAAGACCGGCGCCGTGTTCCCGGCACACCTCGGCGAACCGGGCCAGCGGGGCCGCGTCGCCGTCGACCGAGAAGACCGTGTCGGAGACGACGACGGCGGGACCGTCGTACGTATGGAGCGCCTTGCGCACGGCGTCCGGTTCGGAGTGCGCCACGACCTGTGTCGTGCCCCGGGCCAGTCGGCAGCCGTCGATCAGCGAGGCGTGGTTGCCCGCGTCCGAGACGATCAGCGAGCCGTGCGGCGCCAGCGCGGTGACCGCGGCGAGGTTGGCCGCATAGCCCGACGAGAAGACCAGGGCCGCCTCGAAGCCGCAGAAGTCGGCAAGCTCGCGCTCCAGCTCGGCGTGCAGCTCCGTCGTGCCCGTGACGAGCCGGGACCCGGTCGCGCCGCCGCCCCACGTCCGCGCGGCCCGCGCCGCGCCCTCGGTGACCTCGGGATGGCGGGCCAGACCCAGGTAGTCGTTGCTCGCGAGATCGAGGAGCGGCGACTCGGCGGGGCGTGGGCGCAGGGTCCGTACGAGTCCGGCGCGGCGGCGCAGTTCCGCCTGCTCGTCGATCCAGCCGAACGCCATGACTCCTCCGGGCTTTTGTAGGCAGTGCACAGACACTAGTCGCGGGGTCGACGGCCCACGGTGTGGCAATACCCACACATCGAAGTGACAGGGTTGTCCGAAGTCTCCTTGGCTCGGAGGCCCTCCGTGCGTAAGGATCAGCTCCCATGGACCTGCTGAACACGCTGGTGGACAAGGGGCTTCGGCGCGAGCTGCCGACCCGCGAGGAAGCCTTGGCCGTCCTCGCCACTTCCGACGACGACCTGCTCGATGTGGTGGCCGCGGCCGGGAAGGTGCGCCGGCACTGGTTCGGCCGACGGGTGAAACTCAACTATCTCGTCAACCTGAAGTCCGGGCTGTGCCCCGAGGACTGCTCCTACTGCTCCCAGCGCCTCGGCTCGACCACCGGCATCCTGAAGTACACCTGGCTGAAGCCCGACGAGGCCTCCCAGGCCGCGGCCGCCGGTTTGGCGGGTGGCGCCAAGCGAGTCTGTCTGGTGGCGTCCGGGCGCGGCCCGACCGACCGTGACGTGGACCGGGTCGCGGGCACCATCAAGGCGATCAAGGAGCAGAACGAGGGCGTCGAGGTGTGCGCCTGCCTCGGACTGCTCTCCGACGGCCAGGCGGAGCGGCTGCGCGAGGCCGGCGCCGACGCCTACAACCACAACCTCAACACCTCCGAGGCCACCTACGGCGAGATCACCAGCACGCACACCTACGCCGACCGTGTCGACACCGTGAACAAGGCGCACGCGGCCGGTCTGTCCGCCTGCTCCGGTCTGATCGCGGGCATGGGCGAGAGCGACGAGGACCTGGTCGACGTCGTCTACTCGCTGCGCGAGCTGGACCCGGACTCGGTACCGGTCAACTTCCTGATCCCGGTCGAGGGCACCCCGCTGGCCAAGGAGTGGAACCTCACCCCGCAGCGCTGCCTGCGCATCCTGGCGATGGTCCGCTTCGTCTGTCCGGACGTCGAAGTGCGGATCGCCGGTGGCCGGGAGGTCCACCTCCGCACGATGCAGCCCCTCGCCCTGCACCTGGCCAACTCGATCTTCCTCGGTGACTACCTCACGACCGAGGGCCAGGCCGGCAAGGCCGACCTGGAGATGATCGCGGACGCCGGCTTCGAGGTGGAGGGCGCCGACCAGGTGACGCTGCCTGAGCACCGGGTGGACCGGGTCGGCGGCGGCTGTGGTTCGCACGAGACCGCGGGCTGCGGGTCCCACGAGAGCGCCGGGTGCGGGTCGCACGAAGGGGGCGGGGTGTGCGGTACGGCCGCTGCCGCCGCCGCTGCCGTCCCGGGCAACGAGCCGCGCACCGACCTGGTCGCCGTACGCCGCCGGGGTGCCGGAACGGACCTCGCGCCCAATGCCTGACCCGCGCGCCGTGCCCGAGCTGACCGTGCCCGAGCTGCTGGAGCTCGACCGGCGGCACGTCTGGCATCCGTACGGCCCCATGCCCGGCCGTGTCGAGCCGCTGGTCGTGGAGTCGGCGAGCGGCGTGCGGCTGAAACTGGCGGACGGCTCGGGTGAGCTGGTCGACGGCATGTCGTCCTGGTGGTCGGCGATCCACGGCTACAACCACCCGGTGCTCAACGAGGCCGCGCACGAGCAGCTGGCGCGCATGAGCCATGTCATGTTCGGCGGGCTCACGCACGAGCCCGCCGTACGACTGGCGAAGCTCCTTGTCGACATGTCGCCCGACGGCCTTGAGCATGTGTTCCTCGCCGACTCCGGGTCCGTGTCGGTCGAGGTCGCGGTCAAGATGTGCCTGCAGTACTGGCGTTCGCTGGGCCGGCCGGGCAAGCAGCGGCTGCTGACCTGGCGCGGCGGCTACCACGGCGACACCTGGCAGCCGATGTCGGTGTGCGACCCCGAGGGCGGGATGCACGAGCTGTGGACCGGTGTGCTGCAGCGGCAGGTGTTCGCGGACCCGCCGCCGACGGAGTACGACGAGTCGTACGCCGACCATCTGCGGTCGCTGATCGAGCGGCACGCCGACGACCTGGCGGCGGTGATCGTCGAGCCGGTCGTGCAGGGCGCGGGCGGCATGCGCTTCCACTCTCCCGCGTATCTGCGGGTGCTGCGCGAGGCGTGCGACGCGCACGACGTACTGCTCGTCCTCGACGAGATCGCGACCGGGTTCGGGCGCACGGGCGCGCTGTTCGCGGCGGACCACGCGGCGGTGACGCCGGATGTGATGTGCGTGGGCAAGGCGCTGACCGGCGGTTACATGACGATGGCGGCCACGCTGTGCACCTCGCGGGTGGCCGAGGGGATCTCACGGGGCGAGGTTCCGGTGCTGGCGCACGGACCGACCTTCATGGGCAATCCACTGGCGGCGGCCGTGGCCTGCGCCTCGATCGAGCTGCTGCTCGGCCAGGACTGGCAGGCCGAGGTCAAGCGGATCGAGGCCGGGCTGTGGGAAGGACTGGCCCCCGCGGCGGACATTCCGGGCGTGAAGGACGTGCGGGTCCTCGGTGCCATCGGGGTCGTCCAGCTCGACCACGGCGTGGACATGCGCGCGGCCACGGCCGCCGCCGTGCGCGAGGGCGTGTGGCTGCGGCCGTTCCGCGACCTCGTCTACACGATGCCGCCGTACGTCACGGGTGACGCGGACCTCGCACGGATCGCCCGCGCGGTGTGCGCGGCGGCGCGGGAGGGCTGACATGCCGGTACTGGTGATCACGGGCACGGGCACGGAGGTCGGCAAGACGGTCACGACCGCCGCCGTCGCGGCGACCGCGGTGGCGGCGGGCCGGTCGGTGGCGGTGCTGAAGGCCGCGCAGACGGGCGTACGGCCGGACGAGCGCGGGGACGCGGAGGAGGTCGCGCGCCTCGCGGGCGCCGTGACGACCGCGGAAGTCGCCCGCTATCCCGAGCCGCTGGCCCCCGCGACGGCCGCGCGACGGGCCGGTCTCGCCCCCGTGCGGCCGCACGAGATCGCCGAGGCCGCCGCCAAGCTGGCCACCGGGCACGACCTGGTGCTGGTGGAGGGGGCGGGTGGGCTGTTGGTCCGCTTCGACGAGGCGGGCGGCACCCTGGCCGACGCGGCCGAGGTGATGGCGGCGCCGGTCCTGGTGGTGGCGTCGGCGGGGCTCGGCACACTGAACACGACGGAGCTGACGGCACGCGAACTGCGCCGCCGGCGGCTCGACCTGCTCGGCGTCGTGATCGGCAGCTGGCCCGAGGCACCCGATCTGGCGTCGCGCTGCAATGTCGCCGACCTGCCGGACGTGGCGGCGGCACCGCTGCTGGGCGCGGTTCCGGCGGGCGCGGGGGCGCTGACGCCCGCCGACTTCCGCGCCGGGGCGCCGGGCTGGCTTGCGCCGCGGCTGTTCGGGACGTGGGACGCGGAGGGGTTCCGGGGGCGGGAGGCGCCCTGACGAGGTCTGGATGTCAGAGCCTCGTGGAAGGTCGGATGACGCCTGAGATTTGGGCCTGTCCGCAGAACCTTGCCGGGTTCGCCCGCGACTTCTCCTAGGTCTGGACTGCGTCGTTCCCGTCGGTCTCGGTGACGATCCGCACCAGCTCGATGCGGGAGCGGATGCCCAGCCGGGTGAAGACGCCGCGCAGATGGTGGTCGATGGTGCGGGGGCTCAGGGCGAGACGGGCGGCGATCTCGCGGTTGGTGGCGCCCTCGGCGGCCATCCGGGCGATCAGGAGTTGCTGGGCTGTGAGGCGATGGGCGGTCGGGGTGTCGGCGCCGCTGCGCGCCGGAGTGCCCAGGGCGCGGAGTTCGGTGCGGGCCTGGGCCGCGCAGTGCGGGGCGCCGAAGGAGTCGAACGCCTCCAGGGCGCTGTGCAGCCGGTCGCGGGCCTCCGTGCGGCGGCGCAGTCGACGCAGGGCGCTGCCGAACAGCAGCTCCGTACGGGCGCGTTCGAAGTCGCGGGTGCCGCGGGAGTGCAGGCCGAGGGCCGTGCGGTAGTGGTCCACGGCTTCGGCGCCGGGGGCGAGCAGGGCGCGGCAGCGGGCGCTGAGGGCGAGGTCGTCGGGGCTGCGTACGGCGTTCGCCCAACGGTCGTAGTCGGCGTGCGCGACCCGGGCGACCCGGGTGTCACCGGTGCGGACGGCCGCCTCGACGTAGTGCGGGGTGGCGAGATGGCGGATGGCGCGGTGGCCGTGTCCGGGCCCGAATCCGGCCAGGGCACGCAGTCGTGCCGCAGCGGCATCGAAGCGGCCACTGCTCAGGTCGAGGAAGGCGAGCGCCCACTGGGCGAGCGCGGCGGGCAGGCCGAGGCCGTGGGCGAGGGCGTACGACCGTGCCGTCGCGGCGCGTTCGCGGCAGAGGTCCGCGTCCGCGGTGAGCGCCGCGAACATCGCGAGGGCTGCCCGGAGATGACAGGCCCCGTTGTCCTGACCGGTGGCGTGGGCCTGCCAGAGCCCGTCCAGCGCGGCGGCCTCGCCGGCCCGCGGGCGCCCCGTCCAGAAGTCGGCGTACGCACGGAACTCCATCGCCTGCGCCACGGCCACCGGGGTGCCCCTGGCCCGCGCGGAGGCGGCCGCGCGGACGGTCGCGGTGGCCGCGCGGGTGTGGTCGCCGAGGAGCAGGTCGGCGATCCCGGCGTGGATCAGGACGGTCGGATCACCGCCCGGCCCGCACTGCGCGGCCGCCGCACTCAGCAGGTCACGCGCGTCCGCATACCGCCCGTCGAACGCGGCCACGAGCCCGCCGAGCGTGCCGGGCGGCACGAGCCCGAGCCGATCGGCGACCTGCGTCGCCTCGCGCAGCCGGCGCAGGTCGCCCGTGTAGATCGCGGCTTCGGTGGCGCGGGCGAGGAGGTGGTCGGCACGGGCCGAGGCGGGTGCGGAGACATGGACGCCTGCTGGGGCGGCGGCAGTTGAGACGAGACGGGCCGCGTGCGGTGCGCGCACCGTGTTGGCGGCAACGGAAGCATCAGCGACACCGGCAGGATCGGCGACATCGGCGGTGACGGCGGCACCGGCGGTAACTGCGGGAACAACCGCGGATCCGGCTTGGGCTCGGGCCGTGAGCCGTGAGGATGCCCTGCCGGTGGTCGCCCGGGAGGCCTCGTCCACCCCGGCGTCAGCCGCTCCGGCTCCAGACCCCACGCCGTCGTCCGGACCCACGAGCATCGCCCGTGAACCCCCGCCCACCACCCCCGTCAGCAACGCGTCGAACGCCTCCGACGCGTTCCCAGCCCGCAGCGCGAGCACCCCGGTCAGCGCGTCGTCGGCGTGGGCGGCGGCCAACCCGCGTGCCCGGTCGCCGTCGCCGGACAGCCAGGCGTAGGCGGCGGCGCGGGCGACCAGGCGGGCCTGCTCGGCCGGGTCGGGGCAGAGCACGGCGGCGCGCTCCGCCAGGGCCCGTGCCAAGGAGAGCCGCCCTCCCGTACCCGCCTTGTGCGCGGCGGCGCCGAGTTCCGCCGCCAGTCGGCCGCTGGGCCCGAGCGCGCCCGCGCCCCGGTGCCAGGAGCGCCACGGTGTCTCGCCCGCGCCGCCCAGCACGCGGGCCAGCAGACGGTGGACGTCACGGCGGTCGGCCGGGGACCCGCTCTCGTACGCCGCGATCCGCGTCCACGCGTCGCGGAACACGACCCCGCCCGCTCCGGCGTGCGCGATCCCGGCCGACTCCGCGGCGTCCAGGGACCGGGTGTCGAGGCGGGCGGCCATGACGGCGCGCAGGAAGGCGTCCGTGGGGACCGGGTACTGATCGGCCGCGGCGAGCAGCAGCAACAGACGTGTCTCGTCCGGCAACGTCCTGATCTCCGCCCGGCGTTCGCGCAGCAGCAGCGGGGCCAGTGCGGCGGGGTCCGTCGGGAGCGGGTCGATGCCTGCGGCCTGGCGGTCGGTCAGGAGCGGGACCGCCTCGACGGCGGCACGCGGATCGCCGTAAACCGCACGCAGCACCCGTACCCGGACGCCTTCGGGGAGCGGGGCGGCCAGTTGGCGCCACGCTTCGGCCGGTCGCGGTGGCGAAGTGCGGTCAAGAGGCGGGGGGTTCACCGGAGTCACCACACAAATGACGTTACTGGCGAGTTAATTGAACCGTAAAGACCGGCGATTTCGCCGATGCGGCGCGCGTAGACCCGCTTGACACTCCTGGCAACCCCACACGTTTCAGGAGGCATCATGCAGCGCCGCACGCGTCGCATGGCCACGGCCCTCACGGCCCTGGCCTCATCGCTCCTTCTGTCACTCACCCTCTCCCCCACACCCGCGCACGCCGCGTCCCACGACCCCGTCGTCTTCGTGCACGGCCTGAGCAGCTCGGCGAGCAGCTGGGACGACTGGGCCGGCTACTTCAAGGCCGACGGCTACACGTCGGCCGAGCTGGACGCCTGGTCGTACGACTGGGCCCAGTCGAACGCCACCACCGCCCAGCAGCTCGCGACCGAGATCAGAAACGTGCTCGCCCGGACCGGCGCCTCGAAGGTCGACCTGGTCGTCCACTCCATGGGCGCGCTCAGCTCCCGCTACTACCTCAAGAACCTGGGCGGGACGTCGTACGTCGACGACTTCGTCTCCACGGCCGGCGTGAACCACGGCACGTCCACCGCCTCGTGGTGCGCGTGGCTGTACACGTCCTGCGCGGAGATGAACACCGGCAGCTCGTTCCTGTCCGCCCTGAACTCCGGCGACGAGACCCCGGGCGGCGTGTCGTACGCCAGTTACTGGTCGAACTGCGACGACGCGCTCACACCCGACACCACCGCGATCCTGAGCGGCGCCACGAACGTCGAGGTCGGCTGCGTGTCGCACACCGACATGAACAACGATCACGGCGTGTACGAGCAGGTCCGGGACTTCATCGGCTAGCCGCCGCGGCGGCGGGGGGTGCGTCGGCCCCGTACGGGGGACAATCAGGGTGAGTCCCATCCCACCCGGGAGGTCCCCATGGCCCTACGGTCCGCCGGCTCCGGCAAGGTGTCACGGGGGTCCGTGCACCACCCGCTGTTCGCCCGGTTCTACGCCCGGATCAGCGTCAACGCGGAAACGCGGATGGGCATGGCCGGCATCCGCGACCGGCTGCTGTCCGGGCTGTCCGGCCGGGTGATCGAGATCGGCGCCGGCAACGGCCTGAACTTCACCCACTACCCGAGCGCCGTGTCGGAGGTCGTGGCCATCGAACCGGAGCCCCTGCTACGGAAGTTGGCGGTGGAGTCCGCGCTGCGCGCCGAGGTTCCGGTGGACGTCGTACCGGGCGCGGCGGAGGCGCTGCCGGTCAAGAGCGAGGCCTTCGACGCGGTGGTGCTCTCGCTGGTGCTGTGCAGTGTGCGGGACGTGCCGCGGGCGCTCGGTGAGGTACGGCGGGTACTGCGGCCCGGCGGCGTGGTGCGGTTCTTCGAGCACGGCCGGGGCGGCGGACGCGCGATGCTCCTCACCCAGCGCGCGCTGGACCGGACGGTGTGGCCGCTGTTGAGCGGCGGCTGCCATGTCTCCCGCGATCCGGTCGCGGCGCTGCGCGAGGCGGGCTTCGAACTCGGCCCGTGTCGGCAGGTGATGATGCCGGAGAACGGGCCGGTGCTCCCCTCGTCGTACTGCGTGCTGGGCACGGCGTGGCGACCGACGGAGGAGAAGCCCGGCTGATCGCGGAATCCGTATCGCGGACTCTGTCTCACGCACTCCGTCTCACGCACTCCGTCGGACTCCGTGTCACAGACTCCACTGGCGCAGTTCGCGCGCGATGTCCTCGACCGAGGCCTCGCCGCTCTTGACCAGGCGTGCCAGATCGCGCACCTGCTCGGGCGAGGTGACGACCTTGAGGCCGCTGGCGACCAGGTAGGCGTAGGCCACGGCGGAGGCGAACAGCGCGTTGGAGCGCTCCAGGGCCGGGACGTGGATGAGGAGTTGGAGCAGGGCCGCGGCGCGGGCCTGCGGGCTGTCGTAGACGGGGGTGTCGAATATCTCCGCCTGGTGGCGGGCGACGGCGGCGACGAGGGCTCCCCAGTCGGTGACCTGGGGGTCCCCCGGGGTCCTCTTCTCGGCGAGCATCAGCAGCCAGGCGAGGTCGATGTTCAGATTGCTCAACGGTTCAGCGACGACCTTCGTGCTCCGCGCCGAACTCCTCGGCGAAGACGGACTCGTACTGCTTCATGAAGTCGGCGGCGGCGTCCACGAACGTGTGCCCGACCTCTCCGGTGTCCTTTCTGACCAGCTCCTCGATGTAGCGGTTGACGCTCATGCCGCGGGCCAGGGCACGTTCGCGTGCCGCGCGGGCCGTGCCCTCGTCCACTCTCACGTTCAGCTGGGTCTTCGCCATACCTCAAAGCTAGCGCTCGGGTGCTAGCAGCGGCAAGGAGTCACCCGGAGGTAGGAGCGTGCCCCTTACATCGATATCAGGGGCCCGACCTGGGGCGGAGACCGACCGGGACCTCGGACGGATACCGGGTGTGTGGTGGATCACATTACGCTCGGCGGTGACGTGAGTCGTTCCGTCCCTGAGGAGGCGGTCTTGTCCACAGCAGCTGCCCGGTACGCCCCGGGCCCCGCGTCGGCCGACGGGATCGCGGCCCGCGCCCGTGGCCTGACCAAGGCGTACGGCTCGGGCGAGACGACGGTGCTCGCCCTCGACTCGGTGGACGTGGACATCGCGCGTGGCCGCTTCACCGCGGTCATGGGGCCGTCGGGTTCCGGGAAGTCCACGCTGATGCACTGTCTGGCGGGCCTCGACAACGTCTCGGCCGGGCAGGTGTGGCTCGGCGGCACCGAGATCACCGGGTTGAAGGATCGCGAGCTGACCCGGCTGCGCCGGGACCGGATCGGGTTCATGTTCCAGTCGTTCAACCTCATCCCGACCCTGAACGCGGCCGAGAACATCACCCTGCCCATGGACATCGCGGGCAAGAAGCCGGACGAGAAGTGGCTGGACCAGGTCATCGACACGCTCGGGCTGCGCGACCGGCTGAGGCACCGGCCGTCCCAGCTGTCCGGCGGTCAGCAGCAGCGTGTCGCCTGCGCCCGCGCGCTCGCCTCCCGGCCTGAGCTGATCTTCGCGGACGAACCCACCGGCAACCTGGACTCACGGGCCGGCCTCGAAGTGCTCGGGTTCCTGCGGGAGGCCGTCGACCAGCTGGGGCAGACCGTCGTCATGGTCACCCATGACCCGGGCGCCGCCGCCCACTCCGACCTGGTGCTGTTCCTGGGCGACGGGCGGATCGTGGACGAGATGGAGCGGCCGACCGCGGAGGCCGTGCTGGAGCGGATGAAGCGGTTCGATGTGATCCGCAGCCAGTTCGACGACGGCGGCCCCGCGCCAGGAGCGATACCGGCCGACGGTCCCTCGTCGGCGGCGCCCGAGTCGCCCGCTTCCGAGGAGAGCTGACCTTGTGCTGAAGGCGACGCTCCGCAGCTTCCTCGCCCACAAAGGGCGGCTGCTGCTCTCCGCCCTGGCGGTGATCCTGTCGGTCGCGTTCGTCGCGGGCAGCCTGATCTTCTCGGACACCGTCGGCCGCACCTTCGACCGGCTGTTCGCCTCGACCGCCGCCGACGTCACCGTCACCCCCAAGGAGACCCTGGACGAGGCGATCCCCTCCGGACAGACGCTGACCCTGCCGGCCTCGCTCGCCGATCGGCTGGCCCAGGTCGCGGGGGTCGCCGCGGCACGCGCGGAAGTCGATGTCGAGGGCCTCACCGTCGCCGACGAGGACCGCGAGTCGGTGGGCCCGACCACGGGCGCCCCCACGATCGGCACCGCCTGGAACCCGACCGAGCGCAGCCCCGTGGAGCTCACCTCCGGGCACGCCCCCAAGGGCGACGCGCAGGTGCTGATCGACGCGGACACGGCCGACAGCAAGGACGTGGAGATCGGCGACCGGCTCACGGTCATCGGGCAGGAGGGCTCCTTCCCGGTCGAGGTCGTCGGCATCGTCACCTTCACCACCACCAACCCCGGTGCCGCGCTGGTCTTCTTCGACACCGAGGCGGCGCAGGCGAAGCTGCTGGGCGCCCCGGAGGCGGCCACGTCGATCTCGCTGGACGCCGCCGAGGGCGTCAGCGACGCGGAGCTCAAGCGGCGCGTGGCCGACGCGCTCGCCGTCGACCCCGACTCCGACACCGTCACCCCCAACGACGCCTACGAGCTGCGCACCGCCGACGAGCAGGCCGAGTCGGACGTCGAGCAGCTCGGCGGATTCCTCGACATCATCAAATACGTGATGCTCGGCTTCGCCGGGATCGCCGTGCTCGTCGGCGTCTTCCTGATCGTCAACACCTTCTCCATGCTGATCGCCCAGCGCACCCGTGAACTCGGCCTGTTGCGGGCGCTCGGCGCGGACCGGCGTCAGGTGCGGCGCTCGGTGCTCACCGAGGCGCTGCTGCTCGGCCTGGTCGGCTCGACGCTGGGCCTCGCGGCCGGTATCGGGCTGGCCGTGGGACTCATCGAGCTGATGGGTCTGATGGGCATGAACATCAGGGCGGCCGAGATGGTCATCGGCTGGGGGACCCCGGTGACCGCGTACGTCGTCGGCCTGGGCGTCACCTTCGTCGCGGCATACCTCCCGGCCCGGCGTGCGGCGGGCGTCTCGCCGATGGCGGCCCTGTCGGACGCCGAGATCGCCGACATCGGACGGCCGCTGCGGCTGCGGGCGGTCGTCGGCTCGGTGGTCGGGGCGGCGGGTGCGGCGGCACTCGTGGGCTGTGCCGTGGCGACGAAGACGTCGACGGCGGCGTCCCTGCTGGGTCTCGGCGTCATCCTGACCCTGATCGCGACCGTGATCGCGGGACCCTTGCTCGTACGGCCCGTGATCCGGGTCCTCGGCGGCGCGTTCCCCGCGCTGTTCGGCTCGGTCGGCCGGATGAGCCAGCGCAACGCCCTGCGCAATCCGCGCCGTACCGGGGCCACGGCCGCCGCGCTGATGGTGGGCCTGGCGCTGGTCGGCGGGATGTCGGTGGCCAGTGCCTCGATGACCAAGTCGTTCGACGAGCAGATCGACAAGACGCTGGGTGCCGACTTCGTCGTGCAGAACAGCAACTTCGTGCCCTTCCCGCAGGAGATCACCGACCGGATCCGCGACACCGAGGGCGTCGGCCTGGTCGTACGCTCGCAGTTCACGACGATCGCGGTGCGCCTCCCGGACGGCGACCGCGTGAAGACGACCGCGGCGGCCTACGAACCCGAGCTCGACGAGGTCGCCAACATCACGTACGCGCAGGGCGACAGCGCGGCCGCACTCGCGGACGGACGCCTCGCCATGGACAAGGACTTCGCCGAGGACCACGGCGTACGTCTGGGCAGCACCGTCCCCGTCGAGTTCCAGGGCGACCGGCGGGCCGAGCTGACGGTGGGCGCTCTCACCGACCAGGAGTCCGCCGACGGGTTCGGCAGCCAGGGCGGGATCTTCCTCGGCCTCGGCACGCTGGAGAAGTACGCGCCGGGCGGCCAGGACGCGGCCGTGTACGTCAACGCCGCCTCCGGCACGGGCGCCGACGATCTGCGGGCCGGGCTGGAGAAGACGCTCGACCCGTATCCGCAGGTGCAGGTCCGGGACATCGCCGACTACAAGGAGCTGGTGCACAACCAGATCGCCGTGCTGCTCTACCTGGTGTACGCCCTGCTCGGCCTCGCGATCATCATCGCGGTGCTCGGCGTGGTCAACACCCTCGCCCTGTCGGTCGTCGAGCGCACCCGGGAGATCGGGCTGCTCAGGGCCATCGGGCTGGCCCGGCGGCAGCTGCGGCGGATGATCCGGCTGGAGTCGGTGGTGATCGCCGTGTTCGGGGCGGTGCTGGGGCTCGCGCTCGGTCTGGTGTGGGGTGTGTGCACCCAGCAGGTACTGGCGTTGCAGGGCATGACGGCGCTGGCGATCCCCTGGGGCACGATCGTGGCCGTGGTGATCGGCTCGGCCGTGGTGGGCGTCGTGGCGGCGCTGCTGCCCGCGTTGCGTGCCTCACGCATGAATGTGCTGGCGGCCATCGCGCACGAGTGATGGAATCGGCGACAGCCGCTCAAGTCCCTTGAAGGTGAGGAGAGTTCGTGTCGCGTCCGGTGAGCCCGCGCCCGTTCCGCTTCGGCGTCAACCTGATGACCTCCGCCCCCGCCGAGGAGTGGCGGGCCAAGTGTCGGCGGGCCGAGGAACTCGGCTACGACGTGATCCTGGTCCCCGACCATCTCGGCATGCCGGCCCCGTTCCCGGCCCTGGTCGCGGCGGCCGAGGCGACACAGCGGCCACGACTGGGCACGTTCGTGCTCAACGCCGGTTTCTGGAACCCCGCGTTGCTCGCCCGCGAGGTCGCCACCACCGACGCCCTCACGGGCGGCCGACTGGAACTGGGCCTCGGCACCGGTTATGTGAAGGCCGAGCACGACACTGCGGGTCTGCCGTGGCTCTCCCCGGGTGAGCGGGTGGACCATCTGCGCCGCACGATCGAGGAGCTGTACCGGCTGCTCGCCTCCGAAGAACACCAGCCGCAGCCCGTGCAGAAGCCCCGGGTGCCGCTGCTCGTCGGTGGCAACGGCGACCGCGTCCTGCGTCTGACCGCCGAGCACGCCGACATCGCCGCCTTCACCGGCGCGCGTTCGGTACGGGGTGACTCGACGGGAAAGCTGGAGGTCATGCTCGGCGGGGAACTGCAGGAGCGGGTGGGGCTGTATCTCGACCTTGCTGCGGCGGCGGGCCGCGAGGAGCCGGAGTCGGCGGAGCTGAACCTGCTGATCCAGTTCGTGCTCGACACCGACGACCGCGAGGCCGCCGTACAGCCTCTGATGGAACGGGTCCCGTACCTCACTCCGGACCAGGTCCTGGAGCTGCCCATCGGTCTCATCGGCACCGTGGAGGAGATGACCGCGCAGGTGCTGGCGCAGCGCGAGCGATACGGGTTCACCTATCTGACCGTCCTCGAACCGAGCATGGAGGCGTTCGCGCCGGTGATGGCGCGGCTGCGCGGCAAGTAGCCGTCCGGATGCTGGAATTCCGCGTCCCGTCCGGTCCCCCGTGATGTGATCACGCCATGACTGATCTGCGGATACGGGCCGCTTCGGCCGATGACCTGGACACCGTGCTGGCCTTCTGGAAGACGGCCGCCGAGGGCACGAGCATCAGTGACGACCGGGACGGAGTGGAGCGGCTGGTCGCCCGCGACCCCGGGGCGCTGATCCTGGCGGAGCTGGACGGGGAGCTGGTCGGCACGGTGATCGCGGGCTTCGACGGCTGGCGCTGCCATCTGTACCGGCTCGCGGTGCATCCGGAGCACCGGCGGCGCGGCATCGGCTCGGCGCTGCTCGCCGCCGCCGAGGAGAGGTTCGTACGGCTCGGCGGGCGCCGTGGCGACGCGATGGTTCTCCAGCGCAACGAGACCGCGCACCATGCCTGGCGCGCGGCCGGGTACGCGCCCGAGGACAAGTGGCGCCGGTGGGTGAAGCATCTGACCGACTGAGCCGAGCACGACAGCCGGGACGAGGCACTTTGCCCACCCTTTACTATTGGGGAACCACTTCGGTCCTCCCATGAAAGGTGTGAGCGTCCGCCCATGGACGAGCCTCCCAGTACCCGACATCGCGCGATCCTCCCCACCCTGTCCGACCATGGGACGGAGGTGACCCGATGACCGAAGTGATCCTCCTGCTGGTGGCGATCCTGCTGTCGCTCGCCTGCGGTGCCTTCGTCGCGGCCGAGTTCTCGCTGACCACGGTCGAGCGCAGCGAGCTGGAACGAGCCGTCGAGCGCGGCGAGCGGGGCGCCGCCGGCGCCCTGAAGGCCGTACGGAACCTGACCTTCCAGCTCTCCGGAGCGCAGCTCGGCATCACGGTCACCAACCTGGTCGTCGGCATGCTCTCCGAACCGTCCATCGCCAAGCTGATCGCGGGACCGCTGGAGTCGCTCGGCGTCTCCAGCTCGGCCTCCGGCTCGATCGCGCTCGTGATCGGTACGGCGCTGTCGACGATCGTGCTGATGGTCGTCGGCGAGCTGGTGCCGAAGAACTGGGCGATCTCCTCGCCCCTGGCCGTGGCGAAGACGGTCGGCAACGCCCAGCGCTGGTTCAGCGCGATCTTCCGACCCTTCATCACCCACCTCAACAACACGGCGAACCGCGTGGTGCGCCGCTTCGGGGTGGAGCCCACCGAGGAGCTGGCCGCCGCGCGCGGCCCCCAGGAGCTGGCGGCCCTCGCCCGGCACTCGGCCCGCGAGGGCGCCCTGGAGGCGGACACCGCCGAGCTCTTCGTACGGACCCTGAACCTGGCCGACCTGACCGCGGAGAACGTCATGACCCCGCGCGTCCAGGTCATCGCCCTGGAGGCGCAGGCGACCTGCGAGGACGTGGCGAACGTGACGCGGGCGACCGGGCTGTCCCGGTTCCCCGTGTACCGCGGCAGCCTCGACTCGGTCGTGGGCACCGCGCACATCAAGGACATCCTGGCGGTGCCCGCCGAACGCCGGCCCCGCGTCTGTGTCGCCGAGCTGATGCGCGAGCCGCTGCTCGTCCCCGAGACACTCACCGTCGACCGGCTCCTGGACCGGCTGTCCGGCAAGCGCACCATGGCCGTGGTCATCGACGAGTACGGCGGTACGGCGGGTGTGGCGACGCTGGAGGACATCGTCGAGGAGGTCGTCGGCGAGGTGCGGGACGAGCACGACCCGCACGAGACGCCCGACCTCGCCCACGCGGGCAGTGACGCGGAGGGCCGCGAGCTGTACTCGGCGGACGGATCGGCTCGGGTGGACCAGCTGGCCCGGGTGGGCCTGAGGGCGCCGGAGGGGCCGTACGAGACCCTGGCCGGTCTCGTCGCGACGGAGCTCGGCCGCATACCGGCGGTCGGTGACCGCGTCGAGGTGGCCGGCTGGCGGCTCGACGTGGTGGACGCCACGGGCCGCCGGGCCGCCCGAGTGCTGCTGCACGCGCCGTTCGACGACGCGACGCGGGACGACACACAAGACAAGCACGACAAGCACGAGAAGTACGAGGGGCACGAGAAGGAGGGCGGGCGATGACCGCCGTACAGCTGTTCATCGGCTTTCTGACGCTGGTCGTCAACGCCTTCTTCGTCGGCGCCGAGTTCGCGCTGATCTCGGTGCGCCGCTCGCAGATCGAGCCGTACGCCGACCGGGGCGACCGGCGCGCCAAGAGCGTGCTGTGGGGTCTGCAGCACGTGTCCGCCCTGATGGCGGCCGCGCAGCTGGGCATCACGCTGTGCACGCTGGTCCTCGGTGTGGTCGCGGAGCCCGCGATCGAGCATCTGCTGGAGCCGGTGTTCCACGCGGTGGGCGTGCCGGAGGGCGCCGGGCACGTGGTGTCCTTCGTGATCGCGCTGACCCTGGCCACCTATCTGCACATGCTGCTCGGCGAGATGGTGCCGAAGAACATCGCGCTGGCCGAGCCGGTGCGCAGCGCGCTGGTGCTCGGTCCGCCGCTGGTCACTCTCTCCCGGGCGCTGCGGCCCGTCATCTTCACGATCAACGCCTTCGCCAACACGCTGCTGAAGCTCATGCGCGTGGAGACCAAGGACGAGGTCACGGCGACTTTCTCGGACGCCGAGCTGGCCCGGCTGGTACGTGACTCCGGCGAGGCCGGCCTCATCGACGAGCGCGCACGCGAGCGGCTGCACGACGCCCTGGAGCTGGGCCGCCGCCCGGTGCGCGACGTGGTCCTCCCGCTGGAACGCGTCGTCTACGCGCGCGTGGGCGTCACGCCGGAGGAGCTGGAGGCGCTGTCGGCCGAGTCGGGCTTCTCGCGCTTCCCGGTCGTCGACGAGGGCCGGCGGATCGTCGGCTACCTGCATGTGAAGGACGCGCTCGACGCCCCCGCGCGGGACGTGCCCTTCCAGGTGCGGGACATGCGGCCCATCGCGCGCGTACGGGAGAGCACCCCGCTCGACGACGTCCTCACGGCCATGCGCGGCAGCCGCACCCACCTGGCGGCCGCACTGGGCGGCGACGGCCGGCTGGCGGGGCTCGTGACCATGGAGGACGTGCTGCGGGAGCTGTTCGGGCAGCGGACCTGAGGACCGACCGACCAATGGGTATGGTCCTCGGGCTACCATTTCTGTCGCCATGCAGACGAATCCCACACACAGCAGCCTGGTCGCCCTCGGCGACTCCTTCACCGAGGGCATGTCGGACCTGCTCCCGGACGGTTCCTACCGGGGGTGGGCCGACCTCCTCGCCGGGCGGATGGCCGCCCGTACACCCGGCTTCCGGTACGCCAACCTGGCGGTGCGCGGGAAACTGATCGGACAGATCGTCGAGGAGCAGGTCGACGTGGCGGCCGCGATGGGCGCCGACGTGATCACTCTGGTCGGCGGGCTCAACGACACGCTGCGGCCCAAGTGCGACATGGGACGGGTACGCGGCCTCCTGGAGGAGGCGGTGGAGAAGCTCGCCCCGTCGTGCCGACAGCTGGTGCTGATGCGCAGCCCGGGGCGGCAGGGGCCGGTCCTCGAGCGGTTCCGGCCGCGTATGGAGGAGCTGTTCGCCTGCGTCGACGAGCTGGCCGAGCGGCACGGCGCGATCGTCGTCGACCTCTACGGGGCGCCGTCGCTCGGCGACCCCCGGGTGTGGGACGTGGACCGGCTGCATCTGACGGCCGAGGGGCACCGCCGGGTCGCGGAGGCGGTGTGGCAGACGCTCGGCTACGACCCCGAGGACACCGAGTGGCGTACGCCGATGCCGGCCACGCTGCCGCCCGGGTGGGTCGCACGGCGGGTCGCGGACGCCCGGTTCGCCCGGCAGCACCTGCTGCCGTGGATCGGGCGGCGGCTGACCGGTCGGTCCTCCGGCGACGGCCGGACGGGTGCCCAGTTCAGCGCCGAGCTGGGCAAGGCCTTCTGGGTCACCCCTGGCGACCACACGAATCCCGGCCCGGTGACGGACTGGCGACGGGTGGGGCCCTGACGCGACCTCCTGCTCGGCCACGGAGGTGGCGTCGAAGCCACGGAGGTGGCGGTGCGGTGGCGGTGGCGGTGACGTCGAAGCGCTTCGAAAATCAGCGCTCAATACCTGGCCGTAGAGGCTCAGTTGTGCCACATGTATGCCTTGTCGCCGGTCGGCTTTGCTGTTAGCTTCAACGATCGTTGGAATCGAAGCGTTTCGACAGAGCAGTCAATCCGCGCCCCCTTTCTTCACTCCGTGCACGCCACACGCAAGGGAGTGCTGTCCTGGCCGGAGCCCGGGAAGCGACCCCAGGACTGGACCAGCCAGGACCGGGCCGCACGGAGAGAGGACCACGTGACCATCCCTGCCGACGGGCTCCGCTTATTGCGCACTCTCGGCTGCGCCAAGCGTTCCCACAGCTGGCTCCTGGCCGTGCTGATGGGGCTGAGCAGACTGCTCCCAGCCGCGACAGCCGTCATTCTGGCGGCACTGATACGGCGCTTCGAGACAGCGGGTGCGACGCTGCCACCACTGGCCGCGGCCCTGGCCCCGCTGGTGGCGTTTGTCGCGGTCCTCCTGCTCGGGCACGTCATGGACACCGTGCTGGAGCCACTGGGCTTCCTGGTCCAGACCACCATCGACGGCGTGCACAGGGCGTCGATCACCGAGCTGGTGTCGTCCACACCGACGATCGACAAGTTGGAGACACCGCAGGCGCGCACCCTGATCCGCGCGGCCAAGGCGGACCCGGAGAACTGGACCGAGCACACTCCGGGTGAGGGCGCCGTGGCCGTCCTGCGCATCCTCGCGGGCCTCCTCGGCGTCGCCGGATCCTGTGTGGTCCTCGCGGGGTACGCCTGGTGGCTCGTCCCTGTGGTGCTCGTGCCCGCTTTGGCCAATTGGGCGCTGCGGCAGAGACAGGCGCTGCGGTATGTCCGGACGTGGCGTTCCGGCACGGTGGAGGGCGCGAAGGCGCAGATGTGGCAGGACTCGGCGATCTCCCCGGCCGAAGGCAAGGACATCCGTGTCTTCGGGCTGGGTGACTGGTCGGTCGAGCAGATTCAGCGGCACAGCCTGGCCATGGAGAAACCCATCTGGGCGGCGATCGGGCGGATGCTGCGCGCCGAGTGGAGCCAGCTGCTGCTCGTCGGCATCCCGCTGTGCGCGGTGTACGCCCTGGTGGCGCACAGCGCGGTGCGGGGCGAGACGACCATCGCGGTGGAAACGGCGGTACTCGTCACCGGATGGACGGTGTTCCAGGCGCTCGGCTGGAGCGAGGACCTCAGGAGCGCGGTGGCTTCCGCCGAGTGCCTGCGCGCCGCGCGGGAGCTGCGCGAGCTGCTCGCCCCGGAGGAAGCGGCGGTGGCCGGCATCGAAGGCCGACGGGTGCCGGAACCCGAGGACCGCGAGCGTCCACCGCTCATCCGGTTCGAACAGGTCTCCTTCGCCTATCCGAAGACAGAACGCCAGGTTCTGGACCGTCTGGATCTGGAGATCCGGCCGGGCGAACTGCTGGCCGTCGTCGGACTCAACGGAGCGGGCAAGTCGACCCTGATCAAGCTGCTCTGCGGGCTCTACAAACCGACAGGCGGGGCCATCACCGCGGACGGACGGAACATCGCCACGCTCGCCCCGGACGCCTGGCGCCGCCGGATCGCGGTGGCCTTCCAGGACTTCGTGCGATACCCCCTGTCCCTGCACGGCAACGTCGTCATCGGCAGGGCGGGCGGGCCCGCGGAACGGGCGGACGCCGAGGCCGCCTCCCGCGAAGCGGGGCTGGAAGCGGTGCTGGAGGGTCTGCCGTCCGGCTGGGAGACCCCGCTGACCCGCGGCGCGCAGGGGGGCGTCGACCTTTCGGGCGGGCAGTGGCAGCAAGTCGTCCTGGCCCGCGTCCTCTACGCGGTGCGCCGGGGAGCGAGCGTTCTGGTTCTTGACGAACCCACCGCCCACCTCGACGTACGGACGGAGTTCGACGTCTTCGCAAGGCTCAGCGAGCGCAGGTCGGGTGCGAGCGTCGTCCTGATCTCGCACCGGCTGTCCACCGTGCGCCAGGCCGACCGGATCGTCCTGCTGGAGGACGGCCGTATCACGGAGACGGGCACGCACGACGAGCTCATGGCGGCCGACGGCCGGTACGCGAACATGTTCACGATCCAGGCCGCGCGGTTCAAGCGCGGCTTCGAGGACCGGCTGGAGGAGGACCAGTACCTATGACCGAGCGGGCCATCGAGCAACCGATCCGGCGTCGGCGGTACTTCTCCCTCTGGTACGAACTGCTACGGCTGTCCTGGCGCCGTTCGCCGTGGCTGACGTCCCTTCAGTTCGTCATTCCCGCCCTGATGGTGGCCTCCGTCGCGGGCAACGCCCTGGCCCTGCGCGGCGCGGTGGACGCGACGCTTCGCGGAGAGGTCTGGCCCGCCGTGGCCTGCGCGGCCGGGGCGGGACTCGGCGGCACCATGTTGATCGTGCTGGGGGCGCTCGACGGCAACACCGCCGGCATCCTCATCGGCAAGGTCGCGATCCTCGATGTGAATCCCGGTCTCTACCGCGACATCGCGACCCTCGAAGGCCTGGAGCACCTGGAGCGCACGGACTACCTCGACCGGCTGACCGTCATACGCAATTCCGCGTGGGAACTCGTGCTCAGCCTGTGGACGGCGGTCGGTGTCCTCTTCGTCGTCATCGAACTGGTCGTCACCCTCTTCCTGCTGGGCACGATCAACCCCTGGCTGCTGTTGCTGCTCGTGTGCGCGGCGCTGCCGCTCTGGTTCGACCAGAAGGGCAGCAACGCCATCATCCGGGCCGAAACCGCCACGGCCGAACCCTTCCGTCTCCAGCGCCGGCTCTTCGACCTCGGTACGGACGGAGCCGCGGGCAAGGAGATCCGCGTGTCGGGGGCGGGAACCGAGCTGGCCCGCAGACAGGCCGCCGCGTGGGACACCGCCATGGCCGGCCGCTATCGGGCGCGAGTTGTCGCGGCGGCCTGGAAGCTCGGCGGCTGGACCGTCTTCACGCTCGGCTTCGGCGCCGGGCTGGCTCTGATCGTCGTTCAGGTGGTGCGTGGGCACAGCTCGGCCGGAGACATCGTGCTGGCGATCACCGTGGCGACCAGTCTGCGCCAGTCGGTGTTCACGGGTGTGAACTACACGGCGAACGTCGCCCGGGCAGGACGGCTCATCGAGCCCTACCTGTGGATGCGCGACTACACCGCCTCAGCACGGTCCGAGGCGGCCGGGACGGAGTCTTCACCCGAGGTCCTGCGCGAGGGAATCACCTTCGAGAACGTCACCTACCGGTATCCCGGCGCTCGACGCCCCGCCCTGGACGACGTCAGTGTCCATCTGCCGGCGGGCTCGGTGGTCGCGCTGGTCGGCGAGTACGGGTCGGGCAAGACGACACTGGTCAAGCTCCTCTGCAAGTTCTACAGGCCCAGCGGTGGCCGAGTTCTCGTCGACGGTGTGGACCTCTCCACCCTGGACACAGAGGGCTGGCGTGCGCGGTCGAGTGCGGCGTTCCAGGACTTCGGCCGGTTCCGTACGAACTTCGGGCAGAGCGTCGGCCTGGGTGACCTGCCGCACGCCCAGGATGCCCAGAGCGTCGGCCGGGCCGTGGCGGCAGCCGACGCCGAGCAGCTGGTCGGGGCGCTTCCCGACGGACTGGAGACACAGCTCAGCCGGGACTTCGGGGGCGTCGATCTGTCCGAGGGACAGTGGCAGAAGGTCGCTCTCGCCCGGGCGTCGATGCGCCCCGGTCCCCTGCTGTTGATGCTGGACGAACCCACGGCGTCTCTCGACGCCCCGAGCGAGCAGCAGATCTTTGAGCGCTACATCGCCCGTGCCCGGGAGGTTGCCGAGCGGACCGGCGCCATCACGGTGATCGTCACTCACCGGTTCTCGACCGCCACCGGGGCGGACCTCATCCTCACCCTCGACAAGGGCCGACTGATCGAGGCGGGCACCCACGACGAACTGGTCAGCATTCCGGGAAGCCGATACGCCGATCTCTACGGCATCCAGGCGGACGCCTACTCCGCATGACCGGCCGGCACGGCGATGAGGCAGGGGCCCAAAGGCTGCAGGCGGGGCGTCGAGTCGCTCAACGGCGGAGGTGGCGCCGGCCCTTCGAGGCCGGCGCCCACAGGCCGTACCTACCGCTCATCGGCCGGCCAGGCCTTCCTCGCCTTCGTGGTCCAGCTCGCCCAACGGGCGCTCATTGTTGGCGACCATGGCGCTGAGCAGGTTTCGGTAGTACCCCGGAAGGCTCTCGACCAGGTCGGCATCGACGACATCGGCTGCGGCGTCGAACTCACACCGGAGCCCGTCCGCACTCTCCACGATGTTCAGTGCCAGGAGATTTCCGGTGTGTGTGATCGGCAACGAGTCGGCTTCCGAGACCGTCAGTCCGTCCATGGGGGGTACCACGACCTGGCGGTAGAACGACATCGCCGTTGTGAACAACTTGCTTCGCAAGCCCGCCCCCGGCGGCGCGAATTCCGAGATCAGATCCGCGAAGGGGTAGTCCTGGCGTTCGAGCGCGGTGACCAGTTGCATCAATACGTCACCCACGTAGTCCGCGACCGACGTGTCGGCAGGTCGGCGAAGGACCAACGGCAGCAGATTCGAGCAATATCCGACGGTCCGGTCCAGTTCCTGCGGGCGCCGGGCGGACGCGACCGGTACCAGAATGTCGTCCTGCCCCGTCAGCCGCTGCAGCAAGGCCCCCCAGGCCGCCACCAGATAGGCGAAGACCGTGACCCCCTCATTGCGGGCGGCATCGCGCATCTGCCCGCAGAACTCGGAGTCGAGGAGAACATGGTGGCGTACCCCGCGGTAGGGGAATTGGCCCGGCTGCCCCGATGACGGCAATTCCGCCGCCGGAACATCCTTCAGGAGAGAACGCCAGAAGTCACGGTGCTTGGCGGCGGTGGGGCCGGCGGTGACTCGCTCGTGCCAGGTGACATAGTCCCGGAACTGCACCGCCGGGGGCAGTTCGGCACTCGTGCCGCGGCACCTGGCGTTGTACAGCGCGACGAGGTCGTCGAGCAGGACGCTGTAGGACCAGCCGTCCACCGCCGCGTGATGCACCGTCACCAGCAGCAGGTGCCGTTGCGGACTGACCTCCACCACAGCGGCGCGGAACACCTCCCCGTCGACCGGGTCCAGCGGTCGTTCGGCCCAGGTCCGCAGGAAGCGGCCGAGGTCGTCCTCGTCGCCACAGGTGTACTCGGTCAGGACGTCGCTCAGAGGCATCTCCCGTACGGGATGGACGACAAGGGTGTCCCCGTCGTCCGAAGCGAACGTGGTCCTCAGGGTCTCGTGGCGGGCGACCAGGTCCTGCACGGCGCCGCGCAGGGCGACGCGGTCGAGTGAGCCGTCCAGCCAGAACCCGACTGACATCTCGAAGGCGGGCACGCCGCCCTGGTCGAGGGCCCGTAGCTGCCGCTGCGCGAGGGTGCTGCGAGGCGCTGCCTCACGGGGCAGCGGGCCTGATGGTTCAGTGCGGCTGCTGCCGAGCATGCCGTGGTCCCTCAATTCTTCGACCGATTCACGCACCGCGGTGCGGATATGGTCAAGATCGGCCTGCTCATGCGCGGTGGAGAGGAAGAAGTTGCGCAACTCCCAGACGAACACACCACGGTCGAGCAGATTGAAATAGAACGGATCCATGTTCGCCTGGTGCTCGAACTTGAAGATCGAGGAGAACCTGTGGGCTTCGATCGGCACTTCGAGCTCATGGAAGTCGGCGTTCAGCTGGTCCGTGAACATCGCGGTCTTACGGTCCAGGTTCCGTTGCAGATCAGGTCCCTCCGCACGGAGGTGGTCGAGGATCGCCTTGGCCGTCGCCATGGTGAGGGGATGCTGGTTGAACGTGCCGCCGAAGAAGGTGGATTCCACCCTCGGGCCGGTGTCGTCACCGAAATTCCAGACGCCGCCGTCGATCGAGTCCATGACACCGCCGCGCCCGGCGATCACGCCGATCGGCATGCCGCCTCCCACGATCTTGCCGTAGGTGGCCAGGTCCGCCTCGATGCCGTACAGCCCCTGCACGCCTGCCGGATGACAACGGAAACCTGTCACCATCTCGTCGAAGATGAGCTTTGTGCCATGGGCCCTTGTGACCTCCCGGAGCGCGCGCAGGAAATCGGGCTTCTGCACACCAGGAGTGCGCAGGGTCACCGGCTCGGTCAGAACTGCCGCGAGGTCCGGACCGTGCTTGTTGATGAAGTCGAGTGCGTCGTCCGTGCCGAACTCGAGTACGTACACGTTCTCCACCGCATGCGGGGAGATACCGGGTGCGAGCGGGCGGGTGCCGAACACGCCGTTCTCATGGGTGGGCACAGCAAGCACACTGTCGAAGTGACCGTGGTATGCGGTGGAAAAGACCACTATCTTGTCGCGGCCGGTCGCTGCCCGGGCAAGCCGAACCGCGGTCATGACCGCTTCTGTGCCGCTGTTGAGGAAGGCGACACGCTCCATGCCGGTGAGTTCGAGTACCCCGGCGGCGACTTCCTCGACCAGTTGAGTGCGCGGCCCGAGGCTGAATCCGACGTCCAGCCGCTCGCGAACAGCCGACATGACAGCCTGCGGATTATGACCGAGGAGGTGGACACCGTATCCCAGGGTGAGATCGACGTACTCGTTTCCATCGATGTCCCACAGCCGTGAACCCTGCCCGCGTTCGGCGACGATCGGGTACAGCATCTCCTTGATCGAGGGGCGAAAGCCGACAGTGGACCGGCTGTCCGCGACCATCGTCCGGAACCGTTGGGCAAATTCCTTCGAGCCCTTGGTCCGGGCACTGAGTCGGTCACCGAGTTTCTTGAGATAGCGGACGCGCTCTGCCGTCTCCACGGGGCTGATCGCGTCGCGCCGGGCGCCCGGCGCGAGTGGCACCACCGTTCTCGCCCCATCCGGCCGCGCCGGGGAGAGCGCTACAGGGACCGGTTCGCCGCCCGCCAGCAGCTGAAGCTGACTCTGCATGACCTTGAGCTGTTCCTTGATCAGGTCCTGCACGGCCGTGGAGGCGCCTGGCGACAGGGCGCCGTCCAGCGGCTGCGGCAGGACCGGGGCCGGCGCCGAGGTGGCTACGGCATCGGGGGCGGAGGCTGTCGTGGTGGAGGCAGTGGTGGAGGGCGATATGTCCTCTCCTCGCGGCAGTTTCTCCGTCGATGCGTGCGCGCGAAGATATGCAGCCAGCTCAGGCAGAGTCTGGACGTCGGTGAAGAGTTGCCGCAGCGGCACTTTGCAGCCGTAGCGGTCCTCCAGACGCTGCGCCATGCCGAGCAGCGACATCGAGTCCCCGAGGTCCGCGAACGCGACGTCGGGATACAGCCGTTCGGGCTCAACGTCGAAGTAGTCACCGACGATTGCGGCAATCTCCTGGAGCAGGGGCTCCACCCCGGTCCCCTCAGAACCGGACGTGCGGATTGTCCCCGCGTCCGGCTCGAGCGGACCGCTCGGGCTGCTGTGGACGGTCATGCGTTCTTGGCCCTTTCGTGATCGCCGGCGTGGTGCTGGCGGTGACATTCGGCGTGTACGAGGCGTCGTGGGGGCATCCCGGAAAAGGGCATCAGGAGAAGTCACTCCGCGGGCCACCACCGTGAACGATCGAGACGGGGCCCAGGCTTGCCGCCAGGTGATCGATGGTCGGGTTCGCGAGGAGTTCGACAGCCGACAGCGGCACACCGAGCTCTTCCTCGATCCGCCGGGCGAGCCTGACCACGATCAGTTCGTCGCCGCCTACGTCGAAGATGCTCAGGTCGTAACGGTTGATCTCCCTCTGCAGCACTTCGGACCACAGTTTCGCCAGAGCCGCCTTGAGCTCATTCCCGTGGAGCTGCCTGGGGGAAGCGAGGGCGGGGCGCACCGGGTCCGGGAGAGCCCCCTGCTCCTGGACGCGGCGTTCCGGGTTGGTGAGGGACACCGAGAGCAGTGACGGCATGTCGGAGCGCAGTACAAGGTCGAGGACATCGGCGCGCCGCCCTGGTGGCAGGGATTCGTCCCAGGTGACGGTGATCAGGCCGTCCACGCCGGACGCCTGTGCGTGAAGGAAGCCGTCGGCTGCCGAACGGCACAGGTCGCCTCCGCCGGGCGCCGAGGTGAGTGAGCACATCGTGACGCCGAAGTCGACGAGGGTGCCCCCGAAGATCTCGGCGAGCACCAGCGCGCCGCGGACCTTGGGAGCCAGGGCCTGCCGCCAGGCGGCCCGGTCAGTGCGGTCGACCCGGCAAGGGGTCTGGTCGTGTGGTGCGTCGGCGCAGTGGAACCATCCGTCGATCCGGCCGAACCGCTGACGGGCGGTGCCGACCAGCTCCCGCATCGCTGCCGCGTCGGTGACGTCGACGGACTCCGCCATGACCGTGCCGCCGAGACGTTCGACGTTGCGGATGGCCTCGATCCTTCGGCTGACCGGGTGGGCTGTTCCGTACTCGGTGATCCATCGGTCGAACTCGTCGGGTCGCGGAAGCGGCGAGTCGCTGGTGAGTACCAGCTTGGCCCCGGCGACGCGCGCCAGGTGGCCGGCGAGGGCCAGCCCCATCTCGTCGAGTCCGCCGGTGACGAGGTACACGCCACCGGGCCGCAGCCGACTGGCCGGGATCGACGGGCCGGGGGCTGCCAACGCGGGAACGAACCGTTGTGTCCAACGGCGCCCGTTCCGGAACGCGATCGGCGCCCTGGTCGGGGCGACGATCTCCGCGAGGAGGGCTTCCGGTGCGAGGGCGCTCGTGCCGATGTCGATGCTTCGACAACGGAGTTCGGCGAATTCCCGAGAGATGAGGTTCAGGGCGGCGCCGGTCATCGCGGCGGCAGGCGCAAGGACTTCACCGCCTGTGATGTCGTGCACTTCACGGGCCACCACCCCGAGGTGCGCGCCTTTGCCGACCGGACCGCGGCCGAGTTGCCTGGCGACGTCCAGAACGGAGAACAGCCCGAGACCGCAGGCGTGATCCAGGCTGTCGGCTGCGAGGTGCCCCGGAACGATGTCAAGAGACCAGAGGTGGACGACCCGCTCAGGAGTCAGCCCGTCCGTGGCCAGCGCGTCGAACAACTTCTCGTAGTCGCCGGAATCCATGGGATCGACGACGAAGGAAATGGCGTCGGCTCGGCTGAAAGCGGCGCCCTGACGGACCACCACCACCTCACCGCCCTGTTCGCGCAAGGAGTCCGCCAGCGAGTCGCCGACCCCGCCGGAGTCCGCGAACAGCAGCCATGGGCCGGTGGGCAAGGCGCTCTCCGGGTACCCGCCCGCCCCTGGGTCGAGGCGCTGCCATGACGCTGTGTACAGCCACTCGGAGGGGTTCTGCCCGCGGCTCTGCTCTTCCTGGACGGAGGAAGCCGGCGGTTCGAGACGGAGGAAGGTGCGCTCCAGCGGGTGCACCGGCAGGGGGACGCGGTACTGATGCCCTCCGTACCAGGCGGACCAGTCCACCGGAACGCCTTGCGTCCACAGCCGACCCGCGACGGTCAGCAACCGTTCCAAGGGCGGCAGGACTTGTTCGTCGTCGAGGCCGGAGCCTGCCGGGAGCACTGAGGGGTTTCCGATGGCCAACACGGCCGTGCTCTCTGCCGCACGGCCGGTGAACGCCTCGGCGAGCCGGTCGCCCTCCCAGATGTCTCGGGTCCAGTGCAGCGGGTCGAGCACCCGCGACTGCGGCAGTTCGCCGCCCACTACGGCCGACAGGATGGGGATGTCCGGAACTCTGGGGCGCACCTCGGGGACCTGCGCGGCCGTTCCAGCACGCCAGGACAGCAGTGCCAGCGCGTCGGACGGTTCGAAGACCCCGGCGAAGCAGGCTGCGAGGAGTTCGCCCACCCCGGCTCCCCCGACCGCCGCCGGCCGAACCCCGGACTCCGTCCACAGCGTCGCGAGCACCCGGCTCGCGGTCAGCAGAGCCGCCGACGGGTCGTCAGCGCTCTGGAGGGCAAACTCGGTGGACCGCTCCTCCATGTCAGCGACTGCGGAAAGCCGTTCGGACAGCTCACTGAATTCCTCGGCCGGGACGTCGCCGAACAGGAACGATACGGTCGGGGTGGTCTCAGCCACCCGTCCGGCCGTGCTCTTGCCGTCGGTGAGCGCGCGCAATCCGGCCGCTGCGCCGGCGCGGTCCGCCGCGGTGACGGCGTAGCGATGCGAAGAGCCGCGTCGGCCCCGCCGCAGCGTGAAAGCCACGTCCACGAGGTCGGGCGCGTCCGGCTTTTCCAGTGCGTCGGCCAACTGGCGGGCCAGCTCGCGCAGCGCCGCCTCGCTGTGGGCACTCACAGCAAGTGTCTGCGGGCCCTCGGCCCTCGTGGGCCGCCCGGAGGGGGGAGGTGCCTCCTCAAGGACGACATGAGCGTTCGTGCCACCGATGCCGAACGAACTCACTCCGGCGCGGCGAGGGGTGTCACCCGATGGCCAGGACATCGGCAGGGTGTTGATGTAGAAGGGGCTGCCCACCAGGTCGATCTGGGAGTTGGGCCGGGTGAATCCGGGGTGGCCCGGGATTTCCCGGTGCCGCAGTGCCAGTACCGCCTTGATGAAGCCGGCAATTCCCGCCGCGGCGGCGACGTGCCCGATGTTCGCCTTCACCGAGCCCAAGGCGCACTGACCCGGCCGGGCACCTCCGTCGGCGAAGGCCTCGCTCAACGCGGCGAACTCGATGGGGTCGCCCAGAGCTGTGGCGGTGCCGTGGGCTTCGACGTAGGTGATGGTGCCGGCGTCCACCTCGGCCACCGCCTGCGCTTCGGCGATCACGGCCCGTTGCCCGCCGATGCTCGGAGCGGTGTATCCGATCTTGTCGGAGCCGTCGTTGTTGATCGCCGAGCCCTTCACCACCGCGAGGATCTGATCGCCGTCCTCGATCGCCTCGGCCAGCCGCTTCAAAGCGACGAGACCCACCCCGTCACCGAATGTCGTCCCTGCCGCGTCGGCGTCGAACGGTCGGCACCGCCCGTCCGGGGAGAGGATCATTCCTTCGCTGAAGACGTAGCCCGGATGGTCGTTGGCGATGACCGACACTCCACCTGCCAGGGCGATGTCACATTCACCCGCGAGAAGGCTCTGCACGGCCATGTGCACCGCGACCAGTGACGTCGAACAGGCCGTCTGCACATTGACGCTCGGCCCGTTGAGGCCCAGCTTGTACGAGATCCTGGTGGTCAGGTAGTCCTTGTCGTTGGCGATCATGAGCTCGGTTCCGTCGTAGCCCAGCGGGTCGCAGGAACGAGCCACGACGTTCGTCAGATACGTGTTCATCGACGCACCTGCGAACACCCCGATGTGCTGGGCGTCCGTTGCCCCGGAGTAGCCGATGGTCTCGAGCAGCTCCCATGCGACCTCGAGCAGTATGCGTTGCTGTGGATCGAGCAGCTTCGCCTCGCGCTTGGTGAAGCCGAAGAACTCGTGGTCGAAGTCGAACGCGTCCGGCAGGGAAGCGGCTCGCTTGACATAGCCGGGATCGCGCAACACCTGCTCCGGCACCCCGGCGGCCGCGAGTTCGGCGTCCGTGAACGTGGTCAGCATGTCGTCCCCGGCACGCAGCCGGTTCCAGAACCGAGCCAGACTCCCGGCTCCGGGGAACCGGCCGCACATGCCGATCACGGCCACATCGTTCGGCCGGGCCGTCGGATCGACCATGCTCCCGTCAGTCATCGTTGCCCCTGTCGGTATCCGGCTGACGACGTGTCCGTGCGCGCAGGCGTGCGCTGCGGGCCGTTCCGTCCGCCAGCTGTGCCCGCCTGGTTGACGCCCGACCTCGATCTGACGCCGGACCGGTCCCAGCGGCGGTCTGGTCGAGGCGTCGGGCCAGACTGGCCACGGTCGGGTAGCGGAACAGTTCGTTGATCTTCAGCGGAGTGTCCGCGGTGTCGTCGGCGAGCATCTCGTGCACCTTCACCAGCAGCATGGAGTTGCCACCGAGGTCGAAGAAGTTGTCCTCCCGCCCGATCCCTTCACGCCCGAGCGCCTGCCGCCAGATCGCCGTGATCCGCTGCTCGATACCCCGCAGCGCGGTGCCGCTGCGAGGGACCGCGCCGACGGACTCACGGGCCGCGGCCGTGCGCCGATCGGTGCCCGGGGTGACTTCGGACGCCATCGGCAGTTCCGCCACACTGCGGTCAGGGTCCGCGAGCGCGGCGCGCAGCAGTGCCAGATAGTTCTCGGCCACCTGACGAGCCGCCTGAGCCGAGAAGACGGACTTGCGGTGCTTGAGCAGCCCGACGAGCCGGTCGCCGTCGTGCACGACCTCGAGTACGAGCTCGAGCTGGTCGTCCTGCTGGTCCAGCCGGAACGGCACCGCGGTCAGCCCCGCCCAGCCGACCGGGGCCGCGCCGTCGTCGGCCACGTAGAGACCGGCCAGCGCCGGATAACGGCTGGGTTTCTGGTAGCTGAACATCGCCTGGAAGATCGGGTTGCGGTCGTCCACCCGGCGCGGCGCCAGCTCACCGACAAGCAACTCGAACGGGTAGTCCTGGTACTCCAGCGCGTCGATGACGTCGCGGCGGGTACGGTCCAGCTGCTCCCGGAACGCCACCGCGTCGCTCAGATCGGCACGCAGCACGACGGGGTTGACGAAGTTGCCGACGCACTCGGCCAGCGCCGGACTGGTCCGGCCGGCGAAGGGTGACCCCACCAGGACGTCGTGCCGTCCGGTGTAGCGGCCGATGAGGACCTGAAAGACGGTCAGCAGGATGGCGTAGGGCGTGGCCCCTTCCTCCTTGGCCAGCGCGAACACACCGTCGGCGAGCTCTGTGGCGACGGGGACCACGATCGATCCGCCGCCGTCGGTGTCCGGGCCGAGTTCGCAGGTGGGCCATTGGGCCGGTTCGAGCCGGCCGGCGAGCTGAGCATGCCAATAGGCACGAGCTCTGCTGCCCTTCTCCCCTTGGATCAGCTCCTGCTGAGAGGCGACGAAATCGCTGTAGGGGACATTGCCTCCGGGCAGCTGGGACGGCCTGCGTTCCGCCTCCGCCAGGTAGAGCTGCTCGAGTTCCGCCACCATGACACCGAGTGACCAGAAGTCGCACACCACATGGTGCACGGCCAGCAGCACCACGGCCTCTCCCGGCGCCACCGCATACGTCCGCACCCGCACAAGCGGTCCGGTCGACAGTGCGAACGGAGCGAGATAGGCGTGACGTATCGCGTCCTCGATCTGCTGCCGGCTCCACTGGCGGGCGTCCACTTCGGCGACATCGGGTTCGAGCCAACCGTGCACCGTCTGGCGGTCGGTGCCGCTGAAGGTGGTGCGCAGGGCCGCGTGCCGCCCGACCAGCGAGGCAACGGCGCTGGCGAACGTGGCGGAGTCGAATCCGCCGGTGAACCGGGCGGTGAAGGCGACGTTGTAGGACGCGCTGTCCGGATTCATCCGATGCAGCAAGACAAGCGGGCGCTGAGCGTACGAGAGCGGATGTTCGGTCCGCGCCTGGTTGGCGCGCGACCGGAGTGCCGCCTCCAGCCTCTTGCGTATGCCCCAGTTCTGGATGTCGTCGGTCACGAGGGTCCGTCCTGATCGGCCAGCCAGGGCAGCAGTGCCTGGATCTGGTCCTCGGTCAGCGAGTCGAGGTTGGCCAGGAGGCGTTCCGCCTCCTCTGGTGAAAAGGGCTCCACGGTGGTCGGCACCTCCGTGGAGGCGACGGCTTGGACCGGGGCGTCGAGCATCAGGCGTTCCGCCAGCTCATCGACGAGCAGGCGCAGGGCCTTGCCTTGGAGGAGACCAGTGAGCGGCAGGTCGACGTCCAGGTCGCGGAAGATCTGGCCGCGTACTTCGACAGCCACCAGCGAATCGAGCCCGGCTTCGTGGAGCCTGAGGTCCTCGTCGATGGCGGCCTCGGACATGCCAAGTCGGGTGGCCAGCATGGAGCGCAGGTATCCGAGCACCAGCTCTCGGCAACGTTCCGGTGTGGCGCCGAGGCAGTCCCGCCGCAGCCGCCTGCCCGCCTCTGCCCCGTCCCCGGCAGGCATTCCCTCGCCCATGGCAACGGCCCGCCCGGTGGGAAACCGGTTCAGGTAACGGGACCAGTCCACGGAGAAGACACCGTAGTGACCGCCGGGGCCGGCCAGGAGCCGGTCGAGTGCGGCGAACGCCGGATCGGCCTCCAGCGGAGTGAACCCGCCTTCCACGAGCCGGGTCTGCAGGCGTTCACTCAGTTGCGCCGCCATACCCGCCTCCCACGGCCCCCAGCCGACACTGAGGGCAGGCAGTCCCAACCCGCGCCGGTAGTGGGCAAGTCCGTCGAGGAATGCGTTGGCAGCCGCGTAATGGGCCTGCCCGGGCGCACCGAGCAGAGCAGCCGTGGAGGAAAAGAGGACGAAGTGGTCGAGGTCGAGGTCCATAGTGGCGCGGTGCAGGTGCCAACCACCGGCGACCTTCGGGTCCAGTACCGATCGGAAGCGGTCCCAGCTCAGCTGCGACAGCACCGCGTCATCGAGCACACCGGCCGCGTGGACGACGCCCCTGAGGCCGCCCAGCTCCCGGTGCACACGCTCGACGAGCTGCTTGACGGCGGCCTCGTCCGTGACATCCAGGCCGGCCAGGGTGACCTTCGCCCCTGACTGCTCCAGCTCCCGGATCTGTTCCTCGATCCGTGCCTCATGCGCACGCCGCGATGCGAGCACGATGTGCCGCACCCCGCGCCTGGCCAGCCACGCCGCGGTACGCAGACCGAGCGCTCCGGTCCCCCCGGTGATCAGGTAGCACCCGTGGGTGCCGAGCCGGCCGGGGCGTGTCGGCAGCGCCGACTCGCGGTGCAGCGTGGGCCGGTAGAGCTGTCCGTCGCGGATCGCGGCTTCGACGCCGGGCCATTCGGACGGGACACTCGGCGCGCCGGTGAGGTCGCGGGGGTCCGCGTCGAGCAACCGCAGGTTCAGCCGAGGTGCTTCCATCGCGGTGCTCCGGCCAAGGCCCCACAGCATCGCCCCGTAAGGGTCGCCGACCTCCCCGGGCTCGTGTACGGCCACCGCTCCGCGGGTCAGCAGTACTACGGAATCGGGCGTCCAGTCGGCGCGTTCGGTGGCCTGCACGAGCGCGGGCACGCTGCCGCAGGCGGTCCGTGTGTTCTGTGCGTCCAGGCCGAGGCAGTGCAGTACGCTCGCCGGCCCGGTGTCGCGGAACAGTCGCGCCAGGTGTTCCGCGTCGGCGGGATCCAGTACGTATCGATGATCGCCGAGTCGGGTGAAGTCCGTGCCCGCCTCGGCGATCACGCATCGGCTGCCGCTTGCCTCCAGCGCTGTGACCGCGGGACGCCAGTGCCCCTGAGGGTCGGCGAGCACGATCCACGTCCCGGTGGTGGGCGAGGGGTCACCGGCCGCCTCGGCCAACTCCCATTGGTCCGCGTAGATCTCGGCCTCGGGCGAACGGAAGGAGACCGCTCTCAGCTGGAGGCCGAACAGTTCGAGCAGCGGGTTGCCCTCGTGGTCGGTCAGGGAGACATCGGCAAGTGCTCCCGAGGCATCGGCCTCGCGGTGCCGGATGCGCGCCACTCCTGATTCCGCGGCGTTGCGGGAGGCGTGGAACACGGCTCGCTCGATCCGGAACGGCAGCAGCACGCCGTCCTCGGGGGCAGCACGGACGATGCGTGCCGCAATGGCCAGCTGAACGCAGGAGTCGAGCAGTGCCATCGTGCGCTCCCGAGGCGAGTCCGCCGCGAGGCTGAGGTCGCCGGAGCTGTCCTCACCGTCCAGCCGTAGCTCTTCGATCCACTGGAACGCCGGGCCGAACCGGAAGCCCGCCGCCTCGAAGAGCGGGTAGAGATCGGCCGGGGAGACCGGTCGGCCCGCGAGGTGGGCGGACCGGTCCATCGGCTGTGCGCGGGGGTCGGTCCGCTGGATCCGTCCCTCCGCGTGCACCTGCCACGACTCGTCGGCCAGCGGATCGTCCGCGTTCGCCAGGCTGAGCGACTGTGCGACAAACCTCTGGTCTCCGGCCGGGGTGAGCACCAGCTGGAGGCGGTGTCGCGCCTCGTCGACCTCCAGCGCTCGTGGGAAGACCAGATCCTCGACGACCGCAGCCGAGTCGCCGGCCACCGCCTCCACCAGGCAGGCGGTGTGGTACGCCCCGGGCACGACGAGGCGGCCGGAAATCTCGTGATCGGCGAGCGCCCGCGGAGCCCTCGCGGCCACTGTGGTCTCGTAACGCCGCTGTGTGGACTGGGGCAGGGCGAGTCGGTTCAGCTCGGGCAGGTCTGGGGCCGGTCGTGCGGGCAGGTCTCCGACCGGTCGTGCGTTCGGGTCTCCGGCAGGTCGCGCGGGCTGTTCTGCGCCGGAGGGCGCCGGTGCGGTCCAGTGCCGGTCCCGCGCGAAGGGATAGAGCGGAGCGGAGACCCTGCCCGCTTGCAAGGGCGCGTAGTACTCCGCCCAGTCGACTGGTACTCCTGCCCTGTCCAGACGCGCCAGGTGGGCGAGCACCGTGACGGGATCCGGGGTCCTGGGCTCGAGTCCGGGCAACCAGACAACATCGCCCTCGGACTGAGTACGGCCGGCGGTGGTGAGCGTCCGGCCTGGGCCGATTTCGAGGAAGACCGTGCAGCCCCCGCCGAGGAGTTCGCGGACGGCGGGCGTGAACCTGACCGGTGAGGTGAGCTGCCGTCCCCAGTACTCCGCACCGATCTCCGCGCGGCCCGCCCAGGTGCCGGTGAGGTTCAGTGCCATCGGCACGACCGGCTGCCGGTGGGTGATCCGGCCTGCGGCCTGGACCAGTGCGGGGACAGCCGGAGCGACCAACGGTGAGTGGAAGGCATGCGTCGTGCCCAGAGGGACGGTGACCCAGCCCCGCTGTCGGAACTCGCCTTCCAACTCGCCTGTCTCGGTGTCCGATCCAGAGACCGTGAACCGTTCCGGCGCGTTGTACGCGGCGACGGCCGCCGAACCGCCCTTGGCCTTGACCAGCCGTTCCAGCTCGGCCCCGTCGGTGCAGCCGACGGCGACCATTCGGCCGCTGCCGGGAACAGCTGCGAAGGCGCGGCCCCGCGCGCAGACCAGCTCCAGTCCCTCTTCGACGCTGAACACGCCGGCCACGCAGGCGGCCGCGTACTCGCCGAGGCTGTGACCGACCACGGCGTCCGGCCGCACCCCGCACGAGCCCCAGAACTCTGCCAACGTGACCTGCAGGAGGAAGACCGCGGGCTGAAGCAGTTCCGCCCGCGACTGCGCCGTAGGGTCGGCGAACACGTCGAGGGGGCCGACTCCGGTGAGGCGGCGGAAGGTTTCCGCGTGCCGGTCCAGTGCGGCGCGGAACAGCGGTTGCTCACGGTGGAGTTCGACGGCCATTCCGGCGTACTCGGAGCTCTGGCCGGGGAAGAGGAATCCGACCCTCGGCTTGGCCCGCGCGGATTGCCCCTCGTCCGCCGCTCCGGTCCCCTCCCTCAGCCACGTTTCGACGCGTTCGGCTGCCGCGTTCCCGGTGTCGGCGATGACGCTGAGCCGGTGTCGTAGCGCGCGGCGACCGACCTGACTGGTATGGGCCAGGTCTCTCAGGGCTGCGTCCGGCTCGCGCAGTCGGTTCGCCCACCGCTCCGCCAGTTCCCGCAACGCGTCCGCGCTCTTGGCGCTGATCGTGACGAGCTCGTACCCAGGACGCCGATCCGCCCGCGTGATCTCCGGTGTCTGTTCCAGCACGGCGAAGGCATTGGTTCCGCCGATGCCGAGGGAGTTGACCGCGGCCCGGCGGGGAGATCCGGGCAAGGGCAGCGGCGCCGTATTGACGAACAAGCCCGTGTCGTGCAGTTTCAGCCGAGGACTCGGCGCCGTGAAATACGGGCTGGGCGGGATCTGTCCCCGGTGCAGGGACAGAGTGGCCTTGATCAGGCCTGCTATGCCCGAGGCCGCCTCCATGTGCCCGATCAGCGCCTTCACCGACCCGATGGCGCAGGGATCGGCCTGTCCGAAGATCTGCTTGAGCGCGCCGATCTCGGTGGGATCACCGAGCGGCACCCCGGTTCCGTGCGCCTCGACGTAGCCGATCGTGGCGGGATCGACTCCGGACACCTGGAGCGCCTGACGCATCGCGGCCAGCTGGCCGGACAGGCTCGCGGCGCCGTAACTCGATTTGCCGCCACCGTCGTTGTTGACGGCGGTTCCGAGGATGGTGGCGTAGACGGTGTCACCGTCTCGCAGCGCGTCGGCCAGGGGTTTGAGGACGACGGCGCCCACTCCGCTGCCGAAGATCGTCCCCTGCGAACTGACATCGAACGGGCGGCAACGTCCGTCCGGCGACAGGATGCCGCCCCGGCGGTGCCAGTACCCGGCGGCCTGAGGGAGCCTGATGTTCACGCCGCCGGCCAGTGCGGCGTCACACTCGCCGCGCGACAGGCTCTGGACGGCCAGGTGCACCGCGACCAGCGAGGTGGAGCAAGCCGTCTGCACCGTCAGACTGGGCCCGGTCAGATTGAGCTTGTACGACACCCGGGTGGCGAGGAAGTCCTTGTCGGTCCCGAGCTGTTCGAGGGAGGCTGTGGGATCCTCCAGTGGCCCGGCGCTGTTCAATACCTCGGGAAGGTAACTGGTGAGCACACCACCGCTGCCGGCAAAGACACCGACCGACGTCCCGGTCCCGGCGGATGTGCGCAGACCCGCGTTCTCTAATGCATGCCAGCAGGTCTCCAGGAAGATCCGCTGCTGGGGGTCCATGACGGCGGCCTCGCGGCCGGAGATGTCGAAGAAGGCGGCGTCGAAGAGGTCGACGTCGTCCATCGAGGCGGTCGCCTTCACGTAATCAGGGTTCTTCAGCCACTCCGGGTTCGCACCGGCACGGAGCAACTCCTCGTGGCCGAGGTCGCGTATCGTCTCGCGCCCGGCGAGGATCACGTCCCAGAACTGGTCCACGTCCGTGGCGCCGGGGAAACGGGCGGCCATGCCCACGATGGCGATCGGCTGCCCGTCTGTTCGGGGCTGTGTCATGACGGCTCGCCGGCACCGAGGCGAGGCAGGACGACCGGGTCGTACGCCTCCAGCAGGTCACCGACCGTGCGCACACTGGTGATGGGCAAGGTGTCGGAGAACGGGTCGATGTCCAGCTCCATCTCCAGTACGGCGACGAGCCGCGCGAGATGCAGCGATTCAAGCCCGAGCTGATCGACAAGGAGCTGGTCGTCGTCCAGGTGCTCGACCGGGCCGGCGACCTCGTTCACGATCTCCAGCAGTGCGGCCTTGACCGTGTCCCGCTTGTTCATTGAAATCACACTCCGTTCATATGCACCACCGGCCCCCGTAGCAGGGGTTCAGCAGGTGTAACCACCGTCGACGGTGATGGTCTGGCCGGTGATGAAGCTCGCGCCGGGCGAGGTGAGAAATCTGATGACGCCCAGGACGTCCTCCGCCGACCCGAGTCGGCCCAACGGCGTCCGGCGCACGATGCGGCGGCGTTGGGCCTGGCCGATGCCCGCGGTCATCTCGCTGTCGAAATATCCGGGGGCGACACTGACCACCCGGACCCCGGCAGGGCCGACTTCACGGGCAAGACCGCGAGTGAGCCCGTCGAGTGCCGCCTTCGCCGCTCCGTACACGGCGACGCCGGTCTGTCCGCGCAGCGCGTTGATGGAGGACAGATTGATCACCACACCGGTCCGACGGGCAAGCATGGGCTTGAGGCAGGCCCGGGTGAGCAGAACCGGCAGTGTCACGTTGGTCTGCAGTGCCGTGTCGATGGCCGTCGGGGCGGTCAGGGTCAGCAGGCCCTCCAGCCCGGTCGCCGCGTTGTTCACCAGCACATCGACGCGCCGGTGGCGACGCACGGCTGCACGGACGAACTCCTCGACCGCCTCGGCGTTCGTTCCGTCGACCGAGGACCAGAACAGCGCGTCCGAAGCGGTCGATTCGCGAAGCGCGGTGAGCTCGGCGGACTCGGTCCGGCTGAAGGTCTCCACGCGGTATCCGCGCTCCAGGAAGTCGGTCACCAGCGCCAGTCCCAAACCTCGGCTGCCTCCGCTGATGACCGCCACCGGACGCTGATCCGTGGTGAGGTTCATACGGCACCCCCCATGCGCTTGAATCGCTCGCCGTGCAACGAAGCGTCCGAGACGGTGATGACGGCCGGAACTTTGTGGGGCGGTAGGTGTTCGGCACAGAACTGGCGCAGCCGACGGTTCAGTGCCCTCTTCTCCTCCGGCTCGACCAGTTCGACCGTGGCCGTGACGATCTGCCCGGTGACGGCGTTCGACCGTCCGGTCACGATGACGTCGGAGACGTTGCCGGCCCGGAGCAGCACATTCTCGACCTCGGCCGGAGACACCTTCTCTCCACCTACATTGATCAGCGTCGACAGCCGTCCGAGTACGCGGAGAGTTCCGTCCTCGGCCACTTCGACCGCGTCTCCGGTGTTGAGCCACCCTTCCTTGTCGAACGGGCTGGGCGCGTTGAGATACCCGAGCATGGCGCTCGGCGATTTGATCCAGAGCACCCCGTCCCGCACCTTCGTCCGGAATCCCTGTCCCCCGACGTCCATCCGCAACGAGTTCGACGAGGTCGATCGGGTGGGGAGGATGCCGGTCTCGGTGAGTCCGTAGGTCTGCTTGAACCGCACATGAGGGAACACTCTGGCCGCGTGGGCGAGGGTGATCTCGCGCATGGGCTCCGTGCCGTAGGTGATCAGTTCGAGCGAGGACAGGTCGTGATTCCGGTAAGCGCCGGAAAGCAGCAACATGTTGAGGAAGGTCGGTGTGGTCGGTAGAACCTGGACGCCATGACGCTGAATGGCCTCACACGCATGCTGAGGGGTGCGTCGCGGCTCGGTGACCACGGTGCCGCCGCCGACGAGGGAGCGGAACAACGTATTGACTCCACCGATGTGGTCGAGCGCCATGAACTGCAGCGTTCGCCGAGGGCGCGACGACCCACGGAAGCCGTCGAGCAGCCGCGGAAGTGAGAGCAGGACGGCCTTGCTCTCGCCCGTCGAGCCTGAGGAGAACAGCAGCAGCCCAGCCTCTCCGCTTCTGGCGAGCTCGGCGAGAAGGCGCGGCGTTGGCGCGTCCGGTGTCCCTACGGTCCGAACAGTCCAGTCATCAGGACCGCTGAACTCGACGACACGGGTCGCATGCGCAGCCGCGATCCGGCGCTCCCGCTGATCCCTCGGCGGATCGGTGGGGGCGAGGGGAACCACAACAGCGCCTCGGACGGCGAGTGCCACGAAGAGCGCGACCATGTTCGGTGAGGCGTTCCCGACGACTGCCACGCTCTCGCCTGCCGCGACTTCGAGCCGGGTCAGCTCGGCCAGCCAGCCCGTGGTCCGCTCCGCGAGTTCGGCGTACGTGACCCTACCGCCGTGCCCGACCATGGCCTCAGCGTCAGATCGACCCCGAAGTTGCGACAACAGCCAATCCATCGGGCCTCCCCCATTGTCATGCTTTTGCTACCAACTCCGGAGCACGACCGCGGCACCGCCGTCAAGGTTTCCCCGGGCGGAATGCAGGACTCTTGCGAAAATTCGCACGCCGTGTTCCAGGCGTGAAATCTCTCCAGCACATCGAACATATCTAAGCGTGAACGGGCTGCGGGGGCTACATGAAGCCGCGGCTGACCCAATCATGCGTGGAGCGGGACGTAGAGCTTGTCCCGCCGGCGAGACAAGCGATGAATCCGCCCCCTGGCCGTTATAGCCAGATGCCTTCCTTCGCCTGATCCGCCGCGAAACAATCGGACATGCCTCAGGTGGAATTCCCTAGACTTGCCGGGAGAGTGTAGTGACTGACAAGAACAAGCGGCGGAACTTCCTCGATTACCTGAAAGTCCAGGAGGCATTCGACGCCAAGGTCGCCGAGATCGACCAGATCGACAAATTCGACGTTTCCTTCGGAGTCGAAACAAGCACCCCCTTCGAAAGCTGGGACGCCGGCGAGGCCGACAACTTCGACTTGCTCAACAACTATCGATACTCCCCATCGCCCACCGGGATCCTCAGGGCGGTGATATCGCAGGTTCCCGTCAACCACGAGGAGGTGACGTTCATCGATTTTGGTTCCGGTAAGGGCCGCGTGCTTCTGGTGGCTTCCGAATTTCCATTCAAGAGAATCATCGGGGTCGAGCTTTCCGGGCATCTCTGCAACATTGCCACACGAAATGTGATGCAGTACGCCTCCGCCTCAAAGAGGTGCAACGATATCGACATACGCCACCAGAGCGCGGAAGAATTTGAGATCCCCGACGATGCGGGCGTGTTCTACTTCTATGAGCCCTTTAGCTCGACCGTGGCAGAACAGGTACTGGAAAATATCGAGCGCTCCATTAGGCGCGTACCGCGAGCGGCCGTCATCTGCCTGGTGGGGCGGGCTCTCGTTCCCGTCGTCGAAGGGCGAGCGCCGTGGGTGCCCTTCGGCCCCGTGGTGCAGTCACCAGAAGACCACTATTTCGATGCGCGCCTTTTCACGGTCCACGTCGATGGCGCACATACAGCTGAATCTGGCTCGGCATCTTGAAAAGGTACGTCGATCCGCGGGACGCGAGACAGGGAACGTCATTCAGTCGATGAACTCGACGCAGATCGCGCCGAGTTCACCAGCAACGTCTTCAAGTACCCCGCCCATGCCGGCGTGATGTACTCGGCTCTGCGCCCTTGACTCATTCACGAACCGTCGATGGCGCGCCGTACGATCTTCGCCACCCAGGCCTCGACCGACTCACTGTCCCTCCTGGCGGCCCTACCCATACCTGCCAGTTCATCGGCTGAGAACTGAAGTATCAGCGAGCGAGCTTCGGCCGTGGAGGTGGTGTCACGCAGGAGCAGCGTCGACGTGGAGCCGGCTGCTGTGCGGGCGACGCCACTTGACTCCTCATTGCACTCGGCGCCTGACTGCGTCAGCTCGCTCTGCCGCATGAGCAGACTGCTGCGGACTTCCCGGCGCAGCTTGTTTCTGCTCCAGCCCAGTTCCTTCGCCTTCCGCAGCCAGTAGTCCTGCTCCGGTTCCTCCAGTGCCACAACTTCGAGGTGGTGGCTGAAGCTCAGACCTTGATGCCTGCGGGACAACGGAAACGCGCGTGCCACCCAGCTGTAGTTGCGCAGAGTCTGGTAACTGAGCGACGTTCGCTTGATGGCTTCCTCGTAGCGGTCATGGAATAAGGACTCTCCATAAACCAGCCAATCGGCGATCCACCAGGTCGAGGAGTCGGCAAGAGAGAACAGTTCGGTACCGAGCTCTTCCCAGGTACTGAAGCTCTGCTTGGCCGTGAACAGCAGGCCGGACTTGTGCAGCTGAACACCTGAGCCTCGCAGCTGCCGCGCGGCTCCTGCTGCCCTATGTCGCGCGGTCTGGCCTGCCAAGCTGACGGTTTTACGCATTGCTACTCCCTGGGCTCGCTCCGTACATCGTCCGATCTTCGGGTGTCATCCGGGCCAGGGCGTTCGACCTCGCGTACAGGCAGGCGCCCCGCACCTTCCGCCAATCGAACCCCTGAGCGCCACCGAGCAGGCCGCAGCGAGCCGTCGATCACCAGCCCTCCAACAGCCTCGCTCTCCTTGGCGCGCAAGCGCTTGAATGGTGAATCGGAGCAAGATTCACACCGAGATTCAGGCTTGTCAAGGGAACATTTCAGTGCGAACTACCCAGTATCACTAGGTGAGTTGAACGATGCGAGCCTCGACTCTCGGTCAGTTGTCGAAGCGCTTAACCTCGATCTTGCAAGGGGGTCGTCAGCTTGCTGACGGACCCTTGGTTGGTGGGTGATTGGTCGGAGCTTTCCGAGTCTGGGCAGGTTGAGCGCCTGGTTGTCGCGTCGGGTGGGCGCTGGGGTCCACGGCTCCGGTGGTCGCGTCGGTTCAGGGCCGGTGCCTGGTGAGGCGGAGGTAGCGACGGGGGCTGACGCGCAGGCCGGTGGCGCGGGCGGTGCGGATGCGGTCCTCACCGGTCGTGGTGGTAGCCAAGCAGGTCAGCCGTAGGCCGTCGGTGTCGGTGAAGCGCAACTGGGCGCCGAGGTACGGCTGTTCCTTGCGCACGATCAGCCGCAGGCCTGGTGGGTGGGGTCGGTGATGGTCATCCCGACCGAGTACGACAGGCACCTTCCGCACGGGGCGAGCCAACCGACGAAGTCGCAGGTGCAGCCGCCGGAATCGGTGCGGATCAGGATCGGCGTCCGACGCCCCCGCCCGAGCCGTTTCGGCAGCCGGGCCAGGCCAGTTTGGTGCCTCGATGTGGTCCGCGGCGGTGTTGGAGCCCGCGCTCACGACCGGAGCAGGCCCGCGAACGGCTCACCGGCTCCGCCGCGTCCGTGGTCGACGAACCCCATCAGGGTTGCGTCCGAAGAGCTTCTTCCAGGTCGCGGCGGCGTCCTGCTTCTCGGAGGAGTGCGCCAGGACGAGGACGCTGTCGATGTCCACGATCACTCACCCGCCTGCGTCTGGTGCCGCAGCACCGAACAACCGCCAGACGTTTTCGCGCACTTCGGCGCGGGCGGTGCGGAGCGCAGCCGGGACACATCGGCCGGGCAGTCCCCGCCGGCGCGACGGCGAGCGCCACATCCAGCGGGACCTTGCCCGGATCGTGCACCACCCAGGCCATCCGCCACGGTTCAAGTGCCGTCGACATCGCCGCATCCGGACCGGACTTGCGGATTGTCTCGACCAGCAGCACCGCCCCGGGGTGCGGGCACCCGCGACAGCGAATCGGACGCCACCTCACGTACCGCATCGCACTCTCAGCTGGAATCCTCGGCTCTCACTGCCGGCGGCGCTGCCGACGACGGGCGGCGGTGGCATTTTGCGCACGAGGTCTTGCAGGCCGCCCGTCGGAGTGGTGACGTTCCATTTCCGGGTCGAGAGTTTGGGCGAGTGACGAGATCGTCGGATAGGTGAAGAAGGAAGTCAGTGGGATGTCGATGCCATGCCGATCACGTAGTTCCTGGCGTATCCGCACCACAAGCAGGGATGTGGTGCCGGCGTCGAAGATGTTCTCCACAGCGCTGACTCGAGACACGTTCAGTACTTCGCACCAGATCTCGTGCAGAAGATTCTGAACAGGTCCACTTGGACGGACGTGGTCCGTGCTGGAAACCTGCTGTCGAGCGATGGCCTTGAGGGCCTTCCGGTCGGTCTTGCCGTTCGGGGTCAGAGGAAGGGCCGGCAAGGTCAGCACGCGGTTCGGCACCATGTATTCGGGCAGACTCTGCCGCAGGAAGGCTCGCACGCTGTGTTTCAGCACCTGTAGCCGAGCTCCCTGCCCAGGGTCATTGCTCGTCGGCCCGTCGACCGTCGGCCGCTCGTGAAGGAAGTGCCCGCTCCACCGGCTGCGGTGAGTGAAGCTCGTCCGAATGCGTCCTTGCTCCGGGAGGCGAGCGGACCAGGCGTGCCGAGTGTCCCAGCCATGGCGAGCGGCCACTTCGTCAAGCTCCTCCGGCGAACACATGAAGGGGGGCATCTCATCACCCGACACGAGCTGGGCGAAGCGTGCGACGCGGGCATTCGGAATGCCGTCGACGACGACCGCGGCGGAACTCGACGCGGCGAGCAGTCCGTCCAGGCCCTCAAGGTCGCAGACATCCTCCCAGTCGAGGTACTCACAGGGCTGCGGCAGATCCGGTACCTCCCCACCGATCTTCAGCAGGACGTCGTAGCGGAAGCGCGTCATCTCGTTGTCGTGTCCGGGGGTCTTGAGCGATACCTGGATCCCGGTCACCGCGGGAAGCGCGTCTTGAAGCTCTGCGAAGTACCCGGGATCGATGAGGAGTTCATCTTCCTCCAGTGCGTGCCGTGCAGCGAGGGCGCGCAACTCCTCGGCTCCCAGCCGGTCATCCATTGCCAGCACACCAATATGGAACGCCTCTGCGAGCTTTAGGCTCCGCAGGTCACCGACGTAAATATGTCCGCCAGGAGCAACGATCTTGCTCGCTTCGGTCAAGACCTCCGTGAGATAGTCCCGGCCAGGAAAATACTGGGCAACGGAGTTGATCACTACGCACTCGAAGAGCTCTCCGTCGGCGATGTCCCCGATCTCCAGGGCAGCTGCCGTGGCCAGCCGCACCTGGCCGGTGATCCCTCGCCGGGCGACCGCGCTCTTCACATGACCAATGGCTTCTGCGGAGAAGTCGATACCCAGATAGCGGTCGGCCGCGGGAGCCAAGCGCAGCAGCAGCAACCCGGTGCCGCAGCCGATCTCCGCGAAGGTGCGAGCGCCCGTTGCGGCGATTTTGTCAACGGTCTGCGTCACCCAGTCCCGCATCTCCGTCTCTGGCAGCGGCTGTTTGGAATAGCTGCTCTGCCAGCCCTTCAGATTGAGGTCGTCTTCTTCGGCGGGTTCGCCTTCGGCGTAGGCATTCTCCCAGATGGCGCGCCAGCCTTCTGTGGTGTGATCGGCCTGATCCGCGCCCTTCCCCGGGGTCACGAAGGTGACCAGCTGCTCCTCTCCTGCGGAGGTCGTCACGGCCAGCGTGGTTGCGTCCCGGACGCCGGGGCAGGCGCGGGCCACGGCATCGACCTCCCCTGGTTCCACTCGGTGCCCACGGATCTTCACCTGGTCGTCGAGACGCCCGAGATACTCGAGATTCCCGTCGGACCGCCACCTGACGAGGTCTCCGGTGCGGTAGACGGGCAGCCCTTCGATATCGACAAACCGCTGTGCGGTCAGATCGGGGCGGCCCAGGTAGCCCAGCGCCAGCCCCGCACCGCCGATGCACAACTCTCCAGGTATCCCCATGGGGGTCTGCAGGCCGTCGGCATTGACGACGAACAGGCGAGTGTTGGAAATGGGCCGCCCGATTCCGGTAACGCTGTCCTGCCGCCGCAGCACTGCACGCGTCGACCATATGGTGGTCTCCGTCGGTCCATAAAGGTTGTGCACTTCAGGCCCCATCGCGGTCAGCGCCCGGGCGAGCGAGTGCGGCAAGTGCTCGCCACCACTCCATATCTGCCGTAGCGAGGGCGGCGCGACGCGGCGGGACGCGGCGTAGAGCTTCCAGGTCGCTGGAGTGGCCTGCACCACCGTGATCTTCTCGTCGGAGAGAAGTTTGTGCAGCCGCTCCGGGTCGCCACCGACACCTGACGGCCCGATCACCAGTGTTCCTCCGGCCAGCAGCGGGAGCCAGAGTTCCAGACCCGCGATGTCGAAGGACAAGGATGTCAGGGCAAGCATCCGATCGTGCGTACCGAACCCGGACTCGGACATGAAGTCGTCCAGCAGGTTCCCCAGGCTTTTATGGTTGACCATCACTCCCTTGGGGGCCCCGGTCGAGCCGGAGGTGTAAATCACGTAGGCCACGTGGTCGCCGCATGTCACGGGGGTCGGCTTCTCGGCTGGGAGCGGCAGAGCAGGTTCGTCCAACAACAGCACTTCAGTATCTGCGGGCACAGGGATGCGGTCCGTGAGGTCACAAGTGCTCAGCAGGACCTTGATGCCCGCGTCCTGCGTCATGTGCTCCAGACGGGCTCTGGGGTACGCAGGGTCAAGTGGTACGTACGAGCCTCCTGCGGCCCAGACGCCGAGCAGACCTGCCGGCAGGTCGCGACCGCGCGGAAGAGCTACGCCGACCAGATCGCCCGGCCGCAGCCCACGGGCCGTCAGCGCCGCACCGATCGCCTCTGCTCGCTCGATGAGCTGCGCGTATGTGTAGTTACCGTCCGATGCCTTCACCGCAACGGCGTCTGGTCGACCGAGCGCGGTCTCAGACAGCCTGACAGGGAGCGCGCGGGGATCGACTGGGCGCGCGGGGCCCGTGCCCAGTGTGGAGAGCACCGCACGCTCCTCCGCGTCCGCCAGGTCGATGCTCCCAACACTGGCATCCGGTGTGGCGGCGACAACCTCCCACAGCCGCCGCAGATGCCTGCTGAACCGCTCCGCTGTGTCCTGGTCGAAGAGGTCGGTCGAATACTGAAGCCGGCAGTCCAGGCCGCCTTCGAGCGGGGTGACTTTGAGTACCAGGTCGAACTGCGAGGTTCCCGTCTGATGGTCGATCAGTTCCAGTTCGGCCTCGGGAAGTTCCGTGTACGGCACGGAGGCTTCCTCGAATGCCGCCATCACCTGCACCAGCGGGTTGTAGGACAGGCTGCGCTCGGGCGCAATACCGTCGATGATCTCCTCGAATGGGACGTTCTCCGACGCGCCCCTCCGGTGCGCGTCACGTACGCGCTCGAGGTACGCGGCGAAGGATGGGTCTCCAGTCATGTCGGTCGGGATCACGAGGGTGTTCTCGAAGGGGCCAACCAGCCGTTCTGCTTCAAGCGACGAGCGGTTGGCCAGCGGGGTCGCCACCAGTAGCCGTGACTGCCTCGACCAGAGACTCAGAACTGCCGAGAACGAAGCCAGAACCAGCGTCTGGAGGGTTGCTCGGTGCTCTCGCGTCACCTTCTCGAGCTTGCGTATCAGAGATGACGGGGTGCGCCAGTGCGAAGACGCCACTGAAAACGTCTGCACGGCCGGCCGAGGGCGGTCGGCCGGAAGGTCGACCACAGCGGGGAATCCCGAAAGCTCGCTTATCTGTGCTGCCCGTCGTTCGATGGCCTGCGGCGTACTCACCCACTCACGCTGTCGTGTCGCGAAGTCGACGTAGCGTGTCGGCGGCAGATCAAGGAGGTCCGGGCCGCCGTCTGCCCTGTCCTTTCGGTAGAGCTCCATGACCTCGCGCAGAAAGATGTCCAGAGACCGGACGTCAGCCACAACGTGGTGAAGCACGAACACCAGGATTCTGGTGCCACTGCCGCCCTGCACCAGGCCTGCACGCACCAAAGGCGCGTCGCTCAGATCGAATGGCTCTCGGGCAAGTTCCGCCGCTTTGGCGAAGACGGATTCTTCATCGGCGGCGTCGAGCCTTTGCACCGTGACTCGGGCCTCGTCCAGCACATCCTGAACGAGGGCATCACCCAGGATCCCGAACCTGGTTCTCAGGACCTCGTGCCGTTCGACAACGCCGTTGACCGCGCGCTGGAGAGTCGGCACATCCAGCTCTCCATGCACGACGAACTGCACACACAGGTTGTTCCTGGAGGTTCCAGGCAGCAACTGTTCAGTAAACCAAATTCGCTGCTGTGACAGAGAAGCCGGGTTGGCACTTACCTGGAACGTCATCAGCTGACCCGCTTTCCGGAAAGTTCCGCCGGGTCGATCCCGGGGCAGTGCTCCAGCAGTGAAGGGTGCAAGTGCGGGATCCGCCCGAAGGTCCGTGGCGCGATGTCGACCCGGAGTGCGTGATCGCGCTCGGCATAGGACTGCCAGTTGATCCGCACACCCTGTTCCCAGAGGCTTCCGACAGCCTGGAGCAGCGAACACCAACTGTCCGAGGCTTCTCCATCGGATGCCAAGGCCACGGCCGCATCCTCGGGCACTCCCCAACGCTGGGCACCCTGAAGCAGATTCGTCCCGCTGTTCAGCTGCAGGTACACAGCCGTGGGGTGCTCGGACACCACAGAGCGCAGGACCTCGTCAAAGGGGCCAGGCTCACCCAGTTGCGCTCCCCAGTACCCTGGATCACGCGCCTCCTCGCTGGTCAGCCATGCCCCCGAAACGCATGAAAGCGTCGGCGTGGTAGGAGAGTTCAGCCGTACGTCGCGCATTCGACGGGTGAAGCGGACAACGGCTTCGGCGTGTTCCGAAGGGTCGGCCATGGCCTGGCTGCGCCAGCACACCGCCCGCGCTGCGTCCTCGAACGAGAGGACGCCACTCAGCTGGGCGGCGGTCAGCTCACCGACGCCGTGGCCGATGAGCAAGTCCGGGCTGATTTCCAGATCGCTGAGGAATGCGTGCTGTCCGAGGCCGAGCAGGTGCAGCACCGGCTGAAGCGCATTCGTCGCGGTCGGATACCTGCCGTGCAGGAACGCGTCGCGCACAGCCGCGAACATCTCAGGAGCCAGCACCTGCTTCATGACTTCGAGGCCGTCGTCCACGGTCGACCGGAAGGCCGGCTCTGCCCGATAGAGAGCGAGCGCCACGTCCGGCGCTCTGACCGTTTCGCCGGGGAGCAAGAAGACGAGTGTCGGCGGCACTTCGGGAACCGTATGGAACTGCTCCGGCGCCAGCCACTTCCCGTCGGCCGACCCGGCGTCGACCGGGATCAGCGCAGCTGCGCGTGTGGGGAGCTCCGGGCGACCGGTGCGCAGTGTGTGGCCGATGTCCTGACGAACCTCGGTCGAGCTTTCGTCCACTACCACACGCACAGCGTCGACGGTTCCGGAAAGGCGTTCCGGGTCGTCCGCGGACAGCGGAAGCAATTGCCAGTACCGCCCCTTGCGCGAGGCAAGCCGCAACTCCCGCTCGGCATCGCCGATGATCACATGCGCATTCGTTCCGCCCAACCCGAACGAACTGACCGCTGCATACCGGCCCTGGTCCGAACGCTGCCAGGCGATCGGCGTGTCTGCCAGCTTGAACGGTGTGCCTCCCAGATCGGTTGGCGGAGCTCCTTCCACCAGGGAAGCATTGGGAGGAATCTGTCCATGCCGCAGGGCCAGTAGACAGCCGATGATGCTTGCCGCACCAGCTGCCGCGGTCAGATTCCCGATGTTCGCCTTGACGGAGTGGAGCCGACATTCGTCGGTACCGGCTCCAGTGGATCGAAAGGCCTGAATCGCGGCATCGATCTCCAGTGCGTCCCCGATGCTCGTGCCTGATCCGTGCCCTTCGAGCAGACCGATACTGGAGGCCCTCAACTCGGCGACGTCGAGGGCCTCTTCGATCAATTCGGACTGGCCGGCAACCCCTGGTGCCGTGAAGCCTGCCCGCTCTCGGCCGTCATTGTTCACCGCGGTACCGGCGATGACGCCGAGGATCGGGTTGCCCGCGGCCAACGCCACGTCCAACCGTCGCAGGAAGAGGACAGCGACGCCATTGCCCTCCACGGTGCCGTCGGCCGAGGCCATGTATGGCTCGCACCGACCTCGTGGCGAGTAGATGCCGCCTGCGGTGAACGTATAGCCCGCGTCCGTTGCGTCCAAAGCGACACCGCCCGCCAACGCCGAGTCGCACTCACCCGCAAGGATTGCCTGGCAGGCAAGATGCACGGCCACGCTCGAGGACGAACAGGCGGTCAGGACGGTCATCGATGGACCGGTGAGACCGTAGGTATAGGAAATTCTGCTGGACAGGTAGTCGGGATCGGTCCCTATGGCAAGCTCGGCGAGATTCACATCTCTGCCGGCTGCGGCTGAGAGGTATTCGATCTGTGTACCGTAGCCACTCTTCCGTGACCCGACGAAGACCCCGACGCGATCAGGCAGTGAACCGATGAAACATCCTGAGCTCTCTACTGCCCGGTAACACGCTTCCAGCACTGCGCGATGCTGTGGGTCGGTCAGTTCTGCCTCAGATGGACCGAATCCGAATGCTTGAGGATCGAACCCGAGGCAATCTTCCATGTCATACGCGACGGGCACGTAGGCTGGATCTTTATATTTGTGACTCGGCACCCGTCGCCGCATCAATTCCGTGGGATCGATTTCACGCCGTCCAGAACGCCCTGTGATCAGAAGACGCCAAAAGTCCGCCGCGCTCTGCACCTTGGCCGCGCGAATCGACATCCCGACCACGGCAACACGATCAGACATTAAACAGCCACCTCACATAGCATCGACCAGATCGGCCATACGGGCAAGGACGACAAGGACAAGGACCACTGTCCGTCCGGCCTGCGAGCGAGCTTGTCTAGCCGGCGAGACAAACGCAACGATTATCCCGACAAGGAGCGCGGGTCGCGATAGCCACACCCCGCGCCCCATTTTGACGGCTTTGCCGCCATCACCTCGCCGAGGTCGCAGATTGATTCAGGGGGAGCCATGGCGTACTCATCAGGGTGATGGACGATGAACCGCGCAGAAAGGCGTCGAGCAACATGACGAACGACAACGAGTTCCGCAACTCCATGGACGCATTGGTGGTCGACAGCGCGCGTACCCTGACCGGCAACGCCAACATCAACCTCGATGACGACTTCTTCGACGCAGGCGGCAACTCCATCACCGCCATCCGGCTCGCGCGCACCTTGAGCGAGGAACTCGGGACAGGCGCTGACGTCCGCGTTGTTTTCAGGAATCCAGTACTCAGAGACCTCAGCGAAGCCCTGGGCAGGCAGGGCGGGCAGGCGGCCACAGGAGCCGGTCAGGCCTGAGGCGGAGTATTGACAGTGTTCGCAAGGGCACGTTCCATGGTGCCTCAATAAATTCCTTCGCTAATCGTATGCACTCATGCATGTTCCCCCATGATTTGGAGACCGACATGGAAGAACGTCACTCAGTTGGCCTGCCCGACACGATCCGCACTTTCACGAAGGAACTCTGGGATCACGTGCTTGCCAGCGACATATCGATCTCCGAGCTGTCCTCGAGCGTGCCACAGCTGACATATCTCATGGAGCTGGTCCAAAGGTCCGAGGTGCGCACCGTCATCGAGATCGGATTCAATGTCGGCTTCTCCAGCCACGCGTTCCTGTCCGCCTCGGACAACGTTCAGGTGGTGTCCTTCGATCTGCCGGAGAACAAGGCGGCATTGATCGGAAAGGAATTCATCGACCAGCGGTTCCCCGGTCGGCATCAGCTGATCGTGGAAGACTCCCGCACCGCCTTGCCGAAATACATCGCGGAGCACGGTGAGTCCCTGTTCGACCTTGCCTTCGTCGACGGCGGACACGAGTACGCCGCCGTCAAGTCCGACATCGACTACTGCCGTGTCCTGTGCCGCCCCGGAAGCCTCATCGTCGTGGACGACCTCACCCCCTGGGTGCCTTGGGGGACGGGCCCCACCCGCGCCTGGACCGAGGTGCTGGAGACCGGGGACATCAAGCAGGAGGAGATCTACCGGGACGGCATCCTGGCCGACCGCATCGAAGGCCCCGCCGACCGTGTCTGGGCTCTGGGCCGTGTCAGGTAGGCAGGCGGCGCAGGGGCGGAACCGGCCGGCAGGGAGACATGGTGACTGAAACCGACAGTGACATCCGCGGCACCATTGAGGAGGCGTGGTACGCGGCACTCGGAGCGCAGGCCGCCGACAACGAGGGAAACTTCTTCGCGCTTGGTGGCACCTCGCTGTCCGCAGTCGAATTCATGACCCGTGTGGAATCGCGCCTGGAGATCGACTTCCCTCTGGAACTGCTGTTCCGCAAACGCGCCTTGCCCGCGATCATCGAGGAATGCACGTGCAGGTACCGTGACCTCCACTCCTGACATGGCCCCTCTTCCTGACGAGTGAGTGATGTCCGCTTCCCTCGAGCTTCCAGTCACTCCTGATGGCGGTGCAGCCGTCGGCCCAGACTGCGCAAGGACATCGGCAGGGTGAAGTCGTGCGGCCCGAGGCCGGTGTAGCCCTGTTCGGCGAGGTGATCGATGATCGCGGGGACGGCACCGAGCGGGCCGCCGCTCTCCGCGTAACTCTCGCCCTCATCGACCGTGGCCATCCCGTTGACTTCCAGGACCGCGGCGACCAGGGCGAGGACCGACGGCTCGGCCGGGCCGGTCCGGCCGGCTCCCTCTTTCGCCTGGCCCTCGATCACGAAGCGCTGAGGGGCCGCCGTCACCGCCCCGGCCCGCACCTGACAGAGCAGGTGCTCCCTCAACTCGGCGTCGGTGAATGGCTCTCCGGTCCCGGGTTCGGGGATCACCCGGCACTCGAGACCCACCGTGCCATCGGTGCCGGGGGTCACGGTGGTGGAGGAGGCGCGCACCGCGGGGTGCGAGGCGAGCGCCTCGTCGACCCGTTCGAGCAGCACCCGATCGACCCCCACCACCGTGACGGCGGGCGGCGCCGGCGCGTAGGGGTCTCCGCTCTGGGCGATCCTGCAGATCCCGTCCCAGTCGAGATCTCCTTGCAGGTGGGCGGCGAGCAGCTGCTCCGGGCCTATCAGCAAGGCCCGCATCTGCGGAGCGGTGAAGACCGCGCCGTTGAAAGTGGCCGAGGTCACCGTGACGCCATCGGTGATCCGGGTCATGAGATATGAGTCCAGCCCTCGGTGATCGGGCATGGTTTCGTTACGGCCCATCAGCAGTTCGAGTTCACCGACGCCGTCGGCCGCCGCCAGCAACTCCTCCTCGGAGCTGTGCTGCAGAGAGGCGAAACCTTCATCGAAGGAGAAATTGACTATGGTGCCGTCGGCGATGGCAACCCCTCGTCGACGCTCTTCCGCCGAGATGAGCTGCCGAAGGGCCAGATATCCGATCCGGTAACGGCTCTGAGCGCGCAGCGTCTGCATGGCCACCCGTTCGATGAGCGCGCCGAAATCGGGCCGGTCGGAGGTCTCCACGACCACGGGCAGGATGCAGTGAAAGCAGCCGATGGTCTCCGCCTCGGCATCCGTCCGGCCGGCGAAGTGATTACGCACGACACTGTGCGGGGCAGCGGAGAGCGCGGCGAGCAGCGCGTGCACGGTGGCGGCGTGGACGACGGCCGGCGTGGTCCGATGGCGCCTCGCGGCGAGTGCGAGTAGCGGTGCCAGACGGTCCGTGCGGTACGTCGCCCCGTAGTGGTGCATCAGGTCGTCCTGGGCCGGGACGAACATACGGTTCGGGATCTCACGAACAGCCCTCGCCCAATGGGCAGCCGAGGCGGCTCGATGCTGCGCGAGCGGTCCGCTCTGTTCGGCGAAGGCGGAGTCGAGCGGCTGGTGCCGAGGACGGGGCGCTGCCGGCTCCGCGCCAAGTGCGACCTCGCGGACGGCTAGCGCGAACTCCGCCTGGAGCAGCGGGATACTGTGCCCGTCGAAGACACAGTGAGAGATCACAAAGAGGAGTTCGGTCACCGACTCCCCCGCGCGCAGCGCCCCGACTCTGAGCGGGCCCTCGTGGGCCAGGTCGAACTCGGTCTCAGCGATGGCGAGTTCGAGGCTTCTACGGCCGTCGGCCGCTTCGTCCAGGACATGGAGCCCGTCCGGCATGGGTGCATCGGTCCGCTGCTCGGGCAGGCCGTCGGGGCCTCGGACGATCAGCGTACGCAAGGCCTCATGGCGATGGACCAGAAGTTCGACAACTCGGCGGGCCTGGCCGAGATCGAGGGGGCACTCGGGCGTCAACCAGAGGAGGGCGTTCGACCCCGCGCGCAGGCGGGTGTCCTGCATCTTCCACCATTCGAACTCCTGGGCACCGCCGAGCGGGCCCCTGCGAGCCGTCGTCTTCCCACCGTCCAACGGTCCCGCTCCCCCTACCGCGCAAGCGCTTCGACAGCGAATCGGTGCAAGATTCACACCGGAAATTCAGGCCTGTCAAGGTGGAACTCCATGCCGCCAAGGCCTCAATCAACGATCGACGTCGAAGCGCTTAGATGCCGGAGTGGACCGCTCCAGCGTTCCGGAATGCCGCCAGCCGTGTCCGGCTCTCCACTCACACCGTTGCGCCATCCACAGATCCGCTCCAGGCGGGGACAGCACGAGGGTGCCGGACTGTCCGCAGCCCGGCACCCTCACCTTCTCCTACTTACCGGCGCGAGCCGCTCGGCTTCGCCGGTACAGGACGGTTCCCGCGACCAGCAGCGCCCCACTGGCGGCGATGCCTCCGACGACGCTCTCCATCCCGACGCCGGTCTCGGGCATGTGGGGGTGCTCCTCACCGGGGGGCGTCTTGGCCGGAGGGGGCGTCGGCTTGTGCTCGTGGG